>NZ_JACHMZ010000001.1:1821666-2187500 GCF_014205165.1 Micromonospora carbonacea | reverse complement strand
ACTGCGCGGTGGTGGAGACCGCCGCGAGCATCGGCGGCGCGCTGTGGCTGGGCGGGCAGGGCCGGGTGGTCGGGGTGTCGAACCAGACGGACTTCCTGCGTGCGGTCCGCGAGGGCGAGCTGACGGCCGTGGGCACTCCGGTGCACCGGGGCCGCAGCCAGCAGCTCTGGCAGGTGGAGATCTCCGACGACGCGGGGCGGCTGGTCTCCCGGGGTCAGGTGCGCCTGCAGAACCTCACGGGCGGCTGACCCCCGCCTCCCGCGCCGCCGCTGCCCGATTCGGGCCTGAGGTGCGGTTCGGGGCCTGAGGCGCGTTACGTCCCGATATCGTCGCGGCGATGGCACCTGTCGACCCGCGCCCGAGGTGAGGAAGCTCCTCGCCGCGACGCTCGGCGTGCTCTCCGCCGTCGGCGGGTTCGTGGACATCGGGGACCTGGTGGCGGCGAGCCAGGCGGGGGCGCGCTTCGGCATGGCGCACGCCTGGGTGCTGCTGCTCGGGGTGGTGGGCATCTGCGCGTACGCCGAGATGGCCGGCCGGGTCGCGGCCGTGAGTGGCCGGGCGGTGTTCGACCTGGTCCGGGAGCGGCTGGGGCCCCGGGTGGCGCTGCTGAACCTGGTGGCGTCCTACCTGGTGACCGTGCTGACCCTCGCCGCCGAGCTGGGTGGCGTCGGGCTGGCCCTGCAACTGGCCTCCGGGCTGAGCTACCTGCTCTGGGTGCCGGTGGCCGCGGCGGCGGTCTGGCTGGTGCTGTGGCGGATGCGCTTCCAGCTGATGGAACGGGTGTTCGGCCTGGCCGGGCTGGCCCTGGTGGGGTTCGCGGCGGCGCTGTTCCGGTTGCCGACCGACTGGGCGGAGCTCGGTCGGTCGGCGGTGCACGGCGGGGCGGCGGGGCAGGGCTGGGGGACGTACTGGTTCGTGGCGGTGGCGCTGTTCGCCTCCACGGTCAGCCCGTACGAGGTGTTCTTCTTCTCCTCCGGCGCGGTGGAGGAGCGGTGGAGCGCCGCCGACCTGGCCGACGCCCGGTCCAGCGTGCTGATCGGGTTCCCCGTCGGCGGGTTCCTCGCCCTGTCGCTGATGGCCACGGCGGCGGTGGTGTACCACCCGGGCGGGGCGTCGCCGGACTCGCTCGCCCAGGTGGCGCAGCCGGCGGTCCTCGCGTTCGGGGCGACGGGGCTGGTGGTGGCGGCGCTGGCGTTCTTCGCCGTGACGTTCGGGGCCGCGCTGGAGACGGGGCTGTCCGCCGCGTACGCCGCCGCGCAGTACTTCGGCTGGCAGTGGGGCAAGCGGGTGAGTCCCCGCGAGGCGGCCCGGTTCCACAGCGTGCTGCTGGTCAGCGTCCTGCTCGGGGTGCTGGTGCTGCTGACGACTGTCGACCCGGTGACGCTGACGGAGCACATGCTGGTGCTCAGCGCGGTGGTGCTGCCGCTGACGTACCTGCCGATCCTGATCGTGGCCAACGACCGGACGTACCTGGGCGACCGGGTCAACGGGCCGCTGGCGAACCTGCTGGGGATGGTGTTCCTGCTGGTCATCGTGGTCGCGGCGGTGGCGGCGGTCCCGCTGGCGGTGGCGACGGGGATGGGCCGGTGAGGATGCAGCTCGGCCGGCGGCTGCTCGACCGGCAGATCGTCGACCGCGACGGCCGGCTGGTCGGCAAGGTCGACGACGTGGAGTTCGCCGTCGACGCGGACGGGGTGCCGTACGTGGCCGCCCTGCTCACCGGGCAGGCGGCGCTCGGGCAGCGGATCGGGGGCCGGGTCGGCCGGCTCCTCGTCGCGGTGGCCGTCCGGTTCACCGAGGACCGGGCGGTGACGCCGCTGCGCATCCCGTACCGGCTGGTGGCGCGGGTGGACAGCGCGGTGCGGCTGCGCGTCTGCCTCGACGACCTGCCGTCCGCGCCGGTGGAGCGGTGGCTGCGCCGGCACCTGATCGACCGGATCCCGGGGGCCGACCGTGCGAGCGGGTGAGCTGCTCGGCCGCACCGCGTACGACCTGCACGGCCGGCGGCTGGGCCGGGTGGTGGACGTGGTGGTGCGCGGGGTGGTTCCCGACGGGCGGCTGCGGCTGACCGACCTGGTCGTCGCCGGGCGCTGGTACGCCCGGGTCAGCGGGCGGCTGATCGGCGCGGAGCGGCACCCGTCGGGGCCGTGGCTGGTCCGCCTGGTCGCGCGGGCGCTGCGCGGCAGCAGCCGCCAGGTGCCGGCCGACGCGGTCCGGTTGGTGCCGCCGGTGCCCGGCTTCCCGTTCGGCGCGGCGCACCCGCGCCGGCCGCCGGGACCCCAGGACCGGCCGCAGCAGCCGCAGGACCGGCCACCGGGACCGCAGGACCAGCCGCCGCAGCAGCAGCACCGGCCGCCGCCGGAGGATCCGCCCGGGCGGCCGGCGGGACCGGCGGGGCCCGGCTGAGGGTCAGCTCCGGGCCGGGTCGAGGGCTGGCTCGGCGTCGGGCTCCGCGTCGGCGTCGGGCTCGGTCGGGGCGGCGACGCGGCGCAGCCGTACGGACGTGATGGCCCGCTGGTCGATGTCGGCGACCTCCAGTGCCCAGCCGTCGATGGTGACGTCCTCCCCCGGCACGGTGGGGATGTGTCCCAGCAGGGTCAGGACCAGGCCGGCGACGGTCGTGTAGTCGCCGGCGGGGCGGCCGGGCAGCTCCACGCCGACGTCGACGAGGTCGTGCACGGGGAAGGTGCCGGGCAGCAGCATCGCGCCGTCGTCCTCGGTGCGCACGGCGCGCACGTCCCGGTCCGTCTCGTCGTAGATCTCGCCGACGATCTCCTCGAGGATGTCCTCCAGCGTGACGATGCCGTCGACGGCGCCGCGCTCGTCGACGACGAGGGCGATGTGCTGACGTTCCGCCTTGAACTGGCGCAACGCGTCGACCACGGGCAGCGAGTCGGGCAACAGCATGAGCGGGCGGGCGCACTCGTCGACGGGCCGGTCGTCGGGCACCCCGACCAGGTCGCGCAGGTGGATCACGCCGACCGCGTCGTCGAGGCCGCCGTGGCGCACCACCGGCGCCCGGGAGTGCCCGGTCGCGGCCAGGACCAGCCGCGCGGCCTCCGCGGTGGTGCCGCTGTCGAGCGTGAAGACCTGCAACCGGGGTACGAGCACCGCGCGCAGCCGCCGGTCGGCGATCTCGACCGCCCCGGCGATGATGGTCCGCTGTTCCTTGGTGAAGCCGTGGTTGCCGGCGACGATGTCGCGTAGCTCGTCGGGGCCGATCTCGTCCGGCTCGTGTCTGGGGTCGAGCCCGACGAGGCGGACCACCAGGTCGCTGGTCGCGCCGAGCGCCCAGACGGCGGGGCGGGTGAAGCTGGCGAGCAGGTCCAGCGGGCGGGCCACCAGCAGCGCCCAGCGCTCGGCGGCCTGCATGGCGATCCGCTTCGGGGCCAACTCGCCGAAGACGAGGGTGACGAACGTCAGCGCCAGGGTGACCGCGACGATGGCGACCGTCTCGGCGGCGGAGCCGAACACGCCGAGCAGCGGCACGAGGGGTTTGGCCAGGGAGACGGCCGCGGCGGCCGAGGCGAGGAAACCGGCGAGGGTGATGCCGATCTGGATGGTGGCGAGGAAGCGGTTCGGGTCCCGGGCGAGGCGGGCCAGCACCCGGCCGGCCCGGCCGCTGCGCTCCAACCGTTGGACCTGGCTGTCGCGCAGCGAGACCAGCGCCATCTCGCTGCCGGCGAAGATCGCGTTGAGGACGACCAGGACTCCGACCAGGGCCAGTTGGCTCCAGTAGCTCTGCACGCCCGGTTCTCTCCCTCGCTCCGACGGCCCCGGCCGCGACGGCCGGCGGCGCCGCCCGGCGGGCCCGGGACGACGTAGGCCCCTCTGTGCCCCGTCGGAGTCTCGGCGAATCCTCCGCCCGCCGACGGCCGGGTCGGTGCCGGCGTGTCGGCCGGTCGCCCGCCCCGTCGGGGCCGGTCAGGCCCGGCCGGCGGTGGGCAGGTCGAGCACGTACGCGTCGTCCTCGGCGCGGAAGCCGAGCCGGTGGTAGTAGGGGGCGACCATGCCCGGCGGGCTGACCACCCGGCGGAATCCCCGGTCGGTGAAGAGGCTGCTGCGCCGGTAGACGAACTCGCCGGGGGTGAAGTCGCGAAACGGCGGGGTGACGTAGTCGAGGTCGACCTGGGCGGTGTCGTCGCCCTCGGCGTGCGAGAGGACCACCCCGACCACCTCGTCGGCGCGGACGACCAGGAACGCGGAGCGGCGGGCGGTGTGCTCGCCCCAGTGGAAGCCGGGGTTGAACCGGGCGATGTCGGTGGCGTGCACGCGTAGGGTGTGTGCCAGGAACTGGTCGTCGACGCCCACCTCGACCACCTGGTACGTCTGCTCGTCGTGCCGGGTGGCGAGCATCCTGCGCAGGTACCACACGTTGATGACGGCGAGCACGACGTTCAGCCCGACCATCGGCCACACGGCGAGGGCGGCGTTGTAGCCGATCAGCACGACGCAGCCGACGAGGTTGAGGGCGCGCAGGCGGAGGATGCGCGCTTGTAGCAGGGACCAGACCAGCAGCGCGGAGCCGGTCCAGCCGATCAAGTCCAGCCAGTTCACCCCGCGAGACTAGTGCCCGCCCAGCTCAGGCCGGCTGTGGGGCGGTGCCGGCGGGTGCCGGCGCTCAGGCGGCCAGCTCGAGGACCCACTCCTCGACGACGGCGCGGCGGCCGTTGGCGTACCCCGAGTCCTCGCCGACCACGACGAAGCCGCACTTGCGCAGCACGGCGAGGGACGCGGCGTTGTCCTTGGCGGCGCGGGCGCGCACCGGGCGGCGCGGCAGCTCGGCCAGCAGGGCGGCGAGGGCCCCGGTGGCGTGGCCGCGGCCCCAGCGGGCCCGGTCGATCCAGTAGCTGACCTCGGTCTGGTCGTCGACGGGGAAGGCGGCCACGTGGCCGACGACCGCGTCGTCGACGGTGACGGTGCGGGTGACGATCGCCGGGTCGGCGCGGATGCGCCGCCAGTGCGTCTCGAACGCCGCCCGGTCGGCCGGGTCGACGGGGCCGAACGCCGCCACCCAGTTGGCCTGCGCGTCCTGCTCGAAGGCGAAGAAGTGGGGCAGGTCGTCGTCGCGCACCGGGCGCAGGCGCACGGCCTCGCCGGTCGCGGCGGGCGGGCGGAGATCCTCGGCGGTCACCCGGGCAGGGTACCGGCGGGCTCCGACAGGCCGGGACCTCCGGCCCGGCGGTGGTCCCATCCGGCCCTGTCGACGGCCCGCGGCGGCCCGCTACGAAGGAGGGGGACGACGTTCCCGCACGCCGGACGGGCCGCGGCGCACCCGGCCGGCGCGCCGTCCGACAGCCGCTGACCCGACAACCGAACGGAGGTCGCGCCATGACCGCGATCCTGAACGCCACCGGACCCGCCCCACTGTCCCCGCCCGCGCGCCCGCCCGCGCCCTCGCCGCAGCAACCGGCGGCGCAGGAACCGGCACCGCAGGCACAGCCGGCGCAGGCTCCGGCGGTGCTGCCGTCCTCGGCGCAGGCGTGCCCGGAGGCCGGGCACCGGTCCGCCGGGCAGGTCGGCCCCGTGCTCGTCCTGCCCGGCGCCGCGCCGGCCGCGGTGGTGCCGGTGGCCCGCGACGGCCGGCCGGTCGGGGCCTTCGTGCTCGCCGGTGGCCGGGTGCGCTACCGCACGCTGGCCGACCCGGACCGGGTGCTCGCCGCGGCGACCGGCGCGCTGGCCGTCGGGCTGGTCACCGCCGCGGTGGCGGTGGTCGCCAGCCGGCGTCGCCCGCCGGCCATCGGCACGGTGCGGATGGGGCCGGGCGGATGGGTGAGCCTGCGCGGCGTCCGCGCCCCGGCCCTGCGCTCGACCGGCCCCCGCCCCTGGTGGGCCCACGTCCTGCGCGCCCACCGCCTCCCCGACTCCCACCGTCGATGAGTTGACCAGGAGGTTTGCGTCAGGTTTCGCCCCGGCCGGGACGCAAACCTCTTGATCACCGGGCTGGATGGGGGTGGGGGGCGAAGGTCCCGGGTGGGGTGGTCCGGGGACTCTGCCTCCGGCGGGGTGGACGGAGCAGATTGAGGGTGGAAGCGACAACGGAGCTGGGAGGCCCCCGATGCGTGCGAGTGTCGTCACCGCGTTCGACCGTCCCTTGGAGATGTTCGACCTGCCCGTGCCGGAGCCGGGCCCGGGCGAGATCCTCGTCCGGATCGAGGCCAGCGGCCTGTGCCACACCGACATCCACGCCGCGCGCGGCGACTGGCCGGTCAAGCCGAACCCGCCGTTCGTCCCCGGGCACGAGGGCGTCGGCATCGTCGAGCGGATCGGCGCGGGGGTGACCGAGCACGCCGTCGGCGACCGGGTGGCCCTGCCCTGGCTCGGCTGGGCGTGCGGGACCTGCGGGTACTGCGTCACCGGGTGGGAGACGCTGTGCGAGGCGCAGCGCAACACCGGGTACACCCTCGACGGCGCGCACGCCGAGTACGCGGTCGCGTCCGCCCGCTACGCCGTCGCCGTCCCCGCCGGGGTGGACCCGGCCGAGGCCGCCCCGCTGACCTGCGCGGGCGTCACCACGTACAAGGCGGTGAAGGTCGCCGGGGTGCGGCCCGGCGACCGGGTGGCGGTCTTCGGCATCGGCGGCCTGGGCCACCTCGCCCAGCAGTACGCGCAGCTGTTCGGCGGCGAGACGGTCGCCGTCGACGTCACCGCCGAGAAGCTGGCCCTCGCCGCCTCGCTCGGCGCGACGCACACCGTCGACGCCACCGACGTCGACCCGGTCGAGGCGATCACCGCGCTCGGCGGGGTGGACGTGGCGATCGTGCTGGCCGCCGACCCGCGCGTCGTCGAGCAGGCGCACCGCTGCCTGCGCCGCGGCGGCCGGCTGGTGCTGGTGTCGCTGCCGAAGGACAACGAGATCACCCTGCCGGTCTTCGAGACCGTGCTCAAGGGCATCACCGTCGTCGGCTCGATCGTGGGCACCCGCGCCGACCTGGCCGAGGTGTTCCGGCTGCACGCCGCCGGCCGCACCCACGTCGCGTACGAGGTGCGCAAGCTCGACGAGATCAACGAGGCGATCGAGGACGTGCTGGCCGGCCGGGTCGCCGCCCGCCTCGTGCTGCGGCCGTGAGCCGCCCGCGGCCGGCCGGTACCCACCTGCCGGCCAGCCCGCGCCGGTCGGCCGGCCGCCGACCAGCCGCGCACCGCCACCCCACCGACCGGAAGGACACGACGATGACCGGCACCGAGCACGTCCGCGACCCGTGGCGGGGCTTCGCCGACGGGGCGTGGCGCACCACGATCGACGTGGCGGACTTCGTGCGCCGCAACCACGAGCCGTACACCGGCGACGCCGGGTTCCTCGCCGGCCCGACCGAGCGGACCCTGGCGGTCTGGGGACGGCTCACCGACATGTTCGGCGAGGAGCGCCGCCGCGGCGTGTACGACGTCGACGCGGCCACCCCGTCCACGATCACCGCCCACGCCCCCGGGTACGTCGACGCCGACCGGGAGCTGATCGTCGGGTTGCAGACCGACGCGCCGCTGCGCCGGGCGATCATGCCGGCCGGCGGGCTGCGGATGGTCGAGACCGCGCTGCGGGCGTACGGCTACGAGCCGGACCCGGCGGTGCACCGGATCTACACCCGCTACCGCAGGACGCACAACGACGCGGTGTTCGACGCGTACCCGGCGGACGTCCTCGCGGCGCGGCGCTCGCACGTCATCACCGGCCTGCCCGACGCGTACGGGCGGGGCCGGATCATCGGCGACTACCGGCGGGTGGCCCTGTACGGGGTGGACCGGCTCGTCGCCGAGCGCCGGGCGCTGAAGGCGGCCCTGGACGACCGGCCGTCGACCGACGACGTGATCCGCGAGCGGGAGGAGCTGGCCGAGCAGATCCGCGCCCTCGGCGAGCTGACCGAGATGGCCGCCGCCTACGGGTACGACGTCTCCGGCCCGGCCACGACCGGCCGTGAGGCGATCCAGTGGCTGTACTTCGCGTACCTGGCCGCCACGAAGGAGCAGAACGGGGCGGCGATGTCGCTCGGGCGGACCGCGAACTTCGTGGACGCCTACCTGCGGCGGGACCTCGCCGAGGGGCGGCTGGACGAGGCCGGCGCGCAGGAGCTGGTCGACGACTTCGTGATCAAGCTGCGGATCGTGCGGTTCCTGCGCACCCCCGAGTACGACCAGCTCTTCTCCGGCGACCCGACGTGGGTCACCGAGTCCCTCGGCGGGATCGGCGCCGACGGCCGGCCGCTGGTGACCCGCACCAGCTTCCGCTACCTGCAGACCCTCTACAACCTCGGGCCGGCGCCGGAGCCGAACCTGACCGTGCTGTGGTCGCCCCGGCTCCCCGAGGGGTTCAAGCGGTTCTGCGCCCAGGTGTCGCTGGACACCAGCGCCATCCAGTACGAGAACGACGAGCTGATCCGGCCCGCGTACGACGACGACACCGCGATCGCCTGCTGCGTGTCGGCGATGCGGGTCGGCAAGGACATGCAGTTCTTCGGGGCGCGGGCGAACCTGGCCAAGGCGCTGCTGTACGCCATCAACGGCGGCCGGGACGAGCTGACCGGCGACCAGGTCGCCCCGCCCGCCCCGCCGGTCGGCGGCGAGACGCTCGACTACGACGAGGTGCTCGCCGCGTACGACCGGACGCTGGACTGGCTGGCCGAGACGTACGTGGACGCGCTCAACGTCATCCACCACATGCACGACCGGTACGCCTACGAACGGCTGGAGATGGCGCTGCACGACCACCCGGTGCACCGGTTCATGGCCACCGGCGTCGCCGGGCTGTCGGTGGCGGTGGACAGCCTCGCCGCCATCCGGTACGGAAAGGTGAAGGTGCTGCGCGACGCCACCGGCCTGGCCGTCGACTACGCCGTGGAGGGCGAGCCGCCCACCTACGGCAACGACGACGACCGGGCCGACGAGATCGCGGTGTGGCTGGTCGAGACGTTCGCGGAGAAGCTGCGCCGGCAGCGCACCTACCGCGACGCGGAGCTGACCATGTCGGTGCTCACCATCACCTCGAACGTGGTGTACGGCAAGCACACCGGCAACACCCCCGACGGGCGGCGGGCCGGCGAGCCGTTCGCCCCGGGCGCGAACCCGATGAACGGGCGGGACACCCACGGCCTCGTCGCGGCGGCGCTGTCGGTGGCGAAGCTGCCGTACGCCGCGGCGCGCGACGGGATCTCGCTGACCGGCACGGTCACCCCCGACGGGCTGGGGCACACCCGCGACGAGCGGATCGCCAACCTGGCCGGGGTGCTCGACGGGTACGCCGACGCGGGCGGGTTCCACCTCAACGTCAACGTGCTGGACCGGGCCACCCTGCTCGACGCGATGGCCCACCCGGAGCGCTACCCGCAGCTCACCGTCCGGGTCTCCGGGTACGCGGTGAACTTCGTCCGGCTCACGCCGGAGCAGCAGCGCGACGTGGTGTCCCGCACCTTCCACGGTTCGCTGTGACCGGGCCGCTGGCGACCGGCCGGGCCGGCGGGGCAGACGCCCCGCCGGCCGGGGCCGCGCCGCTGCCGGCGCGGGTCGGGCGGGGGCCCGCCGCAGCCGGGCGGGAGCTGACCGGGGCCGTGCACTCGTGGGACCTGTCGATCGGGGTGGACGGCCCCGGCACCCGGTTCGTGGCGTTCCTGGCCGGCTGCCCGCTGCGCTGCCGGTTCTGCCACAGCCCGGACACCTGGTACCGGCGCAGCGGCCGGCACCGCACGATCGACGAGCTGATGGCCCAGGTCGAGCGGTACCGGCGGTTCATCTCGGTGGCCGGCGGCGGGGTGACGATCAGCGGCGGCGAGCCGCTGATGCAGCCACGGTTCACCGGCGAGGTGCTGCGCCGCTGTCACGCGCTGGGCCTGCACACGGCCCTGGACACCTCCGGCTTCCTCGGCGCACGCGCCGACGACGCCCTGCTCGACGCCACCGACCTGGTGCTGCTGGACGTCAAGTCGCGCGACCCGGCGACGTACCGGCGGGTGACCCGCACCGGGGAGATCGGGCCGACCCTGCGCTTCGGCCGCCGGCTCGCGGCCCGGGGCACCCCGATCTGGATCCGGTTCGTGCTGGTGCCCGGCCTCACCGACGCGCCCGACAACGTCGCCGGGGTCGCCGACTTCGCCGCCGAACTGCCCAGCCTGCAACGGGTGGAGGTGCTGCCGTTCCACCGGCTCGGCGCGCACAAGTACGCGGAGCTGGGCCTGACGTTCCCCCTCGCCGGCACCGAGCCGCCCACGCCGGAGCTGCTGGAGCGGGTACGCGGCCAGTTCGCCGCCCGGGGCCTGACGGTCACCTGAGCGCCCGGCAGTCCCGGGACGT
Source organism: Micromonospora carbonacea (assembly GCF_014205165.1). Taxonomy (NCBI): domain Bacteria; kingdom Bacillati; phylum Actinomycetota; class Actinomycetes; order Micromonosporales; family Micromonosporaceae; genus Micromonospora; species Micromonospora carbonacea. The sequence goes on along the minus strand of NZ_JACHMZ010000001.1, from coordinate 2,177,222 downwards.
CGGCCCGCCGGGTCGCGGGATCATGACAGGATCGGGTGCCATGAGGGAATCACGGACGTCTCATCGGGTCCTGGGCCGGCTGGCCCCGGCGCGGGCGACGGGCGCGGCGGCCACCGGCGCCCAGGCGACGGGGGCGCGGGCGGTGGGCGCGCTCTCCGCGGGGGCGATGGCCGTCGGGGCGCTGGCGGTGGGGGCGAGCGCCCTGGCCGTCGTCGCGATCGGGCGGCTGGTGGTCCGCCGGGCGGTGATCCGGGAGCTGCGCATCGGTCGGCTGGAGGTCGACGAGCTGATCGTGCACCGCCGCGTCGACGGCGACGCCGTCCGAGGCGCCACCGAAGCCGGGTGACGTCCGGTCGCGGGGATGGTCGGCCGGGGCCAGGGTCCGCAGCCGGGGCGAGGCCGTGGGACAGGGCCGGCGATGCCGCGAGACGGCGCATAGGGAGCTGAGTCATCCACGTCATCACCCGTGTGTGATGTCGTTTTCGACTCAGCTCCCTATGCGCCGGCAGGAGCCGCCCCCGCCGGACGGCGCGCCCGAGGGGCCAACCGGGCCAGAACCCGGCCCGAGGTCCGGGTCAGCCCGTCGGGGGCAGGGCCGTCGGGTAGCCGTAGAGGTCGAGCAGGCGGATGCGGGCCGACTGGAGCCGGTCCACCACCACGCTCATGAACCGGGTGGTGAGCTGCCGGCCGAACGCGTCGTCGAACTCCATCATCCGCCGCACCCCGGCGGCGGTGAACTCCACGGCCGGGGTGCGGCGCACGGCGACCGCGCCGAACTGCCACCGGTACGGCGGGAACAGCCAGGACCAGCCGAGCACCCCGCCCGGGCCGATCGTGTCGATGCCCACGTCGCCGCGCCCGGGGACCGGGAAGTCCAGGGCCACCTCACCGCCCCGGACCAGCCAGAACCGCTCGGCGGGCTGACCGGCCCGGAACAGCCGGTGCCCGGGGTGCCAGACGACGGGGCGGGCGTACCCGGTGAGCCGGGGCAGCCACTCCTCGGGCACGCCGGTGAGGAACGGGTGTTCGCGGAGCATGTCCAGCGGGGTCATCGGCGGGTCTCCTCGTCGTGGGAGGGGCCCGGCGCGCGGCCGGGCCCCGTGGTCACCTCAGTGGGCGCCGTGTTCGACGGTGATCGGGATCTCCCGGGCGGCCGGCTCCGGCTCGCCGACCGTGGCGGTGATCTCCAGGATCCCGTCGGCGTACGCGGCCCGGAGGGTCTCCTGCTTCAGCCCCGCCGGCAGCGGGACCAGCCGGGAGAAGGAGCCGTAGTGGAACTCGGTGCGGACCTTGTCGGCGTGGCTCTCCCGGCGCACCACGTCCAGCCGCAGGTTCTCCCCGGTCAGGGTGATCCGCACGTCCTTGGCCGGGTCGACGCCCGGCAGCTCGGCGCGCACCACGTACCGGTCGCCGTCGAGGTAGTCCTCGACCCTGATGGTCGGGGCCAGCATCGGCAGCCAGGACAGGTTGGTCCAGTCGAACGGCGCGAGCGTGCCGCCGCCCCTGAACTTCGTGACGGTGGACATCTTCGACCTCCTTGTCGATCGTCCTGCCTCCCATCCGACTCCTGTGCGGCCCGCGGCGTCAGGGCCGTTGGTCCCGGGCCACCTGGGAGAAACGCCTCTGCCGCCGCGCCGGGCGGCGGCGCGACGGTGGAGGGGGACGGCGTGCCCGGTGACGCGCCGCGCGGACAGGGAGGTCAGTGGTGGCAGTACCCGTCGGACGGGAGCGGAGCGGTGCTCGCTGACACCCGGCCCCGCGTGGCCACGCCGGACGTCCCCGCCGCGCCGACGGGCCTGGGGGCCGCCGAGGCCGCCGCGCGGCTGGCCGCCGAGGGACCCAACAGCGTCGCCCGGCCGCGGCGCCGGCACCTGGCGACCCGCGTGCTGCGGCAGCTCGCCGACCCGCTGGTGGCGCTCCTGCTGGCCGCGGCCGTGGTCACCGGCGTGCTCGGCGACTGGCCGGACACCGCCGTCATCGCGCTGGTGGTGCTGGTGAACACCGCGATCGGGGTGGTACAGGAGGTCCGCGCGGACCGCGCGATCGCCGCGCTGGACCAGCTCGCCGCGCCGACCGCCCGGGTCGTCCGCGACGGCGCGGACCTGATCGTGCCGGCCTCCGTCGTGGTCCGTGGCGATCTGGTACGCGTCGAGGCCGGCGACGTCGTCCCGGCCGACCTGCGGCTGGAGCGGGCCAGCCGGCTGCACCTGGACGAGTCGGCGCTGACCGGCGAGTCGGTGCCGGTGAGCCGGGACGTCGGCGAGGAGGTCGCCGCCGGCACGGTGGTGACCGTGGGCCGGGGCACCGGGACGGTGGTCCGCACCGGCCCGGCGAGCGCCCTGGGCCGGATCAGCGCGCTGGTGTCGGCCACCCGCCCCGGCGCCACCCCGATGCAGCGCCGGCTCGCCGGCCTGGGCCGGCTGCTGGGCCTGCTCGCGGTGGGGCTGTCCGCGCTGGTCTTCGGCATCGGCGTGCTCGGCGGCCGGCCCGTGGTGGACATGGCGATCACGGCGGTGAGCCTGGTCGTCGCGGCGGTGCCGGAGTCGCTGCCGGCCGTGGTGACCCTGGCCCTGGCGCTGGGGGCGCGGCGGATGGCCACGGCGCGCGCGATCCCCCGGCGGCTGCACGCGGTGGAGACGCTGGGCTCGGTGACCGTCATCGCGTCCGACAAGACGGGCACGCTCACCGAGGGCCGGATGGCGGTGCAGCGGGCGGTGACCGTCGACGGCGCGGGCTACGAGGTGACCGGCTCTGGCTACGAGCCGCGCGGGACGGTGCGCCGCGCGGGCGGGGCGGTGGGCGTACCCGACGAGCTGCGCCGCCTGGCGCGGGCCGGGCTGCTCTGCAACGACGCCGCGCTGGCCCCGCCCACCGACGAGCGGCCGGGGTGGGCGGCGGTCGGCGACCCGCTGGAGGCGGCGCTGGTGGCCTTCGCCGGCCGGTGCGGGCTGGACCCCGCGCTGACCCGGGCCGCGTGGCCCCGGGTCGCCGAGCACCCGTTCGACCAGGCGAACCGGCGGATGACGACGGTGCACCGGTCCTGCGACGGCCGCTGGCTGGTGGTGTGCAAGGGCGCGCCGGAGAACGTGCTCGCCGCGCCCCTGCTCGACGCGGACGACGGGGAGATCGCGGCGCTGACCGCGCGGGCGCACGAGCTGGCGGGGGCCGGGCTACGGGTGCTCGCGGTCGCGGCGGCGCTGGTGGACACGGTCCCCGACCCGGCCGCGCCGACCGGGCTGCGCCCGGTGGGGCTGGTCGCGGTCGGCGACCCGCTGCGCGCCGGGGCCGCCGAGATCGCGCGCCGGTTCGACGCCGCCGGCGTACGGCTGCTGCTGGTCACCGGCGACCACCCGGCGACGGCCGCCGCGATCGGCGGGCAGCTCGGGCTGTGGCGCGACGGCGACCCGGTGGTGCGGGGCGACGACGGCGACGTGACCGACGCACACCCGGCGGCCCGGGTGTACGCGCGGACCCAGCCGGAGCAGAAGCTCGACATCATCGCCGGGTTGCAGGCGCAGGGGCACGTGGTGGCGATGACCGGCGACGGCGTCAACGACGCGCCCGCGCTGCGCCGCGCGGACATCGGGGTGGCGATGGGCGGCGGCACGGAGGTGGCCCGCCAGGCCGCCGACCTGGTGCTGGTCGACGACGACCTGTCCACGGTCGCCGCCGCGATCGGCGAGGGGCGACGCAGCTACGACAACATCCGCCGGTTCCTGCGCTACGCCCTCTCCGGCGGGGTTGCCGAGATCGCGGTGATGCTGCTCGGCCCGCTGTGCGGGCTGGCCGTGCCGCTGCTGCCGGCGCAGATCCTCTGGATCAACCTGCTCACCCACGGGGTGCCGGGGGTGGCGCTCGGCGCGGAGCCGGCCGAGCCGGGCACCCTGCGCCGCGCGCCCCGCTCGCCGCAGGAGTCGGTGCTGGGCGCGGGCCTGGGACGCGACGTGCTGCTCACCGGGGCGCTGATCGCGGCCGTGGCGCTCGGCGCCGGGGTGCTCGCCGCCCACTGGGACCGGCCCTGGCAGTCGGTGGTCTTCGTGGTCCTGGGGCTGGCCCAGCTCGGGGTGGCGCTGGCGGTACGGTCCCCCCGGCCGGCGCGGCGCGACGCCGGCGCCGAGGCCGGGCGGGCGGGCAACCCGGCGCTGCTGGTCGCGGTGGCCGTCTCGGCGCTGTTGCAGGTGGCCGGCGTGCTGGTCGAGCCGCTGCGGGTGCTGCTCGGCACCGACCCGCTCGGCGCGACGGACCTGCTCGCCTGCGCGGCCGTGGCCGTCCTCCCCGGGCTGGTGCTGCGCCTGCTGCGGCCCCGCAGCGCCTCGGGCGGCCCGCCCGAGGCGACGCCCGACGGGCCGGGACGCCCGGACCGGGACCAACGGCCCGGCGACCGGGTCCGGCGGCCCTGACCGGCGCGGCCGGGTCGGGGCAGGCTGGAAGCGGAAGAAGGAGGACGTGATGACCATCAGATCCGGTGCCCCCGTCGTGGTGGGCGTGGACGGTTCCGACTCCGCGCTGCACGCGGTGCGGGTGGCGACCCGGGAGGCCGAGGCGCGGCACCGCCCGCTGCGGGTGGTGCACGCCTTCATCTGGCCGCTGCTCGGCACGCCGCTCGGGCCGGCCCCCGGCGGCCCGCCCGACGCCGGGCTGCGCAACTACGCGGAGCAGGTCGTCGCCGACGCCGTCGCCGAGGCGAAGAAGGTCTCCACCGAGGTGGACGTGACCGGCGAGCTCGTCGACGGCTCCCCCGTCCCGGTGCTGCTGCGGGAGTCCCGCGACGCGGCCCTGGTGGTGCTGGGCTCGCGGGGTCTGGGCGGCTTCGGCGAGCTGCTGGTCGGCTCGGCGGCGATCGGGGTGTCGGCGCGCGCCGACTGCCCGGTGCTCGTGATACGCGGCGAGGCCCGCGCCGACGGACCCGTGGTGGTGGGCGTCGACGGCTCGGCGCTGTCCGACGAGGCGATCGGGTTCGCCTTCGAGGAGGCGGCGCGCCGCGACACCGACCTGGTGGTCGTGCACGCGTGGCTCTTCCCCACCCCGGCCGCCCCCGGCGCGGTGCTGCCCCTGGCGTACGACCTCGACGCGATCGCCGAGGAGGAGGAACGGGTGCTCGCCGAGTCCGTCGCCGGCTGGTCGCAGCGGTACCCGGAGGTGACGGTGCACCGCCGCCTGGTCCGGGGCACGCCGGCCCGGGTGCTGGTCGAGGCGTCCCGGACGGCGCAGCTCACGGTCGTCGGCGCGCACGGCCGGGGCGCGTGGGGCGGGCTGCTGCTCGGCTCGGTCAGCCACGCCGTGCTGCACCACGCCGCCTCCCCCCTGGCGATCGTCCGCCACCACCGGTGAGGTGCAAGGAAGGGCCCCTTCCTAACGCATTCTGCATAGGAAGGGGCCCTTCCTAACGCCTGCACGCGCGGCGCGGCGCTGCACCCGCGGCGCTGCACCCGCGGCGCTGCACCCGCGGCGCTGCACCCCCGGGCCGCACACGCGGCGCGGCGTGTCCGGGCAAATGCTGGTGCCGGGCGGGGGCCGCGCCGACAATGACCTGTGATCGAGCACCGGGAGCGCTGATGAACCGACCTGTCGTGGTGGGGGTGGACGGATCCCCGTCGAGCCTGGTCGCCGCCGAGCACGCGGCGCAGCAGGCCGCCTGGCGGTCCCGGCCGCTGCTGCTGGTGCACGGCTACCTGCATCCGCTCGGCTACGGCGTGCCGCTCAACCCGTACGACATGGGGTTGCCCGCGCCCACCGAGGAGGCCCGGCGGATGCTGGACCGGACGGCGGAGGAGCTGCGCGGGCGCTGGCCCGGCGTCGCCGTCGAGACGCGGCAGGTGGCCGGGGGTCCGGCCGCGACCCTGGTGGCGGAGTCCCGGCGGGCGGAGCTGGTGGTGGTCGGCAGCCGGGGCCTGGGCGGCTTCGCCGGCCTGCTGCTCGGCTCGGTCGGCGCGCAGGTGGCCGGGCACGGGCACTGCCCGGTGCTCGTGGTGCGGCCCGAGGAGCAGCCGATCCCGGTCGGTGGGCCCGTGGTCGCCGGGGTGGACGGGTCGGAGCCGGGGCGGCTCGCCGCGGTGCTCGCCGCCGACGAGGCGGCCCGCCGGGGCGCCGGCCTGGTGCTGGTGCACGTGGCGACGGCCGACGACGCCGGCCCGGTGCCGGACGAGGTGGCGGAGTCCGGGACGGCGGCACGGGCGGAGTCGGCGGACCTGCTCGACGCCACCGCCGCCGAGGTGACGGCCGCCCACCCGGGCCTGGCCGTCGAGCGGCGGCCGGTGCGGGCGGCCAAGCCCGAGCGCGCCCTGATCGAGCTGAGCGGGGACGCGGCCCTGGTGGTGGTCGGCTCGCGCGGACGTGGCGGCTTCGTCGGCCTCGTGCTCGGCTCGGTCAGCCAGGCGCTCGTACAGCATGCGCACTGTCCGGTGCTGGTCGCCCGCCCGCAGCCGGCCGACGAGGCGTGACCCGGATGGCCGCCCGCCGACGCCGCGCCCCGGCCGGCCGCCGACGCCGCGCCGGCGGTCAGGCGGGGTCGCGGCCGGCGAGCAGCTCGTCGAAGCCGGCGGTGAGCGCGAACGGGTCGGGCGGCGCGGCCGGGGGCCGGCGCGCCACCTGGTCGGCCAGTTCGCCGGCCGCGCGCACGATGCGGGAGCGCAGGGCGCCCTCGGCCGCCGCGGCCGCCCAGTCCTCCGTGGCGGCGAAGACCGCGGTGGGCACGACCACCGCCTTGAGGTACGCGAACATCGGCCGCACGGCGTGCTCCAGGGCGAGGGAGTGCCGGGCGGTGCCGCCGGTGGCGGCGATCAGCACGGGCCGGTCCGCCAGCGTCGTGGCGTCGATCAGGTCGAAGAACGACTTGAACAGGCCGCTGTAGGACGCGTTGAAGATCGGCGTGACCGCCACGACGCCGTCGGCTGCGGCGAGCGTGTCCAGCGCGTCGCGCAGGGCGGGCGGCGGAAAGCCGGTGAGCAGGTGGTTGACCACGTCGTGCGCGTGATCGCGCAGGTCGATCGGGCGCAGCTCCACCTCGACGCCGTGCCGGGCCAGCCCGTCGCGGGTGGCCGCGGCGAGCTGGTCGGCGAGCAGCCGGGTCGACGAGGGCTGGGAGAGCCCGGCGGAGACCACGGCGAGGGTACGGCGGCTCATCGCCCCGCCTCCGCGCCGGCACCGACGGGGTCGGCGTGGTCGTCGGCGGCCGGGTCGGCTGTCCCGTCGGCGGCGGCGTCGGCCACCGCGGCGGCGTCCCGGGCGGCCTTCAGCGACGCGTGCGTCGGGGCGTCGGGCACGTGCGCGGGGCGCAGCGCGGCGAACTCCCGGCGCAGCACGGGGACCACCTCCTCGCCGAGGAGGTCGAGCTGCTCCAGCACGGTCTTCAGCGGCAGGCCGGCGTGGTCGATCAGGAAGAGCTGCCGCTGGTAGTCGCCGACGTAGTCGCGGAAGCCGAGGGTACGGTCGATCACCTGCTGCGGGCTGCCGACGGTCAGCGGGGTCTGCGCCATGAAGTCCTCCAGCGCCGGCCCGTGGCCGTAGACGGGGGCGTTGTCGAAGTACGGGCGGAACTCCCGCACCGCGTCCTGCGAGTTGCGCCGCATGAACACCTGGCCGCCGAGGCCGACGATCGCCTGGTCCGGCGAGCCGTGCCCGTAGTGGGCGAAGCGCTCCCGGTAGAGGCCGACCATCCGCTGGGTGTGCTCCTTGGGCCAGAAGATGTGGTTGGCGAAGAAACCGTCGCCGTAGTAGGCGGCCTGCTCGGCGATCTCGGGGCTGCGGATCGAGCCGTGCCACACGAACGGCGGCACCCCGTCCAGGGGGCGCGGCGTCGAGGTGAACGACTGCAACGGGGTGCGGTACTTGCCCGACCAGTCGACCACGTCCTCGCGCCAGAGCCGGCGCAGCAGGTCGTAGTTCTCGATGGTCAGCGGGATGCCGGCCCGGATGTCCTTGCCGAACCACGGGTAGACCGGGCCGGTGTTGCCCCGGCCGAGCATCAGGTCGACCCGGCCGTCGGCGAGATGCTGGAGCATCGCGTAGTCCTCGGCGATCTTCACCGGGTCGTTGGTGGTGATCAGGGTGGTGGCGGTGGAGAGCAGCAGCCGCTCGGTGCGGGCCGCGATCCAGCCCAGCATGGTGGTGGGCGACGACGGCACGAACGGCGGGTTGTGGTGCTCACCGGTGGCGAAGACGTCGAGGCCGACCTCCTCGACCTTGCGCGCGATGGTCACCATCGCCTTGATCCGCTCGTGCTCCGACGGCTCCCGCCCGGTGGTCGGGTCGACGGTGACGTCTCCGACGGTGAAGACCCCGAACTGCATGACGACTCCTCGTGTGGCTGCCGGACCGTTCCGGCCCCGGACGCAGCGCACAACATATTTGACGAGTCAACTATTCCGCCGGGCGGGGGGTCCCGGTCCCGCTGACCGGGCGCGACGGGGCCGGGCCGGTGGTGGAACCGGGGCGGCCGTGGGGCCTGGCCGACGGCGGACGCCGGGCCGGGCCGGCGGCCGTGGGCGGGGCCAGGTGGGGTAGGAACGGCCAGGTGGGGCGGGAACGTGGGTGTCAGCCCCCGGCCACCGACGGCAGCACCTGCACCTCCGCGCCCGGCGGGACCGGCGCGGCCAGCCCGCCCAGGTGGCGGCAGTCCTCGCCGTCGACGTAGACGTTGACGTGCCGGCGCACCTCGCCGCGCTCGTCGCGCAGCCGCCGGGCCAGCCGGGGCCACCGCTGCGCCAGCTCGTCGAGGACGTCGCGCAGCGTGCCCGCCGCCGTGACGGTGAGCCGCGTCGCGCCCCCGACCTCGCCGCGCAGCGGCCCCGGGACCAGGACGGTGACCACTCAGACCTCCGCGGCGCGGACGCAGAGCACGTCGGGCAGGTGGGCGGCGACCAGGGACCAGGAGTCGCCCTCGTCGCGGCTGGCGTAGACCTCGCCGGAGCGGGTGCCGAAGTAGACGCCGGTGGGGTCGGCGTCGTCGGCGCACATCGCGTCGCGCAGCACCGCCGGGTAGAACGGTCCGGCGGGCAGGCCCGCCGAGAGCGCCTCCCACGTCCCGCCCGCGTCGGTCGAGCGGTAGACCCGGCAGCGCTCGTCGACCGGGAAGCGCCGGGAGTCGGCCGCGAGCGGGAACGACCAGATCACCCCGGGGCGGCGGGGGTGGGCCACCATCGGGAAGCCGAAGTCGCTGGGCAGGCCGGCGGCGATCGACACCCAGGTGTGGCCCCCGTCGTCGGAACGGTAGACGCCGTGGTGGTTCTGCGCGTAGAGCCGCTCCGGGTCGCCGGCGTCCCGGGCGACCTTGTGCACGCACTGGCCGAACTCGGGCCACTCGTCGGGCAGGAAGTAGGCCCGGATGCCCGTGTTGCCCGGCGTCCAGCTCGCGCCCGCGTCGGCGGAGTGGTAGACCCCGCCGGTCGACATGGCCACCGCGAGCCGGGCCGGGTCGTGCGGGTGCGGCAGCACCGTGTGCACCGCCTGGCCGCCGAAGCCCGCGCCCCACTGCTCCCGGTGCGGGTGCTCCCACAGCGCACGGACCAGCTCGAAGGTGCGCCCCGCGTCGGTCGAGCGGAACAGCGCCGACGGCTCGGTGCCGGCCCAGACCACGTCCGGCTCCGCCGGCCCGGCGGGCGTGAGCTGCCAGACCCGGCCGAGGCTCGCCCCGGTGTCGGGCGGGAACGCGACCGGGGCCTGCTCGGGCTCCTGCCAGGACGCGCCCAGGTCGTCGCTGGTGGCCACGCTCGGCCCGAAGTGGGAGCTGGTCACCCCGGCGAGCACCCGGGGCACCTCGCGCCGGGTGTCGACCGCCACCGCGTAGACCCCGGTCATGGGGTGGTGGGGGCCGCTGAGCTCCCAGGTGCGGCGGCCGTCGGTGCTGGTGGCGAGGAAGAGGCCCTTGCCGGTGCCGATCGCGAGCAGGGTCGTCATGGCACGTCCTTCGCGGAGCCGGGAGCCGGATGGCGTGATTATCACCACCGGGTCCGACAGAAACCGGGCGACGCACCGGCAGCACCGGGGTCCAGCCGCAGGTCAGCGGCAGCAGACCGCTCGACCATGTCGATCTCCGCCCGAGCCCGGCCGGGGCGACCCCGAGGGCCGCCCCGGCCGGTGTTTCCGTCAGACGGGGTCGATCGCGAGCGCGGTGACGTGGTCGTCCTCGATGCCGAAAACGAACGCGAAGGACAGCGGCCCCCCGGGGAAGTCACCATCCCCGGAGGCCACCAACCGGTCACCCGCGAACGAGGTCGGCGTGATCACGACCTTGGGGTCGATCAGGTGCGACTGGATCCACGCGCGGATCTCGGCCCCGCCGGCCCAGGTTCTCCCGTCGTCACGCACGGTGGCACCGGCGCCGAAGACCGCGGCCAGCGCGGTCGCGTCGTGCGCGTTGTTGGCCGCGATGAAGTTCTCGACGGCCTTGGGCAGGGTGATGTCGTTCATGTCTGTTCTCCGGTTCTTTCAGGCGCCGGGGTGCGGACACGTCCCGGCGGATCTTTGCCGCGCCTGAGCAGCACGGTGACGATGCGGGCGGCGACCCCGCGGGTGGCAGACGGCAACGTCTGGCGACGGGCTCAGAAGTCCGCGCTGCGGGAGAGCTTCTCGTTCGCGCGCAACTCGGCGAGTGCGTTCTCGTGCATCGCGACGACGACGTCGTAGCCGGAGTTGCCGAGCACGATCCGGTGTGGCGGAACGGCTGCGTCCATCGCGGTGACCACGGCCTGCACCCCGCGTTCAGGGTCGCCCGCCTGCTTGCCGTCCTGGTCCACGAACGCCGCCTTGACGCCCTCGACCATCGGCACGTAGGCGTCGACGGTCTCGTCGACGGGCTCGTTCTGGAAGCCGGCGTAGGCCTTGGTGCGGAACGCTCCCGGCTCCACGACGAGCACGCGCACCCCGAACGGCTCCACTTCCTGGCGCAGCGTCTCCGACAGCCCTTCGAGCGCGAACTTCGCCGCCGAGTAGTAGCCGAAGCCCTGCGCGCCGACGAGGCCCGCCACCGACGACATGTTCACGATCCAGCCGTCGCCGCGCGCCCGCATGCCGGGCAGGACCGCGCGGACCACGTCGACCACGCCGAACAGGTTGAGGTCGAAGGTGCGGCGGATCGTCTCGTCCGGGGATCCCTCGACCGAGCCGAACCAGCCCCGGCCCGCGTTGTTGACGAGCACGTCGATCCCGCCGAACCGCTCCTCGGCCGCGTCGACCGCCGCTCGTACCTGCGCGGGGTCGGTGACGTCGAGCGGGAGAACCTGCACCCGGTCGCCGTGCTTCTCGGCCCATTCCTGCAGTTCAGACGGCCGGCGCGCGGTCACCACGACCTGATCGCCCCGTGCCAGCGCGGCCTCGGCGTAGGCCAGGCCGAACCCTCCGGGCGTCCCGCCCGTGATGAACCAAGTCCTCATGGACTTCCCCTCTCGCTATAGAGAGCACTATAGCGCTATGTAAGCTACTATAGCAACCATGCAGAACGCACGAGATCGACTCCTGCTCGCCGCAGCGGAACTGCTGCAGGGCGGCGGCACGGTGTCCACGCGGGCGGTGTGCGACCGCGCCGGGGTGCAGGCCCCGACGCTGTACCACCACTTCGGCAGCAAGCAGGGCCTGATCGACGCCGTGGCGAACCACGGATTCACCCAGTACACGGCGGTCGAGAGCTCCGGCGACCCGCTGGACGACCTGCGCGAGGGCTGGGACAGGCACGTGCGGTTCGGGCTGGAGCACCCGTCGTTCTACGGGCTGCTCTACGGCCGCGTCGAGCCGGGAAGGCCCTGCGCCATCACCGCTCCCGCACACGCCGCGTTGCGGGAGCGACTCACCGCCGCCGCCGCCCGGGGCATGCTCAGGGTGCCGGCGGACGACGCCGCCGAACAGGTGCTCGCCGCCAACGTCGGCGTCACGCTCACCCTGATCAGCCAGCCGGAGCCGGACTTCGGGCTGTCCGGACGCGTCCGCGAGGCCGCGCTGGCCGGCGTCCTGCACACTCCGTCCGCCGACACCCCCACCACCCGCGCAAGCGCGGCCTTGACGCTGCGCGCGCTGGCCGACGACGACCCGGGCGACCTCACCCCCGGCGAACGCGGACTGCTCGGCGAGCTGCTGGACCGCCTGGCCCGCTGAAGCACGCGAGGCCCCTCCGCGGGGCCACACGCCCTCGGCACCCCTGACGCGCAGCCCCGCCCGGGTGTGCCACCGCGCCACGTGGTCCGCCGGGGCTCGATGCCCGCAAACCAGGTGATCCCACCGTCTGCTTTCCTGGGAGCATGACCTACGCCTGGCTCGGTGCGCCCGCGGCTGCCGTCGCCGAAACGGCACGCACCCTCCTCGGCTGGCTGGCCGTCGCCAACGGCGTCACCATCCGGATCACCGAGACCGAGGCGTATCTGGGTTTGGGGCAGGACCCCGCCAGCCACGCCCACCGCGGCCGCACCACGCGTAACGCCGCCATGTTCGGCGCAGCGGGCCACCTCTATCTCTACCGCATCTACGGGCTGCACACCTGCGCGAACGTGACCTGCGGACCGGCCGGGGAGCCTGCGGCAGTTCTCCTGCGGGCCGGGCAGGTCGTGCACGGCGTCGACCTGGCCCGCTCCCGACGGCCGGCGACCAAGCGCGACGTCGACCTCGCTTCCGGGCCGGCCCGCTTCGTCGCGGCGCTCGACGTGCAGCTGACGGCCTACGGGACGTCGGTCGTCGACGGCACCGGCCCGCTGACCCTGCATCCTCCGGCTGAGCCGGTCCCGGACGAACGCGTCCTGGCTGGTCCCCGGGTCGGTGTAACCGCTGCGCACGATCTGGCCTGGCGATTCTGGATCGCCGACGACCCGACCGTCAGCGCCTACCGTCGGCACGTGCCCCGCAGCAGCCGGCGGGGTCTTGGCCGTACGCCCTGACCTGACCTGCGCGCCGCGGGTGGGCGTGCCCGGCCGGGCCGGACATGAGTGGGGTACGCCCGCGACGGGCGGGCGGGGCGGGGATGGGCGTCGCCAGGTCGGCGACGTGGGGGGCCTCCCCGAGCCGGGGCACCCCCATGCCGCCCGACCTGAAGTCGATCACCGCGCCGCCTATAAACAGACTGTTGACAACGGATCGTTTATGGTGCTGAGATCGGGGCATGACCGCCGAGCAGCAGGAACCGTTCGCCGCGCCCGATCCGGGGCGGGCGCGGGCGCACCGCACCCACGCCGCGTTGACCCGGATCGCCGGGCGGCACGCGGCCGACGACGCGCGCCGCCGCCGCTACGCCCACCCGCACGTGCTGGACCCCTACGAGGCGGTGGCCCTGGTGACCGCGCTCGCCGCCGGTGGCGCGGAGCTGGCCGCCGGCGAGGAGCCGGTCGACCAGGCCGACCTGGTCGCCGCGCTCACCCTCGTGCCGCACCTGCGCGCCGAGGTGGACGCGCTGGAGGCCGGCCTGCTGCGGCTCGCCCGCGACCGGGGGCTCACCTGGCAGGCGATCGGCCACGGGCTGGGACTCGGCTCGGCACAGGCCGCCCGGCAGCGCCACGAACGACTCACCGGCCGGGTCGGCGGCGACCCGCACACCGGCACCGACAACGACGGGGAGGCGTGATGGACCGCGCGGAGCTGATGGCGTACTGCCTGGGCAAGCCCGGCGCGTGGCTCGACCAGCCGTGGGACGCCGAGGTGGTGGTCAAGGTCGGGAACAAGATCTTCGCCTTTCTCGGCCCGGAGTCCGACGACCGGGTGGGCCTCAAGTGCGCCCCGACCCGGGAGCTGGCCGACGAGTGGCTGCACCGGTTCCCCGGCGACGCGGTTGCGTCCTCGCACGTCGGGCGGTTCGGCTGGAACAGCCTGCGGCTGGCCGGGGCGATCGACGACGACGAGCTGCGCGAGGCGGTGGACACCTCCTACGAGGCGGTGGTGGCGAAGCTGCCGCGCCGCGAGCGCCCGACTCCCCCGGCCGCCTGATCCCGACGACTGGGCCAGCGGGGACACTGCCTCGGCCACCGCCACGGGCACGTCTCCGGGCGAAGGGCCCAAGGCTGGCGCCCAAGATCGTGCTCAGTCCCGGAAAGAGTGGCATCGGCGTCGCACCGACGCCACTCTTCCCCTGACCGAGCGCGCTCCCCCGGGCACCCGCACCACACCCAGCCCTGCCGCACCCCTGGCCCATCCCCCACCGCGCGGCGATCTTGCACTTGCGGCCCCACGGACGGGCGTTTCACCCCTTTTACCCGGGCCCAAAGTGCAAGATCGCCGCGGGGAGGGGAGGGGAGGGGCAGGGCGGGGCGGGGCAGCGGGCGGGGCGGGCAGCAGGGGTGGGGTGGGGTGGGGTGAGGGGGGCGGTGGGCAGCATGCGGAAGGCCCTCCGGCAGCGCGCCGGAGGGCCTTCGGGGTGACGGGGAGGTCAGCGGGGCACGACGGTCTCGGCGGCCCACTCCCGCCAGCCCGTCAGCTTGTCGGCGGCGATGGCGAGCTGGTCGGCGACCGGCCCCGGGCCGGTGGAGCCGGGGGTGGTCCGGGCGGCCAGGGCCGACCGCACCGACAGCACGTCGCGCACCGACGGGTCGAGGTGCTCGCTGACCGCCGCCAGGTCGGCGTCGGAGACCTCGTCGAGGGCGCACTCGCGGACGGCGCAGAGCGCCACCAGCCTGCCGGTGATCTCGTGCGCGTCGCGGAACGGCACGTTGCGCCGGACCAGCCAGTCGGCGACCTCGGTGGCCAGGGAGAAGCCGACGGGGGCGGCGGCGGCGAGGCGGTCGACGCGTACCGTCATCGTGGAGATCATCCCCGCGAGGGCCGGCAGCAGCAGCTCCAGGGTGTCGACCGCGTCGAAGGCCGGCTCCTTGTCCTCCTGCATGTCCCGGTCGTAGGTCATGGGCAGGCCCTTGAGCATGGTGAGCACGGCCATCAGCCCGCCGACGAGCCGGCCGGACTTGCCCCGGGCCAGCTCGGCGATGTCGGCGTTCTTCTTCTGCGGCATGATCGACGACCCGGTGGCGAACGCGTCGTCCAGCTCGACCCAGCCGAACTCCTGCGACGTCCAGAGCACCACCTCCTCGCCGAGGCGGGACAGGTGCACCCCGATCAGCGCGGTGACGAAGAGGAACTCGGCGACGAAGTCGCGGTCGGCGACGGCGTCCATCGAGTTGGCGAAGGACGTGCGGAAGCCCAACTCCTTGGAGACGGCCACCGGGTCCAGCGGCAGACCGGAGCCGGCGAGCGCGCCCGCGCCGAGCGGGCTGACCGCCGTGCGGTGGTCCCAGTCGCGCATCCGCTCCAGGTCGCGCAGCAGCGGCTGCACGTGGGCCAGCAGCCAGTGCCCGAAGGTGACCGGCTGGGCGTGCTGGAGGTGGGTCATCCCCGGCGCGGCCGTGTCGACGTGCCGGGCGGCCTGCTCGACCAGGGCCTCGGCCAGCTCGACGAGGCGGGCCGCCACACCCCGGGCGTGGTCGCGCAGGTAGAGGCGCAGGTCGGTGGCGACCTGGTCGTTGCGGGACCGGCCGGCGCGCAGCTTGCCGCCGAGGCTGCCGAGGCGCTCCAGCAGCCCCCGCTCCAGGGCGGTGTGCACGTCCTCGTCGTCGACGGTGGGCCGGAACGCGCCGGAGGCGCAGGCGGCCTCCAGGTCGTCCAGGGCCGCCAGCATCCTGCCCAGCTCCTCCGGGTCGAGCAGGCCCGCGCCCGCGAGGACCCGGGCGTGCGCGCGGGACCCGGCGATGTCGTACGGGGCGAGGCGCCAGTCGAACTGCACGCTGACGGACAGCCGGGCCAGCGCCTCGGAGGGGCCGCCGGCGAAGCGGCCACCCCACAGGCTCGTACGGTTGGTCGCGGCGCTGTTCTCGGTGAGGCTCTTGTCGTCCACGCCGCCCATTGTCGTTGCCACGGTCAGCAGCCTCCCCACCGGGCGTCCCGCTCGGTCATGGTGTGGTGTTCCCTTCCGCGCTCTCCTCGCGGCGGGACCACGCGGCGAGCTTCTCGCCCAGCGCGGCCCCGCCGACGGCCTCGCGGGCCACCACGAGGATGGTGTCGTCGCCGGCGATGGTGCCGACGACCTCGGGCAGGCCCGCCCGGTCCAACGCGCTGGCCAGGTAGTGGGCCGCGCCCGGCGGGGTGCGCAGCACGGCGATGTTGCCGCTGGAGTCGACCTCGTTGAGCAGCTCCCGCAGCAGCCGGATCAGCCGTGCCGGGGCGGCCTCGGCGTCGCGCAGGGGCCGGTGGCCGTCCTCCGGGATGACGTACACGGGACGGCCGTCGCCGCCGCGGGCGGTGACCGCGCCGAGTTCCTTGAGGTCCCGCGACAGGGTGGCCTGGGTGACGGCGACGCCGTCGCCGGCGAGCAGGTCGGCCAGCTCGGTCTGCGAGCGGACCGCCTTGTCGCGGATCAGCTCGACGATGCGGGCGTGCCGGGCGGCGCGGGTCAACGGGGCGGTCATACCGACTGCTCCAGCAGGTAGGTCAGCACGGCCTTCTGCGCGTGCAGCCGGTTCTCCGCCTGGTCGAACACGGCGCTGGCCGGGCCGTCGAGCACCTCGTCGGTGATCTCCTCGCCCCGGTGCGCCGGCAGGCAGTGCAGCACGATCGCGCCCGGCGCGGCGTGCGCGAGCAGCTCCGCGTTGACCTGGTACGGCAGGAACGGGGTGATCCGGTCCAGCCCGTCGTCCTCCTGCCCCATCGAGGTCCACGTGTCGGTGGCCAGCACGTCGGCGTCGCGGACGGCGGCGACGGGGTCGCGCAGCACGCGCACCGACCCGCCCGTGCCGGCGGCGATCTTCTCCGCGCGGGCCACCACGTCGGGGTCGGGGTCGAACCCGTCGGGGCCGGCGATCCGCACGTGCATGCCGGCGGTCGCCCCGGCCAGCAGGTACGACTGGGCCATGTTGTTCGCCGCGTCCCCCACGTACGCCAGGGTCCGGCCGTGGGTGCCACCGCACCGCTCGCGGACGGTGAGCAGGTCGGCGAGGAGCTGGCAGGGGTGAAAGCCGTCGGTGAGCGCGTTGATCACCGGGACGCTGGCCCCGGCGGCGACCTCGGCGATCCGGTCGTCGCCGTGGGTGCGCAGCACGATCGCCGCCACGTAGCGGGACAGCACCCGGCCGGCGTCGGCGAGGGTCTCGCCCCGGCCGAAGTGGGTGACCTGGGTGTCCACCACGAGGGGGTGGCCGCCCAGCTCGGCGATGCCGGCGTCGAAGGAGATCCGGGTGCGCAGGCTCTGCTTGTCGAACAGCACGGCCACCGACCTCGGCCCGGCCAGCGGCTTGTGGGCGAACCGTTCGGCCTTCATCCGGGCGGCGAGGTCGAGCACGGTGGCCTGCTCGGCGGGCGAGAGGTCGTCGTCGCGCAGCAGGTGGCGGGTCATGGGGTGGCCTCCGGGGTGGCGGTGTCGAGGGCGGCGGGGAGGGCGGCCAGGAACGCGTCGGCCTGCTCGACGGTGAGGATCAGCGGCGGGGCGAGCCGGATCACGCCCGGCTGCACCGGGTTGACCAGGAACCCGGCGTCGCGCAGGGCCGCCGCGACCGGGCCGGCGGCGTCGGCGGTGAGCACGATGCCGAGCAGCAGGCCCGCGCCGCGCACCTGCGCGACGAGGGGGTGACCGAGGGCCTCGACGCCCCGGCGCAGCCGCTCGCCGACCCGCTTGACGTGGTCGAGCAGCCCTTCGCTGGCGATGGTGGACACCACCGCGAGGGCGGCCGCGCAGCTCACCGGGTTGCCGCCGAAGGTGGTGCCGTGGGAGCCGGGGCGCAGCAGGTCGGCGGCGGGGCCGAAGGCCAGGCAGGCGCTGATCGGCAGGCCGCCGCCGAGGCCCTTGGCGAGGGTGACGATGTCGGGTTCGACGCCCTCGGCCTGGTGGGCGAACCAGTGCCCGGTGCGGCCGACGCCGGTCTGCACCTCGTCGAGCACCAGCAGCGCGCCGTGCCGGGCGGTGATCCGCCGGGCCTCGGCCAGGTAGCCGGGGGGCGGTACGACGACGCCGTTCTCGCCCTGCACCGGCTCCAGGATGACCATGGCCGTCGCGTCGGTCACCGCGTCGGCGAGGGCGGCGGCGTCGCCGTACGGGACGTGGGTGACGTCGCCGGGCAGCGGGCGGAACGGGTCGGCCTTGGCGGGCTGCCCGGTGAGCGCGAGCGCGCCCATGGTGCGGCCGTGGAATCCGCCGACCGTGGCGACCACGTGCGAGCGGCCGGTGAGCCGGGACAGCTTGAACGCGGCCTCGTTGGCCTCCGCGCCGGAGTTGGCGAACAACACCCGGCCGGGGCGGCCGGCGAGGGCCAGCAGCAGCTCGGCGAGGGCCACCGGCGGCTCGGCGACGAACAGGTTGGACACGTGCCCGAGGGTGGCGACCTGCCTGGAGACGGCGGCCACCACGGCCGGGTGCGCGTGGCCGAGGGCGTTGACGGCGATGCCGCCGAGCAGGTCGACGTACTCGCGGCCGGCGTCGTCGACCACGACGGCGCCGGAGCCGGAGATCAGCGCCAGCGGCGGCGTGCCGTAGTTGTCCATCAGCGACTGCTGCCAGCGTTCCACCAGCGTGCTCACGAGTTGACCGCGCCTTCCCTGTTCACGACCGCGGGGCTCGCAGGCTCACTCCTCGCGCTCACGACCATCGTTCCGAATCCTTCCGAGGTGAAGACCTCAAGCAGTGTGGAGTGGGCGACCCGGCCGTCGACGACGTGCGCGGCGGGCACCCCGCCGCGCACCGCCCGCAGGCACGCCTCCATCTTGGGGACCATCCCCGACTGCAGGGACGGCAGCAGCTCCGCCAGCTCGTCGGCGGTGATCTCGCTGACCAGGCTGTCGGTGTCCGGCCAGTTGGCGTAGAGGCCCGGCACGTCGGTGAGGACGACCAGCTTGCGGGCCCCGAGGGCGATCGCCAGGGCGGCGGCGGCCGTGTCGGCGTTGAGGTTGTGCAGCACCCCGTCGGCGTCCGGCGCGACGGTCGAGATCACCGGGATCCGGCCGGCCGCGATCAGGTCGGTCACCGCCGACGTGTTCACCGACTCGACGTCGCCGACCTGCCCGACGTCGACGGGCTCCCCGTCCACGTACGCGGGGCGGCGCACGGCGGTGAACAGGCCGGCGTCCTCGCCGGAGAGGCCGACGGCGAACGGGCCGTGCGCGTTGATCAGCCCGACCAGTTCCCGGCCGACCTGGCCGACCAGCACCATCCGGACGACGTCCATCGCCTCCGGGGTGGTGACGCGCAGGCCGCCGCGGAACTCGCTGTCGATGCCGAGCCGGCCGAGCATGGCCGAGATCTGCGGGCCGCCGCCGTGCACGACGACCGGCTTGATGCCGACGTAGCGCAGGAAGACCATGTCGGCGGCGAAGGCCCGCTGGAGCTCGGGGTCGATCATGGCGTTGCCGCCGTACTTGACCACGAGGGTGGCCCCGGACAGGCGGGCCAGCCAGGGCAGCGCCTCGATCAGCGTCTCGGCCCTGGCCTGGGCCCGGGCGAGGTCGTCGACGGCGCTCACGTCGAGTACGCCGAGTTCTCGTGCACGTACGCGTGGGACAGGTCGTTGGTCCACACGGTGGCCTGGGCGTCCCCGGCGTGCAGGTCGATGCGGATGGCGACGTCGCGGCCGGTGAGGTCCACCTTGGACCGGTCCTCGGCGGCGGCGCCGGAGCGGCACACCCAGACGCCGTTGACGGCGACGTCGAGGGCGTCCGGCTCGAACGCGGCGGCGGTGGTGCCGACGGCGGCGAGGATGCGGCCCCAGTTCGGGTCGTTGCCGAACAGCGCCGTCTTGACCAGGTTGTTGCGGGCCACCGAGCGGCCCACCTCGACCGCGTCGTCCTCGTCGGCCGCGCCGACGACCTCGATGGCGATCTGCTTGGTCGCGCCCTCCGCGTCGGCGATCAACTGCTGGGCCAGGTCGTGACAGGCGGCGGTGACCGCCGCCGCCAGCTCGGCCTCGGTGGGCTCGACGCCGGACGCGCCGCTGGCCAGCAGCAGCACCGTGTCGTTGGTGGACATGCAGCCGTCGGAGTCGACCCGGTCGAAGGTGACCCGGCAGGCGGCGCGCAGCGCGGCGTCGAGCGCCGCCGGCCCGGCCACGGCGTCGGTGGTGAGCACGCACAGCATGGTCGCCATGGCCGGGGCCAGCATGCCGGCGCCCTTGGCCATCCCGCCGACGGTCCAGCCGCTGCCGGCCGCCACGGTGGTCTTCGGGCGGGTGTCGGTGGTCATGATCGCCTGGGCCGCCGCCGCGCCGCCGTCGCGGGACAGGGCGCGGATCGCCGCGCGTACGCCGGGCAGCAGCTTGTCCATCGGCAGCCGCTCGCCGATCAGGCCGGTGGAGCAGACCGCCACGTCGCCGGCCCCGAGCCGCAGCCGGGAGCTGGCCGAGGTGAGCGCGGCGGCGGTGTGCTCGGCGGTGGTGTGGGTGTCCTGGAAGCCGGCCGGGCCGGTGCACGCGTTCGCGCCGCCGGAGTTGAGGATCACCGCCCGGGCCACCCCGCCCCGGACGACCTGCCGGGTCCAGAGCACGGGGGCGGCCTTGACCCGGTTGGCGGTGAAGACGCCGGCGATCCCGGCGTCGGGGCCGTCGTTGACGACGAGGGCGACGTCGGCGGCGCCGCCGCTCTTGAGGCCGGCGGCCACGCCGGCCGCCCGGAACCCCCGGGGTGTGGTGACGGTCACTGGCCCTGCCTTTCGTTCGCGGCTGCCGGGCTCCGCCGCGCCGCGCTCCTCGCGCTCACGGGGCCTGCCTTTCGTTTCGCGACTGCGGGGCTCCGCTGCGCTGCGCTCCTCGCGCTCACGGGGCCTGCCTTTCGTTTCGCGACTGCGGGGCTCCGCTGCGCTGCGCTCCTCGCGCTCACGGGGCCTGCCTTTCGTTTCGCGACTGCGGGGCTCCGCTGCGCTGCGCTCCTCGCGCTCACGGGGTCACTCCGTAGGTGGACAGGCCCGTGGTCTCGGGGAGCCCGAGCATCAGGTTGGCGCACTGCACGGCCTGGCCGGCGGCGCCCTTGCCGAGGTTGTCGATGGCGCTGACCACGATCACCCGGCCGGAGTCGACGTCGACGGTGGCCTGGAGGTGGCAGGAGTTGGCGCCGAGGGTGGCGGCGGTGTGCGGCCACCTCCCCTCGGGCAGCACGTGCACGAACGCCGAGTCCGCGTACGCCTGCGCGAGGACCGCCCGGGGGTCGGCGTCGCCGGCCGGCACGGCGGTGACGGTGGCGAGGATGCCGCGCGGCATCGGCGCGAGCACGGGGGTGAGCGACAGGCCGGTCGCGCCGGTGGCCTGCTTGATCTCCGGCACGTGCTGGTGCGCGCCGACCTTGTACGGCGACAGGTCGCCCATCACCTCGCTGCCGAGCAGGTGCGCCTTGGCGGCCCGGCCCGCGCCGGAGGTGCCGGAGGCGGCGACCACGACCACGTCGGCGGGGGCCACCGCGCCGGCGGCGACCAGCGGGGCGAGCGCGAGCGTGATGGCCACCGCGTAGCAGCCGGTGTTGGCCACCCGGGTCGCGGCGGCGATGCGCGCGCGCTGGCCGGGCAGCTCGGGCAGGCCGTAGACCCAGGCCCCCGCGTGGTCGCCGCCGTAGTACCGTGACCAGGCGGCGGCGTCGCGCAGCCGGTGGTCCGCGCCCAGGTCGACCACCCGGACCGACTCCGGCAGGGCGGCGGCCAGGGCCGCCGACTCGCCGTGCGGCAGGGCCAGGAAGATCAGGTCCGCGTCGGCCAGGGCCGCCGGTTCGGTCGCCGCGAACACCAGGTCCAGCCCGGCGAGCTGCGGGTGTACGGCGGTGACCGGCGCGCCGGCCTGGCTGTGCGCGGTGGCGGTGACCAGGTCGAACTCGGGGTGGCCGGCGATCAGGCGCAGCAGCTCGCCCCCGGCGTAGCCGCTCGCCCCGGCGACCGCAACTCGGATACCCATTCTAACCTCCGCATGACTATGCAGAGAAGGTTACCGGCATGTCACGCCGGGCCGCAAGGTCATACCTCCCGCTGCATGGGCATGAGGAGGTGACCGGTGACACGGTCGGGATTCCCCTCCCGGCGGGGGAGCACCGGGAGGGGAACCGGTCAGTTGGCCCGCTGCTCGATGCCGTGCTGCCGCTGGTACGTACGCAGCGCGGCGTCCCACGCCTCGGTGTACTCCGACGGGCCCAGGCCGAGATCGTTGTGCCCGCGCACCGCCTCCCGCAGCAGGCCCAGCAGCTCCGGCACCGCCTCCCGGCGCTCGGTGACGTAGCGGCGGAAGACCTCGGCGAACTGCTCCCCCGCCAGGCGGGCGGCGTGCGCGGTGACCGGATCGTCCTCCAGCGCCTGTAGCACCTGGCACCACCGGCGGGTCAGCTCGTCGGTCTGGCGGGCCCGCATCTGCTGCAACTCGTGGTCGCACTCCAACCTGATCCGCTCCTCCCAGTACGGGCGCAGCCGCTCCCGCACCCGCTCGTCCGGGCTCACCCGCACCTGCACGGTGAAGTGCGGAAGGCTCTCGTCCCGGGGCCAGCGCTGGCCCAGCAGCAGGTTGTTCAGGGCACGCTCCAGCTCGTGCGAACGGTGCGGCTCGTGCGCCCGGGCCAGGTCGACGGCCCGCTCCCGGACGATCCCGTCGGCCCAGGCGAGACAGCTCTCCGCGCGTTGGCGCAACGCCCCGGGGCTCATGTGCTGCGCGCGCCAGCTGTAGACAGCGAACAGGCGGAAGTCGAACGCGTCCCCCCGGGCCGGCACCAGGATCGGCTGCGGCGCGTCCAGGCGGCAGGTGACCACCTGCGGGGGCGCCGGTGGCGGCAACGGCGGCAGGGGCGGCGCGGGCGGCGGACTCACGGGCGCCGGCCCGAACAGCGAGAGCAGGATCTGCCACCAGCGCCGACGCGCCGACGGACGGAAAACGTACCGGGTGGTCATGAGGGGTCCTCCTCGATCAGGCGTCGTACGTCGCTCAGCAGGGTGGTGTGGTCGCGCATCAGAGGGCCCCAGACATGCCGGAGCTGGTGGTCCAGCCGGTGCCGCAGCGGCTCCCGCCCCGCGACCACCAGGTCGATCAGGCGCAGGCAGAGATCGGCCATCTCGGGGTGTCCCTCGGCCCGGTTGAGCCAGAAGCCGAGCGTCCGCCACGCGCGGTACGCGGTCCCCGGCAGGCTGAGCGCCGTCGCCCAGCAGGTGGCCAGGTCCGCCATCCGCACCGTGCCGGCACGGGCCAGGTCGAGCAGCTCCGGCCAGCGTTCCCGGGGGGCGGGGGCCCACCGGTCGGCGAGCACCCGCAGCGCCCGCCCGGCGTGCAGCCGCACCTCCGGCTCGTCCTCGGCAACGGCCCACTGCGCCAGCGCCGGCAACACGGTCGCCGCGTGACCGGCGACGTACACCTCCACCAGGCCGCGTACCACCGAGTTGTTCCGCCGCTGCATGCGCGCCTCGGCCACCCGACGCAGCTGCACCAGGGCGGTCTCCGGCCAGAGCCGGGCCAGGCCCAGCGCGTACGCCCGCGCGACGGTGTCGCGCAGGTGCGCCGCCCCGCCGGCCGCCCACCGGTCAAGCTCGCCCCGAACATGTTGGCGCAGCTCCGGCTGCATGGCCATGCCGACCAGCGCGATGGCGGCGGCCTGCCGGACCCCGGCGCGGCGTTCCCGGGCAAGCTGGTCCACGGTGTGCAACGCGACGCGCACCCCGTGCACCGCCGACCAGCCGACCGCACCGGCGGCGGCCTGCCGGACTCCGGGGCTGCCCTCCCGCACAAGGTGGGCCAGCCAGCCGAGCAGCCGCTCCGGCAGCCACCAGTCCGCCCAGGCGACTTCGAGCAGACTGCGCCGCAGCGGGTCGTTGCCCGGCGCGAACTCGATGCGCTGCCGGCCCAGCACCCGGTCGTCGTCGACCACCAGCACCGCCTCCCGCAGGACCGGGCCGAGCAGCATGTCGAGCGCCGTGCCCACCCCACCAGCGGACGACGGCTCCGGCGGCATGCCGGGGTACAGGTGCCCTGGCACCGCGTCGGCAGCCGGGGACAGGTCGGGCCCGCCGTTGCCGGCGAATGCCGGTCCCAGCCCGGCACCGCCCAACCCTGGCGCGGCCAACGCTCCGGCTGCGGCGTGGATCTCGGCCACCGGCTGCCCCGCCAGCACCGCGCAGGCGAGCCGGAACGCGCGCCGCCGGTCGACGCCCCAGGTGGGCGTGTCGCCACCGTCGGCGGCGGCGAGGACGCGGGTCGCCCGGTCCCGGAGCTGGTGGGGAAGCAGGCGCTCCAGCCGTTCGGTGAGGTCCGCGCCCCGCGGCGCGGTGCGGGCCAGCAGCTCCGCCACGCGGACCACCTCGCCGGGCCGGGGAACGCCGGCCAGGTGAGCGGCCAGCAAGGGGTTGGCGACACACTCGTCCTCGACGTAGGCGTCGACACAGTCGCCGAGGCAGCCGGGGGCGCACCAGCCGACGCAGCGGCCTCTGAGCTGACGGCGCAGCTGGGCCCGGAACACGTCGACGGGAGCGGCGGGCCGGTGCTCCACCAGGTGACCGGCCAGCTCCTGGTCACCGCGGTCGAAGTCGCCGACCAGCACCAGGGTGGCCCCCTTCGCCTCGGCCCGAGCGGCCAGCCCGACGAGGGCCGTGCCGTCCAGGTCCCGCACGGCCGCCTCGGTGAGCCGCCACACGTAACCGTGCCCGTCGCGCCACGGGGCGTCGGGCAGCAGGAGGTCGGTCGGCCGCTCCGCCTGCAGCAGGGCGACCCGGTCGAAGCCGTGCCGGCGGGACGAGGAAAGGCACGCGGCGGCGTGCCGACCGGTGCCGGCGGGCCCCGACAGGCAGACCAGGTGACGCTGCTTGAGATGCCCGTCGAGCTGCGGGTCGCTCGGTGCCGGGGCGTACCCGTCGGCCAGCTGCCGCACCCTCGTGCCGGTGAGCGTCGTGGCCCAGGTTCGGCCACTGCCGTCCGACCGCGCCGCCATGAGGTTCAGCGTGCCGATGGCCGTCGCACCGGTGCCGATCGCGTTCTGCCCGTGCACCGACAGGTCTTCGACGTCGATCGTCGACGGGGACGGCCCGAGCAGGGACGCGAGCCGGGCGAGGACGTGCCCGGGATCCGGCGTCTCCTCCGGCTCTTCGGCCAGCACGTCCTCGGGCTCCCCAGCCTGTTCCCGTTCCACCGGCTCTGCCGGCTTCGGAGTTTCCGGGTCGGCACCGGAGCCTTCCCATCCCCCGTCGAGGTCCGGGAACGGCACGCCGCCGGGCGGCTCACCCGGGGCGTCGTCGGGACCCGCCAACGGGCCGCCCGAATCGTCGTCGTACCCGGACTGCCGGGGCCCGGACCACGGGGGCGACCCGGTCACCGGTCGCCCCCACCCCGGCCGAAGAGCGCGTCCCGGCCGACCGAGCCGATCGCCGTGGCCCCGGGGCCGATCGCGTTCTGCCCGTGCACCCGAACGTCCCTGACGCTGATTCCATCGGCCGGCGTCACACGGCCACCGGAGTCGGGACGCACCGGCCCCGGCGGCGGGACCGCCGGAACTCCTCCTCCGCCCTCGGCGGGGCCGCCCCGGGGATCGTCCGGCCCATCCCCGTCCCCGGTCAGCGCCGGCGCCGTCGACAGGTCCTCGTCCACCACACAGAGCCAGGCGAACTCGTCGAAGCCCTTGTCGGGCTTGCTGATCCGCACCTGGCGGAAGCGCTCGGGCCGCATCTCCTCCGGGTACTCCAACACCACGTCGCGGTAGATGTCGTTGGAGACCACCAGGGCGACGCCCGCGTCCCGGAACGCCGCCAGCGCCCGCCGGACGGGGTCGGCGTCGCACAGCCGGCTGACGAACACCACGGCGTTGCCGGGAAAGCCGTTCGCCCCGTCGAGGTGCACGAGTCCCTGGTGGACGGCGATCCGCAGCCGCACCCGCGCCGCCGGCAGCCGGCTGCTGTTGTACGCCCGCAGCCGCCGGTTCAGCTCGGGCACGAACCGGCCGATCACCCGCGATTCCGAGACGTCGCGCGGCAGGATCGCCAGCTCCCCGTCGCCGGCGCCCTGCGTGCTCCAGGCCGCCCGGTCCAGCCCGACCGACCCGGCGGCGGCGTGCAGCAGTTCGTGGAACGCCTGCTGCGCCTCGTACTGCAGGATGTTCCCGCGCCGGCTGTAACTCTCCATGTCCACGGAAATCAGCAGTCGCCGCTCGGGATGATGGTCCATCGCCATGCCGCCCTTCGTCACCGGGCCCGCCACCGTCAGGCGGGCCGCCCGGAACATCGAAACGGCGGCGGCCGGCCGGGACCCCGTAGAAGTACGGCTTTCGCGGAAACTGTCCGCCACCGGTCTTCCCCCTCGGATCCGGTATCCGGGCGGGGCGCAGCGGGTGTGCTGGACGCATGACGGACGACGTGACCGAACTCCTGCTGGCCGCCGGCTGGTCGCCGGTCGAGGCACTCGTGGCGCTGGCCCTCCAGACCGTGGCGGTCGCCCTGATCCGCTCGGGGGTCTCGCGCTACGCGCAGGGACGGCTACGCTTCGACGGTTTCCGTCGGACAAGGAGTGCGAGGCCGTCGATGCGACACCACGAGCCGTCCCGGGCCGAATGGCCGTACGGCACCTTTCTGCGGAGGCTGGAGCCGGCGGCCCGCGCCGCGCTGCTCGGTCTGGGCGTACGACGCCAGGTGCCGGCCGGACAGATCCTGATCCACGAGGGCGTCCGCGAGTCGCACCTGGTGCTGCTGGAGGAGGGGCTGACGAAGGTCACGGCCAGCGTGCCCGACGGACGGGCCGCGCTGCTGTCGCTGCGCGTCGGCGGGGACCTGATGGGCGAGATGTCGGCCCTCAACGACAAACCGCGCTCGGCGACGGT
The DNA here is from genome assembly GCF_014205165.1 of Micromonospora carbonacea. Classification (NCBI taxonomy): domain Bacteria; kingdom Bacillati; phylum Actinomycetota; class Actinomycetes; order Micromonosporales; family Micromonosporaceae; genus Micromonospora; species Micromonospora carbonacea. Next base: position 2,150,540 of record NZ_JACHMZ010000001.1, on the reverse strand, counting down.
CACCACCTGCGGGCCCGCCGTCTACAGCGTCATCTCCCGGGACCGGTTCAACCAGTTCCTGCGGACACACCCGCAGGCCGCCCTCGAACTGGCGGCGATGGTGTCCGACCGGCTGCGCTGGTCCAACCGCCGCCGGATCGACTTCACCTCGTACGCGGTGAAGATCCGGGTGGCCCGGGTGATCGCCGAGCTGTCGCGCACGCACGGCCGGCGCAGCCGCGACGGGGTGGTCATCGACGTGCGGCTCACCCAGCCCGAGCTGGCCACGATCTGCGGGGCGGCCGAGACGTCCGTCCAGAAGACGCTGCGTGAGCTGCGGGCCGACGGCCTGGTGGACACCGACTACCGGCGCATCACCGTCCGCGACCTGCCCCGGCTGCGCGCCCTCGGCGAACTGGACGCCGGGGAGCACTGACGTCCACCGGCCGAGGCCGACCCGGCTGGCCGATACCGCCATGCGGCGGTTAGCAGGGGCCCCTTCCTATACAGAAAGCGTTAAGAGGGGGCCCCTGCTTACACCTCAGGCGCCGCGGAGGGTGGCGCCGAAGCGCTCCGCCGCGCGGGCCACCGCCGCGTCGCGGGCGGCCACCGCCTCCTCGACGGTCAGCGTGCGGTCGGGGGCGCGGAACGTCAGCTTGTACGCCAGCGACCGCCGCCCCGCCCCGAGCTGCTCGGAGGCGTAGACGTCGAACAGCCGCACGCCCTCCAGCAGTTCGCCCGCGCCCTCGACGAGGGCCTGCTGCACCTGCGCCGCCGGCACCCGCTCGTCGACCACGAGGGCGACGTCGATCAGGGCCGGCGGGAAGCCGGAGATCGTCGGGGCCGGGGCGACCGGGGCCGCCGGGAGCGCGTCGAGGTCCAGCTCCATGGCGCTGGTGCGCTTCGGCAGCTCCAGCGCGGCCAGCACCGCCGGGTGCAGCTCGCCGGCGTGCCCGACCACGACCCCGTCGACGAGCAGCTCGGCGCAGCGGCCGGGGTGCCACGGGGCGTGCTCGGCGGCGCGCACCTCGACCCGGTCGGCGGGCAGGTCGGCCGCGGCGAGCACGGCCCGGCCGGCCTCGATCGCGTCGGCCCAGCCGGCCGGGCGGCCCGCGCCCCACCAGCCGGCCGGGTCGACGTCCCCGGCCAGCACCACGGCGACGTGCCGGGGCTGGTCGGGCACGACCGCGTCGGCCGCGGCGAACTCGGCGTCGGTGGGCCGCCGGTCCACGCCCATGGCGGGCGGGGCGCCGACGCCGGGGCGCGGGTGGAAGACCGCCCCGATCTCGTAGAGGGCCAGGTCGCGGTGGCCCCGGCCGAGGTTGCGCCTGAGGATGCCGAGCAGCGGGCCGAGCAGCGTGGTGCGCAGCAGCGGCTCCTCCTCCGACAGCGGGTTGGCCACCCGCACCGCCGCCCGGCGCGGGTCGTCGGCGGGCAGGCCGAGCAGGTCGGCCAGCGAACCGGCGACGAACGGGTGGGCCAGCACCTCCACGTACCCGCGTTCGGCCAGCGAGCGGGCCACCGCCCGGCGGCGGCGCTGCTGCCAGGTCAGGCCGCGCCCGGGGGGCGCGGTGGGCAGCACCGACGGCACCCGGTCGTACCCGTCGAGGCGGACCACCTCCTCGACCAGGTCGGCCGGGTCGGTGAGGTCGGGCCGCCAGCTCGGCGGGACGACGGTGAGCACGTCCGCGCCGCCGCCGGCCGGCACGCCGGCGGTGCCCGGGTCCTCGCCGAGCCGGTCGACGCCCCGGGTGACGTGGCAGCCGACCTGCTCCAGCAGGGAGACCACCCGCTCCGGGGAGTAGGCGACGCCGACCCGCCGGCTCGGCAGGTCCACCGGCAGGGCGACCGGGGCGGGCGGCCGGACGTGGTCGAGGTCGAGGATCTCGGCCCCGGCGACGCCGCCCGCGTGGGCGGTGAGCAGCCCGACGGCCCGCTCGATGGCGACCAGCGGCAGGGCCGGGTCGACGCCCCGCTCCCAGCGCTTCGCCGCCTCGCTGAACAGCTTGTGCCGGCGGGCGGTGCGGCCCACCATCACCGGGTCCCAGTGGGCGGCCTCGAAGAGCACGTCGGTGGTGGACGCGACGACCTCGCTGGTCTCGCCGCCCATCACGGCGGCGAGCGAGACGGGGCCGGTGTCGTCGCAGATGACCATGTCCTCGGCGGTGAGGGTGCGGGCCACCCCGTCCAGGGTGGTGACCTTCTCCCCCGCCGCGGCGCGGCGCACCACGAGCGGGCCGGTGATCCGGTCGGCGTCGAAGGCGTGCATCGGCTGGCCCAGTTCGAGCATCACGTAGTTGGTGATGTCGACCGGCAGCGAGATGCTGCGCACCCCGGCGACGGTGAGCCGCTGCCGCATCCAGCCGGGGGTCTGCGCGGTCGGGTCGACGCCGCGTACCAGCCGGGCGGCGAACCGGTCGCAGCCGACGGTGTCGCGGACCTCCACCGGGTACGCCGGCTCGGCAGTCGCGCCGGGGGCGGGGGCCAGCCCCGGGTCGCGGAACGGCACGCCGAGGGCGTGGGCCAGCTCCCGGGCGATGCCCCGGACGCTGAGCGCGTACCCCCGGTCGGGGGTGATCTCCACCTCGACGACCACGTCGTCGAGGCCGACGACCGGGCGGGCGTCGTCGCCGGGCTTGGCGGGGGTGTCCTCGGGCAGCACGATGATGCCCGAGTGGTCGTCGCCCAGGCCCAGCTCCTTCGCGGAGCAGATCATGCCGTGGGAGTTGCGCCCGTACGTCTTGCGCGCGCCGATGGCGAAGCCGCCGGGGAGCACGCCGCCGGGGAGGATCACCACGACCCGGTCGCCGGGGGCGAAGTTGCGCGCCCCGCAGACGATCTCCTGCGGCTCGCCGGTGCCGTTGGCGGCGCCCACGTCGACCCGGCAGAACCGGATCGGCTTCTTGAAACCGGTCAGTTCCTCGATGTCGAGGACCTCGCCGACGACGAGCGCGCCGGAGACCGTGGCCCGCAGGTCCACGATCGACTCGACCTCGATGCCGAGGTCGACCAGCGCCTGCTCCAGGTCGGCGGCGGGCAGGTCGGCGGGGAGGTCGAGGTACTCCCGCAGCCAGCTGACAGAAACTCGCATGACTCTCTAGACCACCGTCTCGTTGTCTCGTACCCGCACCGTCTACGCCCCGGCCCCGAACGCGCGGGTGAACCGCACGTCGCCCTCGGCCATGTCCCGCATGTCGCTGACCCCGTGGCGGAACATCACGGTGCGGTCGATGCCCATGCCGAACGCGAATCCGGAGTAGACCTCCGGGTCGATCCCGCAGGCGCGCAGCACCCGGGGGTTGACCATGCCGCAGCCGCCCCACTCGACCCAGCGCGGCCCGTCGCGGTGCTCGGGGAACCACACGTCGAACTCGGCCGACGGCTCGGTGAACGGGAAGTAGTGCGGCCGCCACCGGGTCTTCGCGCCCTCGCCGAACATGGCGCGGGCGAAGTGGTCGAGGGTGCCGCGCAGGTGGGCCATGGTGATGCCCTTGTCGACCACGAGGCCCTCGACCTGGTGGAAGACGGGCGCGTGGGTGGCGTCGAGCTCGTCGGTGCGGTAGACCCGGCCGGGCACGACCACGTAGATCGGCGGCTTGCGGGCCAGCATGGTGCGCGCCTGCACCGGGGAGGTGTGGGTGCGCAGCACCAGCCCGGAGCTGTCCGCGCCGGCGGGCGGGGCGATGTGGAAGGTGTCCATCAGGCCCCGCGCCGGGTGGTCGGCGGGGATGTTGAGGGCGTCGAAGTTGGTCCACTCCAGCTCGACCTCGGGCCCCTCGGCCACCTCGTAGCCCATCCCGACGAACAGGTCGCTGATCTGCTCCATCAGGGTGCTCAGCGGGTGCCGGGCGCCGCGTGGGCGGCGGTCGTAGGGCAGGGTGACGTCGACCCGCTCGGTGGCCAGCACCCGCTGCGCCTGCTCGCGGTCCAGGATCTCGGCGCGGGCGGCGTAGGCGGCCTCGATCGCGCGGCGGGCCTCGTTGACCCGCTTGCCGGCGTCGGCCTTCGCGGCCGGCGGCAGCGCGCCGATCTCCCGGCGGGCCAGGGCGACCGGGGACCGGTCGCCGAGGTGCGCGGGGCGCAGCGCGGTCAGCGCGTCCGGGTCGGCGGCGGCGGCGAACGCCTGCTCGGCGTCGGCCACGGCGCCGGCCAGGGCGTCCGGGTCGAGCAGGGCGACCTGCTTCGGGTCGTACGGATCGTTGCGGTAGGTCATGGCGTACGGGCACTCCTCACGGCGGCGCCGGCCCTGCGCGGGCGGCGAGGCGAGTCTACGGACGCGCGGCTTCGCCGCAGCCCGCCGGTGGGGAGTTCGCGCAGGGGAAGGGTCAGGCCCGCCGCCCGCCGACACCGGCGGGCTGGCTAAACGAACGCCGTGGCGCGTTCATCATCTCGGGCGACTCCCTGCTGGCTGGCCGCGCCGCACCCGTCAGGGGCGGCGGCGCAGTGCTCTGGCTGAAGCGTACAGGCACACGGCGGCGGCCGCAGCCAGGTTGAGGCTCTCGGCGCGCCCGTGCAGGGGCACCCGGACCCGGGCGTCGGCGACGGCGGTCAGCCCGTCGGGCAGCCCGTGCGCCTCCGAGCCGAACAGCCAGGCGGTCGGCGTCGCGAGGGCGCCGGCGTCGGCGAGGTCGTCGAGGTCGCGGTCGCCGTACCCGGTGGTGGCGAGGACCGCCAGCCCGGCGGCGCGCAACGCGGCGACGACCGCGAGGGGGTCGCCGGCCCGGACCACGTCGACGTGGAAGAGGCTGCCGGCGGAGGCCCGCACGCACTTGCCGTTGTACGGGTCGACGGCGTCGCCGGCGAAGATCACCGCGCCGGCCCCGGCGGCGTCGGCGGTGCGCAGCACCGTACCGGCGTTGCCCGGGTCGCGGATCTCGGCAAGCACCGCCACGAGGCGCGGACCGGCGGCGAGGGCCTCGGACAGCGGCACGTCGAGGTGCCGGCAGACGGCGACGAGGCCCTGCGGGGCGACGGTCTCGGCGAGCGCGGCGAGGGCGTCGTCGGTGACGTCGGAGACCGGCACGTCGGCGGCGGCGGCGCGGGCGGCCAGGTCGGCGTGCCGGTCGAGGGCGGCCGGGGTGCCGAACAGCTCGGCGACCGTGCCGGGGCGGGCCAGGGCCTCCCGGACGGCCTGCGGGCCCTCGGCGAGGAACCGGCCGGTGGCGTCGCGGTCGCGGCGGCGGTGCAGCCGGCGGGCGGCGACGACCCGGGGCGTACGCGGGGTGAAGGGCATGGTGTGCGGCTCCGCAGCGCGACCGAGGCGCCCGCCGTGCGTCGGGGACGACACGGGGGGCGCCTCGGTCGGGTGCTGGCGGATCAGGCGGCCTGGGCCGCCGCGCCACCGGTGCCCTCGGCCGCCACGGCGGCGCGGGCGACCTCGACGATCGCGGCGAAGGCCGCCGCGTCGTTGACGGCCAGGTCGGCGAGGATCTTGCGGTCGACCTCGACGCCGGCCAGGCGCAGGCCCTGGATCAGCCGGTTGTAGGTCATCCCGTTGGCGCGGGCGCCCGCGTTGATCCGGGTGATCCACAGCTGCCGGAAGTCGCCCTTGCGGTCGCGACGGTCCCGGTAGGCGTACTGCATCGAGTGCAGCACCTGCTCCTTGGCCTTGCGGTAGAGGCGGGAGCGCTGACCGCGGTAGCCGCTCGCGGTCTCCAGCAGGGTACGACGCTTCTTCTGGGCGTTTACAGCCCGCTTGACGCGTGCCATCTCAACTCCTTCTTCGGTTCAGGTGGCGCGCGTCAGCGGCCGAGCAGCTTCTTGATGCGCTTGGTGTCGGCCTTGGCCAGCTCGACCGTGCCGGTCAGCCGACGGGTCTGGGTGGAGGGCTTCTTCTCCAGGTTGTGGCGCAGCCCGGCCTGCTGGGCAACGACCTTGCCCTTGCCGGTCAGCTTGACCCGCTTGCCCATACCCGTGTGGCTCTTCATCTTCGGCATGTGGAACGTCTCTCCCCTGTTACTGACCGCTGGTGTCGGCGGTCACGCCGGTCTCACCGGCTGCTGCGGTCTCGCCGGCCGCCGGGGTCCCGCTGGCCGCCGGGGCCGCGGACTCCTCCGCGGGCCGCTCCCGGCCGGCGCCGCGGGACGCCGTGGCGGCGACCGCGGAAGCCTTGACGGCCCGGTGCGGAGCGAGAACCATGATCATGTTTCGGCCGTCCTGCTTGGGGGCGGCCTCCACGTAGCCCAGCTCCGTGATCTCGGACTCGAGGCGACGCAGGAGCCGGTAACCCAGCTCCGGGCGGCTCTGCTCCCGACCGCGGAACATGATCGTTACCTTGACCTTGTCGCCGGCCTTGAGGAACCGCACCACGTGACCCTTCTTGGTCTCGTAGTCGTGCGGGTCGATCTTCGGCCGGAGCTTCATCTCCTTGATGACGGTCTGCTGCTGGTTACGCCGCGCTTCGCGCGCCTTGAGTGCGCTCTCGTACTTGAACTTGCCGAAGTCCATGAGCTTGCACACCGGCGGGCGCGCCATCGGCGCAACCTCGACCAGGTCCAGGTCGACGTCCGCGGCCAGCTGAAGGGCGCGCTCCAGTGGGACGATGCCCACCTGCTCACCCTCGGGACCGACCAGTCGGACCTCACGTGCCCGGATCTGCTCGTTCACGCGTGGTTCGACGCTGATGGGGCCTCCTCGAGTCGAATGCTCTGCGGTGGCCGACTCCCGCGGCCCCCGTGGTGGGGGCCGACCCGGAAAGCAGAAGGCCCCGGCGCATGCCAGGGCCCGCTCGACCGGTCGGCACGATCACAGGATCGCGCATCCGGGACCGGGGTGTGCCCGGAACCGGTGACCGGGACCCGGCCGCCGACTGGGGCGACTCGGGTGGGAGCAGGCGCTCCGCTTCAGGACCACCCGCACGTGGGACACGGGGGCAGTCTGGTCGACTCAGCAACACTACACCCTCGCCGGCCCGGCCCCCAAACCGGACACGCGAGGGTGAGCAGCAGCGCGGTGCCGGCGGGCACGGCACCGGCCCCGACGCGGCGGGTCAGCGCCCGGCCGCGTCCCCGGCCAGCGCCGCGAGGTGGGCCCGGTGCAGCCGGCGCAGGGCGCGCACGCCCTCGACCGCCAGTTCCTTGTCGGCCGCCTGGAGGGCCACCATCGGCACCAGGTCGTCGTCGTGCAGCTCCAGGCTCGCCCACGGCGCGCCCCGGTCGAAGCGCACCCCCCGCACGACCTCCCAGGGCAGCGCGTAGGAGCCGAACACGTTGCGCACCCGCACGCCCAGCGCGTCGGCCTCGACGCGGGGCCGGGTCAACAGCAGCAGGCCGAGCGCCCCGAGGACGCCCAGGCCGATCATGGCGAGCTGGTCGCCACGCTGGAAGGTGCCGTAGCCGTTGCCGGTGGGACCGGTCAGCGACGTGGCCACCAGGCTGAACACGACAAGCAGCGTGGCGGCCGACGCCCAGCAGACCAGCCGGATGCGGCGGGGACGCAGGGTCACCGGTGCGGTTTCGCTCACCCGCCCAGTCTGCCACCCACCGGTTCGGCCCCGGTGCGTGGTCCCGTCGTGTCGCCGGCCCGCCGGGCCGCGGGACCCCGGCCGGCGACCACCACCGCCAGCAGGGTCAGCAGCGCGCCGGCCAGCACCGGCCAGCGCAGCCCGGCCCCGCCGGGCAGCACGACGTCCAGCAGCAGGGCGCCGCCGAGCTGACCGGCGACCAGGGCCAGCCCGGTGCGCAGCACCCCCACGGCGCGCACGCCCAGCATCAGGGCGAGCACGATGCCGACGCCGTACAGGCCGCCGAGGTAGAGGAACCAGTCGTGCGGCCAGGTCGGCGTCGGGCCGGTGAGGGCCCCGACCAGCGCGGCCACCAGCACGACGACGGGGGTGCCGACGGCGAAGTTGACCGCGATCGCGGCGGTCGTGGTGCCCGCCGCCGACACCCGCCCGTTGAGGGCCGACTGCACCGCCACCCCCGCCCCGCCCGCGACGGCGATCAGGACCCCGCCGACCGCGACCCCGCCGACCGGCCGGCCGAGCTGGGCCAGGGCCACGGCGAGGACGCCGAGCAGCGCGCCGGCCACCCGGGGACCGGTCAGCCGCAGCCGGCCGAGCGGGGCCAGCCCCGCCCGGTCCGCCGCGAGCCCGCCGAGGCTGCCCCCGGCCACCTGGGCGATGGTGAAGACCGCGATCCCGAGCACCGGCACGACGTACGTGGCGACGGTGACGATCGCCGCCCCGCCGAGCCCGCCCAGGTACGACCACCACGGCAGCCGGGCCCGGCGCAGCGCGTCCAGCCCGGCCCGGGTCGACGGCAGGCCCAGCAGGCCGACGAGGACCACCAGGCAGCCGCCGAGGTTGTTCGCCAGCGCGCCGAGGATCGGGTCGCCCGCCCGCTCCCCCAGCACCGCGTTGCCCGCCGCCTGCGCCGCCGACGCCACCCCGCCCAGCACCACGGTGGCGAGGGCGGCGGCCGGCGGCAGCGGCCTCACAGCCGACAGGCGTGGATGTTGGTGACCAGAATGGCGCGGGCGCCCAGCTCGTACAGCTCGTCCATGATCCGGTGCACGTCGTCGCGCTGCACCATCGCCTGCACCGCCACCCAGCCCTCGCGGTGCAGGGGCGAGACGGTCGGCGACTCGATGCCGGGGGTCAGCGAGCTGGCCCGGTCCAGCAGCCCGGCCGGCACGTCGTAGGCGAGCATCACGTAGCGGCGGGCCACCAGCACCCCGTGCAGCCGGCGCAGCAGCTGCGCGGCCTGCGGGTGCTCGGGGGCGTCGACCCGGCGCACCAGCACCGCCGAGGAGCGCAGCAGCGGGTCGCCGAAGACGACCAGCCCGGCCTGGCGCAGCGTCGCGCCGGTCTCCACCACGTCGGCGACGACGTCGGCGACGCCGAGCCGGATGGCGTTCTCCACCGCGCCGTCGAGCCGGATCACGTCGGCCTTGACGCCGAGTTCGGCGAGGTACCGCTCGACGAGCCCCGGGTACGCGGTGGCGATCCGCCGCCCGCCCAGCTCCTGGACGCCCGTGACGTCCTGCGGCCGGGCGGCGAACCGGAAGGTGGCCCGGCCGAACGCCAGGTCGACCACCTCCTCGGCGGGCGCGCCGGAGTCGATCAGCAGGTCCCGGCCGGTGATGCCGACGTCGAGGTCACCCGAGCCGACGTAGGTGGCGATGTCCTTCGGCCGCAGGTAGAAGAACTCGATGTCGTTGGCCTCGTCCGGGCAGACCAGGTCCTTGGGGTCGGCGCGCTGGCGGTAGCCCGCCTCGCGCAGCATCTCGGCGGCCTTCTCGGCCAGGGCGCCCTTGTTGGGTACGGCGACACGCAGCATGACGGAGTGCTCCCTCGATCGGTGGAGATGATCAGCGGACGGCGCACTCACAGATGTCGGTAGACGTCCTTCAGCTCCAGCCCGGTGGCCAGCATCAGCACCTGCGCCTGGTAGAGCAGCTGGGAGATCTCCTCGGCCGCCCGCTCCGGGCCCTCGTGCTCGGCCGCCATCCACGACTCGGCCGCCTCCTCGACGACCTTCTTGCCGATGAAGTGCACCCCCTTCTCCAGCGCGGCCACCGTGCCCGAGCCGGGGGTGCCGGCAGCGGCCTTGGCCTGCAGCTCGGCGAACAACTCCTCGAACGTCTTCACGGGGTGCGATTCTTCCAGCACCCGCCCGGCCCGGCGCGCGGCGGGTCCGCCGGTCCCACCGGCCCGGATCCCCCGCCACGGCGGCGGGACACACCTGCGCGACGGCCGTCGATGGCTCTACGCTGTCCGCCATGCTCAGCTCCCGCACCGTCGCGCTCGCCGCCGCCGGCACCGTCCTCCTCGCGGTGGCCGCCTGCGCGCCCCAGGACGACGCCACCCCCGTCACCGCCCCCACCCCCGCCGCCACCGCCGGCCCGGACTGCCTGAAGGACAAGCTGCCCACCCGGACCCCGGGCAAGCTCACCATCGCCACCGACGAGCCGGCGTACGAGCCGTGGTTCGTCGGCAACAAGCCGGAGACCGGCGAGGGCTTCGAGGCCGCGGTGGCCTACGCGGTGGCCGAGAAGCTCGGGTACGACCGCGCCGACGTCACCTGGACCCGGGTGAAGTTCGACGTCGCCGTCGCCCCCGGCCCCAAGGAGTTCGACTTCGACATCAACCAGTTCTCCATCACCGAGGAGCGCAAGAAGGCGGTCGACTTCACCGGGCCCTACTACCTGGTCCGGCAGGCCGTGATCGCGCGGAAGTCCGCGAAGATCGCCGGCAAGACGACGCTGGCCGACCTGCGGGACGCCAGGCTGGGCGCGCAGGTCGGCACCACCAGCTACCAGGCGATCACCGACGTCATCAAGCCGAAGACCAAGCCACAGGTCTACAACAGCAACGACGACGCCAAGAAGGCGCTCCAGAACGGGCAGATCGACGGCCTCGTGGTGGACCTGCCGACCGCGTTCTACATCACCGGCGCGGAGATCACCGACGCGACGGTCGTCGGGCAGCTGCCGCAGGTCGGCACGCCCGAGGTGTTCGGGCTGCTGCTGGACCACAACTCGCCCCTCACCCCCTGCCTCAGCGGCGCGGTCGGCCAGCTCACCGCCGACGGCACGCTCAAGAAGCTGGAGCAGAAGTGGCTGACCCAGGTCGCGGGGGCGTACGAGCTGAAGTGATCCTCGCACCGCACGAACCCTCCGCGGCGCAGCGGCGGCGGCAGGCCCACCGCCGCCGCCAGACCGTCACCAGCGTGCTGGTCGCCGCCGCCTCCACGGCCGCGCTCGGCACGCTGCTCGTCGTCGCGGTCACCGGCGCGCCCGGCTGGGACCGGGTCCGCGCGTCCTTCGCCGACCCGGCGATCGCCCGGGACGCGCTGCCCGAGGTGCTCGACGGGCTCTGGCTCAACGTGCGGCTGCTGGTCTGCTGCGCGGCCGGGGCGCTGCTGCTCGGCCTGCTCGTGGCGATCCTGCGCACGCTGCGGGGCCCGGTCTTCTTCCCGGTCCGGGCCCTCGCGGCCGGCTACACGTACACGTTCCGGGGCCTGCCGCTGATCATCGTGCTGTACGTGCTCACCCTCGGCGTGCCCGGCCTGCGGTTGCAGGGCATGCCGCCGGTGCTGGTGCTCGGCGGGCTGGCGCTGGTGCTCACCTACGGCGGCTACCTGGCCGAGGTGTTCCGGGCCGGCATCGAGTCCGTGCACCCCAGCCAGCTCGCGGCGGCCCGCTCGCTCGGGCTGACCTACCGGCAGACGATGCGGCACGTGGTGCTGCCGCAGGCCGTCCGCCGGGTGGCCCCGCCCCTGCTCAACGACGTGGTCGCGTTGCAGAAGGACGTCGGGCTGGTCTCCCTCGCCGGGCCGATCGACGCGGTACGCGCCGCGCAGATCGCCACCGCCGAGACGTTCAACTACACCCCGTACATCGTGGCCGGGGCGCTGTTCGTGCTGCTCGCGATCCCGCTGATCGCCGTCACCGACTGGGTGACGCTGCGCGCGGCCCGCCGACAGGGAAGGGGCTGACGATGAGCCTGCTGCGGTGCCGGGGGCTGCGCAAGACCTTCGGCGGTCACGTGGTGCTCGACGGGCTCGACCTCAGCGTCGACGAGCACCGGGTGGTGGCGCTGATCGGCGCGTCCGGGTCGGGCAAGTCCACGCTGCTGCGCTGCGTCAACCTGCTCGAAGAGCTGGACGACGGCACCATCGAGCTGGACGGCCAGGACATCTCCGACCCCCGGGTCGACCCCGACCGGGTGCGCCGGCGCATCGGGATGGTCTTCCAGGCGTACAACCTGTTCCCGCACCTGAGCGTGCTGGACAACGTCACCCTCGCCCCGGTGCGGGTGCACCGGCGGCCCCGCCCAGAGGCGGAGGCGCAGGCCCGGGAGTTGCTCGACCGGGTCGGGCTGGGGGCCAAGGCGAACGCCTACCCCGACCGGCTCTCCGGCGGGCAGCAGCAGCGGGTGGCGATCGTCCGGGCGCTGGCCAACTCGCCCCGGCTCATGCTGCTCGACGAGGTCACCTCGGCGCTGGACCCGGAACTGGTCGGCGAGGTGCTGGCCCTGGTCCGCGAGCTGAAGGCCGACGGGATGACGATGGTGCTGGCCACCCACGAGATGGGCTTCGCCCGCGAGGTCGCCGACCAGGTGTGCTTCCTCGACGGCGGGCGGGTCGTCGAGTCCGGCCCGCCGGAACGGGTGCTCGGCGACCCCACCGAGCCCCGCACCCGCCAGTTCCTGCGCCGCATCATCGAGGCGGGCCGCCTCTGACGGTTGAGAGGCACGCTCTCCTATCGCGGCTTCGAGGCGTCCTCCTCGCTCCAGAGCGAGATGACGTGGCCCTCCCCGTGCTCCTCGACGACGCGAGCCCTCGCGTCCTCGGGAGATCGGGCACGAAGGCGCAGGCGAATGCCGGGCTGGTCTGCCATCCACACGAATCCCACATACACCCGCATGGACGGAGCCTCACCAAAGTTCACGTTCCATCCCCAAGACCCATGGGTTCGTCATGTGGGTGGCCGGCATCAAGCCAGGCTGGACGAGCTCGACACCGCGGCGGTCGCCAGATGGGCGGGGGTCAGCTACGCCGGCTTCGGGGGCGGTGTGAGCCAGGCCAAGGGTGAACCGGCGAGTGCGGTGTCGGCGAGGCGGTGGGCGGAGTTGGTCCGGAGCGCGGCGCGGCTGCTGTCGATCCAGCGCTGGACGTTGTCGATGCCCTGATGGCGGTACTCGACGGCTTGGACAAGGCACTCCAGTTTGTCCGCGTCGCGGGCGACGATGGCGTCGAGGGTTTCACCGGCTTCGTACTCGGTGACGGCGGCGGTGATGGTGTCGGTGACGGCGGGTGGGCAGCCGGCGACCTGGTCTGCGGTGATGGCGGTGTTGGGGGCGGCGGTGAGGTAGCGCTTGGCGATGTGGGGCAGGTCGGTGGTGCGGGTTTCCTGGGTGTCGTGCAGGACGCAGAGCATGGTGACGCGGGCGGGGTCGGCCCCTTCCATGGCGGCGAGGATCATGCCGATCAGGGCGGTGCGGTGGGAGTGCTCGGCGATGGTCTCGGGATGCTTGACCCCGGCGAACCACCAGCCGGTGCGGGCGGCGCGCTTGAGGACGCCGGCCTCGAAGATGAACCTCATCGCGGCGGCGTACTGATCCTCGCTCATCTGTCCCTCCCCGTGCCGGTGATGCCCTGCCTCTTCAGGGCATAGACGACAAAAAGAACTCGATGTGCTACGCCGGTGACGTGTTGTAGCGATCGAGGGTCGCCTTGGATGTCGAGGCGTCGCGGAAGACGAGTTCCCACGGGCCGGTGTTGACGTCCATGTCCTTGCCGAACCCGACCCACTTTCCGGCCATCCGTCGGCCGGTGGGCTCGGCCAGCAGTTGGATCGCGCCGTGGTATCGGGCTCCCCGGTAGTAGCCCGTCGGGTCGGTCTGCTCCACCCACGTGCCGGTGACGACAGCGCCGTCCACGGTGAGGTCCAGGGAGAGCGACGATGCCGCCGAGCCGGGCAGGCTGCGCGCGGTCAACCGGTCGCCGTGTTGAAGCAGCACCACGAAGTGCTGCCCGGCGAACGAGTCGCCGCGACCGCTGGAGTGGTACTGGTAGCGGCTGAGCCACACACCCTCGTACGACCTGTGGGCTGCGGCTGGGCTGGACCTCGGCGTCGGCGTGGCCAGGCTGGACATGGGTGAGGTCAGGTCGTGGCCGCCGTGCTGGTCCTGGGTGACATGTTCGCCCGGCACCGCCGCGAAGCCGAGCAGCGAGATGGGCAGGCCGGTGACCACCTCCAGCGCGCGGGCGTAGACGGGGCGCGGTGCGGCGATCGCGCCGGACTCCCAGCGTTGGACGAGTCGCTTGTTGGCGTCGTTGGGCTCGCCGACGCGGTGGCCGGCGGCCTGGAGCGCGCGGGCGAAGTCGTCCTGGCTCATGCGCATCCCGGTGCGAACGGCGCGCAGGGCGGTGTTCGGGGTGCTCATGCCCGCCACGATAGCGGCATGTCGCCGGAATGTCGCCCCCGATGTGTCTGGATTGTCGTGGCGTGCGCCGTCGCGTCCGGCGACCTTGCGACGTCATCGTTGGTGGCGCGCCGGCATGTTGCCGCCGCGCCGACGGAGGTAGCGATGCGCAGTCACGGCGACGGGCCGCCAGTGAGCCGAGGAGACAGGCGGAGGCCGCCGAGCGGGAGGCGGCGAGGCGGCGGATCCTCGCCCAGGCCGAGGCGGATCGGATACCGGTCGAGGAGACGACTCGGGCGGTGCCGGACCGGCGGTGGCGGCGTGGACGGTGATCGGCTGCCGGTCGGGCGGCGGGTGGCGTACTGGCGGGGGCGGCGCAGGCTGTCGCAGCAGGTGTTCGCCGACCGGTTGGGGAAGTCGAAGAGTTGAATGGACAAGGTCGAGCGGGGTGTCCGTGCTCTGGACCGGGTGTCGACGCTTCGGGAGGTTGCCGCAGTGCTGCGGATCGACGCGGCGGTGCTGCTGGGGCGGGGCGTCGAGCCCGCCGGGGTGATCGAGCGGGCCGCCGGGGTCGAGCGGATCCGGGCGGCGTTGTCCCGGTACGAGGTTCCCCTCGGTCGCGCGGCGGCCGGACGGCCGGTGTTGCCGGCTGTGCAGGTGGCCCGGCAGGTGGCGCACGCCTGGATCACGTTCCAGCATGCCCGCTACCCACGGGTCGCCGAGTTGTTGCCGGAGTTGCTGGCCGACGTGGAGCGCGCCCATGCTGCTGACCCGGTGGCGGGTCGGGTGCCGCTGGTGGGGGCGTACCGGATCACGGCGTCGCTGCTGGTGAAGTTGGGTGCCCCGGAGTTGTCGTTGTGCGGAACCCTGCTCGTCCAGGCGGCGCTGGCCGCAGCGTGCGACGGTGACGCCATGGCGGCGGCCGATCTGCTCGACGAGGCCGCCGCCATGGCGGACCGGGTCGGCGACGGGCACGACCATCACCGCACCGGGTTCGGGCCGACGGCGGTGGAGGTGGCCCGCGTCGCCGCCGCCGTGGAGTGGGGCGACAGCGCGGATGCCGTGGCCCGGCACGAGAAGGCGACCACCCAGGACGGCTGGCGGTGGCTGCCCACCGAACACCGCGCCGCGCATCTGCTCGACGCCGCCCGCGCGTACCTTCAGGCTGGCGATCCGATCGGCGCTGGCCGGGCCCTGATGGAGGCCGATCGGATCGCGCCGGCCGAGATCCGCCACCGACCCGCCGGCCGCGACGTCCTCGCCCAGGTCGCCCGCGACCCGGCCGCCCCGGCGATCATCATCCACCTCGCCGCCGCCATCGGGGTGGGCTGAGGATGACCGCGCCGTTCCTGTCCCTGGCCCAGATCCGCAACCGGCTCATCCTCACCGCCCGCTGGGTCCTGCGCCACCACCAACCCGCCCCCGACGGCCGCTGCCCGGCCTGCCGAACAGCGGACTGCCCGGTGGCCGCCGCCGCCCGCGACGTCCTGCGCGCCGCCATGGAAGTGCACCTGTGGAGCGCCACGGCCCGGCCCGACGAGCCCGGCCAGGACGGCCCCCGGGAGACCGGCTGATCCGGAGCCGCACACGCCCGACGCTCGCGTCATGTCGGCGACATGGCGGTATCCCGGGCCCGCTGATACCGCCATGTCGCCGACATGGCGACGCCCAAACGCCCGCCCCGCCCCGCCCGACGCCCAACGCCCGCCCAGCCCAGCCCAGCCCAGCCAGGCTGCCCCCGCCCAGCCCAGCAGACCGGGCGGGTCAGTGGCCGAAGCCGACCCGGTGGGCCGCCGCCGCGTCCAGGCCGCGTACCGCCAGCGCCGCGTCCAGCGCCGCCACCGTCGCCGACCAGCCCTTGTCCTCGGCGGAGCCGGGCAGCCCGGCCCGGTCCCGGGCCTGCTCGATCGTGTCGACCGTGAGCACGCCGTGCGCCACCGGCTTGCCCTCGTCGAGGGCGACCCGGGTCAGCCCCTCGGTGACCGACTTGCACACGTAGTCGAAGTGGGCGGTGGCCCCGCGCACCACCACGCCGAGGGCGACCACCACGTCGAAGCGGCGGGCCATCGCCTGCGCCACCACCGGCAGCTCCACCGAGCCGGCGACCCGGGCCACCACGGCCCGCGCCCCGCACGCCTGCGCGGCGGCCACCGCCCGGTCGAGCATGTGGTCGGTCAGCTCACCGTGCCAGCGGGCGGCGACGACGCCGACCGTCATCCCGGCGGCGTCGACCGCCGCCACCCCCGGCTCACCGAAACCCGCCATCGCCCTACGCTCCGATCTCGTCGCTCGCCACCGGGCGGCCCAGCGGCCCCTCGGTCGTCTCGTCCAACTCGCCCAGCAGGTGACCCATGCGGTCCCGCTTGGTGCGCAGGTAGCGCACGTTCTCCGGGTGCGGCCGGATCGGCAGCGACTCGCGGCCGGTGACGGTCAGGCCGTACCCCTCCAGCCCGGCCCGCTTGGCCGGGTTGTTCGTCAGCAGCCGCATCGACCGCACGCCCAGGTCGTGCAGGATCTGCGCGCCGGTGCCGTAGTCGCGGGCGTCGGCCGGCAGCCCCAGGTCGAGGTTCGCGTCGACGGTGTCGCGGCCCAGGTCCTGCAACTGGTACGCCCGCAGCTTGTGCAGCAGGCCGATCCCCCGCCCCTCGTGCCCGCGCACGTAGAGCACCACCCCGCGCCCTTCCGCGGCGACGCGGGCCAGCGCGGCCTGCAACTGCGGGCCGCAGTCGCAGCGCAGCGAGCCGAACGTGTCGCCGGTGAGGCACTCGGAGTGCACCCGCACCAGCACGTCCCGCCCGTCGCCGAGGTCGCCCATGACCAGGGCGACGTGCTCGGCCGGGTCGTGCTCGGCGCGGTAGCCGAAGGCCGTGAACACCCCGTGCGGGGTGGGCATCCGGGCCGCCGCGACCTGCTCGACCTGCTTCTCGGTGCGCCGCCGGTAGGTGATCAGGTCGGCGATGGTGACCAGGGTCAGGCCGTGCTCGGCGCAGAACTTCTCCAGGTCCGGCAGGCGCATCATGGTGCCGTCGTCGTTGACCAGCTCGCAGAGCACGCCGGCCGGGCGCAGGCCGGCCAGCCGGGTCAGGTCGACGGCCGCCTCGGTGTGCCCGGGGCGGCGCAGCACCCCGCCGGCGCGGGCGCGCAGCGGCACCACGTGCCCCGGCCGGGCCAGGTCGGTCGGTTCGGTGGAGGCGGCGGCGAGCAGCCGGATGGTGTGCGCCCGGTCGGCCGCGGAGATGCCGGTGTCGATGCCCTCCCGGGCGTCCACCGTCACCGTGTACGCGGTGCCCCGGCGGTCCTGGTTGGTGTGGTGCATGGGCGGCAGGTCCAGCCGGTCGCACTCGTCCTCGGTCAGCGGCACGCAGACGTAGCCGGAGGTGTAGCGGACCATGAACGCGACCAGCTCCGGGGTGGCCAGCTCGGCCGCGAAGATCAGGTCGCCCTCGTTCTCCCGGTCGGCGTCGTCGACCACGACGACGGGGCGGCCGGCGGCGATGTCCGCGACGGCCTGCTCGATGCTGGCGAAGGTGGTCATGCCACGACCTCCGAGTAGGTGGGTGACAGGGTGGCGGGGGCCGGGCGGGCGGCGCGCGAGGTGCGCCACCAGGAGACGAAGCCCCAGCCGCAGAGCGCCCCGTAGACGAGGTACATGGCCGCCGACGGGTAGAACCCGCCGCGCAGCAGCAGCGGCACGCCGACGGCGTCCACGGCGATCCAGACCAGCCAGAACTCGACCCAGCCGCGGGCCATGCCGTAGGTGGCGAGCAGGCTGCCGGTGAGGATCCACGCGTCGGGCAGCGGCCCCCAGGAGCCGAGCGCGGCCAGCACCGGGTACGCGGCGGCGGTGCCCGCCGCGGCGGCCAGCAGCAGGCCGAGGCGCTCCCGCCGGGTGGCCCAGCGCGGGGCGACCGCCCCGGCGTCCCCGCCGGGGCCCGAGCGGCGGTTGCCCGCCCAGCGCCACCAGCCGTAGCAGCTCACGGCGAAGAAGAAGACCTGCCGGCCCGCCTGGCCATAGAGGTCGTGGGCCTGCGGGGTGGCGAACGCCCCGCCGAGGAAGACGGTGAGCAGCAGCGCGTTGCCGACCATGCCGACGGGCCAGGCCCAGACCAGCCGGCGCAGCCCGAGCAGGGCGGAGACGAGGCCGAAGGCGTTGCCGACGATCTCGCGGACCAGCACGGGCGAGCCGCCGACGTGCACCTGGGCGTCGAGCAGCCAGCCGAGCGGGCCGCTCACCGTCCGCCCCCGCCGGGGGCCTGCCCCGCCCCGCCGGGGGGCTGCCCGATCCCGTCGGGCAGCCGGTCGCCCCCGCCGCCCGCGCGGTCGCCGAGGAGCCGCTCGACGTACTTGGCGAGCACGTCGACCTCCAGGTTGACCGGGTCGCCGACGGCGCGGTCGCCGAGGGTGGTCAGCTTGAGGGTGGTGGGGATCAGCCCGACGGTGAACCAGTCGGGCCCGACGTCGGCCACGGTGAGCGACACCCCGTCGACGGTGATCGAGCCCTTCTCCACCACGTACCGGGACAGGCCGGCGGGGAGCCGGAAGCGGACCGTCTCCCACTGCTGGGCCGGCTGGCGGGACAGCACCGCGCCGACGCCGTCGACGTGGCCCTGCACGAGGTGCCCGCCGAGACGGCTGTTCAGGGCGGCGGCGCGTTCCAGGTTGACGCCGACTCCGGGGCGCAGCGCGCCGAGCGCGGAGCGGCGCAGCGTCTCGCCCATCACGTCGGCGGTGAAGACGTCGCCGTCGACGTCGACCACGGTCAGGCAGACCCCGTTGACGGCGATGGAGTCGCCGTGCCGGGCGTCGCTGGTGACCAGCGGCCCCCGGATGGCGACCAGCGCGGAGTCGTCGCCGGTCTCGGTCGTGCGGACGACCTCGCCCAGCTCCTCGACGATGCCGGTGAACATGTCAGCCCTCCCTCTTCCGGGGCAGCGCGGTGATGCGCAGGTCCGGACCGACCTGCGTGACGTCGGTGATCTCCAGGTCGATGGCGTCGGCGATGGTGGTCACGCCGGCGTCGGCCAGCGCGGTCGGCCCGGCGCCGAGCAGCTTCGGCGCGACGTAGGCGACGACCCGGTCGACCAGGCCGGCGGCGAGGAACGCGCCGGCCAGCTTCGGGCCGCCCTCCAGCAGCGCGGCCCGTACCCCCCGGTGGTGCAGCTCCGCGAGCAGCGCCGGCAGGTCGACCCGGCCGTCCGGGCCGACGCCGACCTCGGCGGCGGTGGCGACCCATGTGCGGGCGGCGCCGTCGCGGACCCGGGCGTCGGCGGGGGTACGCCCGGAGGTGTCCACGACCACCCGCAGCGGCTGCCGGATGGCCAGGGTGCCGTCGCGCAGGTTGCGGGCGGTGAGCCGGGGGTCGTCGGCGAGCACGGTGCCGACCCCGGCGATGACCGCGTCGACGGTGCCGCGCAGGGCGTGCACGTCGGTCCGGGCGGCCTCCGAGGTGATCCACATGCTGGTGCCGTCGGCGGCGGCGGAGCGCCCGTCGAGGGTCGCGGCGCACTTCCAGACGACGTACGGCCAGCCCCGGCGCATCGAGGTCAGCCAGGCGACGTTGCCGGCCTCGGCCTCGGCGGCGCGCACCCCCACCTCGACGTCGACGCCGCCGGCGCGCAGGGTCGCGGCGCCGCCGGAGGCGACCGGGTTGGGGTCGGGCACGGCGATCACCACCCGGGCGACGCCGGCGGCGAGGAGGGCGTGGCTGCACGGGCCGGTGCGGCCGGTGTGGTCGCAGGGTTCCAGGGTGACGACGGCGGTCCCGCCCCGGGCCCGCGGCCCGGCCTGGGCGAGCGCGACGATCTCGGCGTGCGGTCCGCCCGCGTACGCGTGGAATCCCTCCCCGACGACCTCGCCGTCCGGGTCGAGCAGCACGCAGCCGACCACGGGGTTGGGGCTGGTGGTGCCGAGGCCACGGGCCGCGAGCGCGATCGCCCGACGCATCGCGTCGTCCACGGAGACGCTGGCCATCGCCCTGTCCTGCCCTCTCACTCGCCGGTCCGCGCGGGCGAACACGGGAGGCCGCGGGCAGGCGGCGGCGGCCGGGGACGGCAGAGCCGACCCCGGGGAGCCCACGCGGCGGCCGAGGACAGCCGTCGGCACAGGGCCCGCCCCGTCCCGCGCGCTGTCTCCCATCCGGACTGTCTGGGGGTGGGTTGGCCCGCCCCCAACCGTCGGCCCCGGAGTCTCACCAGGTCCACCGGGCGGCAGGGCCGTCCGGGTCGCGGGCTTACCACGGCCGCAGCCGTGGATCACCGCCGGTTCGGAATTACACCGAGTCCCGCCAGCGCGTGGTGGGTACTGCGAGAAGTGTGGCACGCCACCCGCCGCGCGTCTGCCCTCGGGGAGCTACCTCACACAGGTGGGCAAGATTCAAGAAAGGCTGCGCCGCCGGTCGACCGCCACGTACGAGCCGGGTTGGCTCTTGGCCACGGATTTCATCTCCGAGGCGACCGCGATCGCGTCCAGCGGGTTGGTCAGGCGCTTGCCGGCGTCGGAGACGGAGACCCCGATCGACAGGGTGACCAGGGCGGCCCGCCGGATGTTGCCCCGCCGGTCCTTCAGCTCGACGTAGCCGCGCGCGGCGTCGGACGGGTCGTAGAGCTTGTCGGCGGCGGTCTCGAAGTCGACCACGGCCCGGGAGGTCAGCGGCCGCACCTGGTCGGGGGCGCAGACGATGACGAAGTCGTCGCCGCCGACGTGGCCGAGGAAGGCCGGCGGCAGCCCGATCGCCACGACCGCCCGGTGCAGGCTGCGGGCCAGGGCGGAGATGAACTCGTCGCCCCGGACGAAGCCGTACCGGTCGTTGACGCTCTTGAACCGGTCGATGTCGACGTAGCCGACGGCGTAGTCGACGCCGCTGCGGACCCGGTCGCTGATCTCCCGCCGGATCCGGGAGTTGCCGGGCAGGCCGGTCAGCGGCGAGACCTCCCGGAACTCCTTGTTGCGGCGCAGCGTGGAGCTGACCCGGGCGACCAGCTCGGCGGTGTCGAAGGGCTTGACCAGGTAGTCGTCCGCGCCGGCGCTGAGCCCGTGGACCTTGTCCACGGTCATCCCCTTGGCGGTCAGCATGATCACCGGCAGGGCGGAGGTCATCGGGTCGGCGCGCAGCCGCCGGGTCAGCTCCAGCCCGTCGACGCGCGGCATCATCAGGTCGACCACCGCCAGATCGGGCCGCTGCCGCTCGATCACCTCCAGGGCCTCCTGGCCGTCGCCGGCGTGGATCACCTCGAAGCCGTGCAGCCGCAGGTTGAACTCGACGAACCGGGCGATGTCGGCGTCGTCGTCGACGACGAGGATGAGGTCGGGTCGCTCGTCGGCCGGGTCCACCTCAGGCCCCGGCGGTCGCGCGCTCCGCCAGGCCCCGCAGGCGGCGGACCGCCTCGGCGGGGTCCTCGGCGCCGTAGACGGCGGTGCCGGCCACGAACGCGTCCGCGCCCGCGGCGGCCGCCTGCTCGATGGTGTCGGCGGCGATCCCGCCGTCGACCTCGATGCGCAGCTCCAGGTGGCCGGCGTCGACGTGCCGGCGGGCCGCGCGCACCTTGTCGAGCAGCTCGGGGATGAACCGCTGCCCGCCGAAGCCGGCCTTGATCGTCATGATCAGCAGCGTGTCGAAGCTGGGCAGCAGCTCCAGGTAGGGCTCGATCGGGGTGTCCCGGTCGATCGCCAGCCCGGCCTTCGCCCCGGCCGCCCGCAGGTCCTTGGCCAGCGACACCGGGTCGTCGCATGCCTCGGCGTGGAAGGTGACGTTGTGCGCCCCGGCGTCGGCGTACCCCGGGGCCCACCGGCGCGGGTCGGTGATCATCAAGTGCACGTCGAACGGCAGCTCGGTCGCGGCGCGCAGGCTCTGCACGACGGGCAGCCCGATGGTCAGGTTCGGCACGAAGTGGTTGTCCATGACATCCACGTGCAACCAGTCCGCGGCGCCCTCGACGGCGCGGACCTCCTCGGCGAGGCGGGCGAAGTCGGCGGCGAGGATGCTGGGCGCGATGATCGACGGCGGTACGGTCACGAGGTCAGTGTACGAACGCGGCCATCAGCCGCCCGCATCGCGGCACCTTTCCGGACGCCCTGTGACCCAGCCGTGACCGATGGTGCAAGATCGGCCGGTCCGGACGGCAATCCCGGACGAAAAGTCAGCCGCGACTGGCCGATCGAGGGAAACGCAGCAAGACTCCATGCAGGACGGTCACGTAAGCTGCACGCCCGGTGGCGGAAACGCCCCCACGGGCCGTGGCGCCCGACCGTCAGCTCCCGGAAAGGGCGGACGATGCGACGGTGGCTTGTGGCGCTGGCGCTGGCCGGCACGGTGACGATGCTGCTGGGCGGCTGCGCCCGTCCGCACGGTGCCGACGGCGACCTCACCGACGACTGGCCGACGCTGCGGGAACCGCAGATGTTCATCCCGGCCACCGACGCCTGCCTGCCCCGGATCACCGCGGTCGTCCAGGCCGGCACGTACGAGACGGTGGACTGCGCCCGCAGCCACCTGGCCGAGACGATCCACGTCGGCATCTTCACCGACCCGGTCATCGACGCCGGCCCGCGGCCCGAGGCGGGCACGCCCGTCCTGCGCGTCGCCCGTGCCGAGTGCGACCAGCGGGCCCGGGAGGTGCTCGGCGGCGACTGGCACTCGGCCCGGCTGAGCCTCACCATCGCCCTGCCGTCGACCTCCGCCTGGGCGAGCGGGGCCCGCTGGTACCGCTGCGACCTCAGCGAGACCGACAGCATCGACAACACCCGGCCGGTCAACCGCGTCGGCAGCCTGCGCGGCGCGATGGTCGGCGACTCGCCGTTGACCCACCGCTGCTTCGACCCGAAGCTGATCGGCGCGAACCTGAACTACATGGCGCCCGTGCTGTGCACCGAGCCGCACCGCGCCGAGTTCGTCGGGGTCTACACCGAACGCGACATGACCTGGGCCGAGTTCATCCGGTCCAACCAGCGGGTGCACCGCCGCTGCATGGCGCTGATCGCCGACTTCGCCGAGGTGCCCAACAACAGCGACTTGCCGTACCGGGCGGGGTCGATCTTCTATCCCCCGTCGCAGCGGGAGTGGGACGAGGGCGACCGCGGGGTGCGGTGTTTCCTGTGGAGCGACGACCGCAAGCTCACCCGGTCGATGCGCGGCGCCGGGCCGAAGGGACTACCCGCGAGCTGAGCGCCGGTGCCGTAAAGTGCCGCTCCGTGGCGCGCCCGGCGACGGAGGCCGGTGCCCGCGACCACCGCGACGGGGAGGTCGGACTGATGCGGCGATGGTGGACGGCGGTCGCCGTGTCGGCGGGGGCGGCGCTGGCGCTGGGCGGCTGCGGCACGCCGGCCGGTCTGGACGGTGACCTCGCCGACGACTGGCGGGCGATGGCGGCGCCGACGCAGTTCGTGCCCGCCGCCGGGGCCTGCCACACCGTCTTCGCCGACGTCGGCTATCTCAGCGGCTACAACCCGGTGGACTGCGCGACGTCGCACCGGGTGGAGACCCTGCACGTCGGCACGCTCACCGGCGCCGCCGCCGAGCTGGGCGCGCCGCCCGCCGCCGGCTCGGCGGGGATGCGGGCCGTCCGCGCCGAGTGCGACCGGGAGATCGGCAAGGTCCTCGGGGCGGACTGGCGCGCGGGGCGGCTGTTCCTGTCCCCGGTCCTGCCGTCCCGGCAGGCCTGGTCCGGCGGGGCCCGCTGGTTCCGCTGCGACGTGAGCGAGGTGGAGAGCGTCGACGACCCCAGCGCCGTGTCCCGCACCGGCAGCCTCGCCGGCGCGCTGAAGGGTTCCTCGGCGCTGGCCCACCGCTGCTTCAACCCCAAGATCAAGAAGGACGACGTGCAGGAGATGACCGCCGTCGCCTGCACCAAGAAGCACCGGGTCGAGTTCGTGGGCGTCTACCAGGCCCCCGACATCCCCTTCGCCCAGGTCGACAAGAACCGGATGCGCCTGCACAAGGGCTGCCGGACGCTGATCGCCTCGTACGCGAAGGTGCCGGACAACGGCGACCTGGAATACCGGGCCGGCACCATCTTCTACCACCCCTTCGAGGAGGAGTGGAAGGACGGCAACCGGGGCGTGCAGTGCTTCCTGTGGGTCGACCGCGACCTCACCCGCTCGGTGAAGGGCATCGGCACCAAGGGCCTGCCGGTGCAGTGACCCACCCGGCGGACGACTGACGCGGCGGGGCGGCCCGGAAGGGCCGCCCCGCCGCGTCACGGCTCAGCCCCGGCGCAGGACCGCCAGGAACATGGCGTCGGTGCCGTGCCGGTGCGGCCACAGCTGCACCGACGGCCCGTCGCCCAGCCCCGGCATGCCGGCCGGCAGCAGCGGCCGGGCGTCGACGAAGTCCGCCGGCACCCCGGCCCGCCGCGCCGCCTCGGTCACCGTCACGTGCGTCTCCACCGTGTGCGGGGAGCAGGTCACATAGGCCACCAGACCACCCGGCCGGGCCGCCCGCAGCGCCGCCGAGAGCAGCTCCCGTTGCAGGCGGGTCAGCGGCGGCAGGTCCGACGGCTGCTTGCGCCAGCGGGCCTCCGGCCGGCGACGCAGCGCGCCCAGGCCCGTGCAGGGCGCGTCGACCAGGACCCGGTCGAAGTGCCCCTCCGGCAGCTCCGGGTCGGCGCCGACGGTGCGCCCGTCGGTGTGCAGCACGGTCACCGGCAGCCCCCGCGTGGCCTGGTCGACGAGCCGGGCCCGGTGCTCGGAGACCTCGACCGCGGTCAGCCGGGCCCCGCGCTCGGCGGCCAGCGCCCCGAGCAGGCCCGACTTGCCGCCTGGCCCGGCGCACAGGTCCAGCCAGTGGGCGTCCGACCCGTCGAGCGGGGCGACCGCGAGGGCGTGGGCCACGAGCTGGGAGCCCTCGTCCTGCACGTGCGCCCGCCCCTCGGCCAGCGCCGGCAGGTCGCCCGGCGCGCCGCCGGAGAGATAGACCGCGTAGGGGGAGAACGCCCCCGGCGCGCCGCCGACCTCGTCGGCCAGGGCGGCCGGATCGGCCAGGCCCGGCCGGGCGCACAGGTGCACCGGCGGGCGCTCGTTGTCCTCGATCAGCAGCCGGGTCGTCTCGCCCAGGTCGCCGCCGAGCGCCTCGGCGAAGGACCGCACGATCCACTGTGGATGGCTGTACGCCAGGGCGAGGTGCCCGATCGGGTCCGTCTCGTACGCCGGGGCGAGCTTCGCCACCCAGGCGTCGGCGTCGCGGCCGGCGACCTCGCGCAGCACGGCGTTGGCGAAGCCGGTCGCCCCGATGCCGACCGCGCGGACCAGGTCGACGGTCGAGGAGACCGCCGCGTGCGCCGGCACCCGCGTGTGCAGCAGCTGGTAGGCGCCCAGCCGCAGCGCGTCGCGCACCGGCGGGTCGATCCGGGCCACGTCGCGGCCGGCCGCGTCGGTGAGGATCGCGTCGAGGGTGCCGAGGTGCCGCAGCGTGCCGTAGGTCAGCTCGGTGGCGAAGGCGGCGTCCCGGCCGGACAGCCGCTCCTGCCGCAGCAACGCCGGCAGCACCAGGTTGGCGTACGCGTCGTCGCGGTGCACCGCCGCGACCGCCTGGTAGGCGACGTGCCGGGGCAGGTCGACGGCGGGCCGCGCCGGCCGCCGGGCGTCCCGGCGGTCGTCGCCCCGGCCGGCGCGGGCCGGGCGGTCGCCGTAGGCCGGGCGGTCACCCCGGGGGCCGCCGGCCGACCGGTCGGGCCGCCGGTCGGGGCGGGGGGCGGACTGCTCGTCGTACCGCTGCCGGGGGCGCTCCGCAGACCCGGTCACGCGAGCTCCTCCCCCGCGGTGACCCGGGCGCCGCGCGCCCAGTCGCTCGCCGGCATGGCCTTCTTGCCCGCGGCCCGCACCTCGCCGAGGGCGACCGGGACGGTGGCCGTGCCGGCCAGCACCCGGGACTTCTCGGCCAGCAGCTCGCCGGGCTTCAGCTCGGGGCCGTCGGGCACCGGGACGACCGGGCCGAGCTTGACCCGCTCGCCCCGGAACGTGGTCCACGGCCCGGGCGCGGGGGTGCACGCCCGGATCCGCCGGTCCACCGCGAACGCGGGGTCGCCCCAGCGCACCCGGGCGTCGTCGACGGTCAGCTTCGGCGCGAGCGACACCCCGTCGGCCGGCTGCGGCTCGGCCCGGGCGGTGCCCGCCTCGATCGCGTCGAGGACGGCCACCAGCAGCCCGGCCCCGGAGTCGGCGAGCCGCCCCAGCAGGTCGCCGGACGTGTCGGTGGGGCGGATCTCGTCGGTGACGGTGCCGTAGACCGGGCCGGTGTCCAGCCCCTCCTCCAGGGCGAAGACGCTCGCCCCGGTCAGCTCGTCGCCGTGCAGCACGGCCTGCTGGACGGGGGCCGCGCCCCGCCACGCGGGCAGCAGCGAGAAGTGCAGGTTGAGCCAGCCGTGCCGGGGGATCTCCAGGGCGACCGGGGGCACCAGCGCGCCGTAGGCGACCACCGGGACGCAGTCGGGGGCCAGCTCGCGCAGCCGGTCGAGGAACTCCGGCTCGCGCGGGCGGGCCGGGGTGAGCACCTCGACGCCGCGCTCGTCGGCCCAGGCCCCGACGGGCGAGCGGACCAGGCCCCGGCCCCGGCCGGCGGGGGCGTCGGGGCGGGTGACGACGGCGACGAGGTCGTGGCCGGAGGCCGCGATGGCGTCCAGGGCGGGCAGGGCGACGGCCGGCGTGCCGGCGAAGATCAGGCGCACCGGGTCACCGCCCCAGGCCGAAGGGGCTGCCGCCGTGCGGGTCGACCTTGACCGTCGGCGGGGCCGCCGCGTCGTACCACTCGGCCTGGCGGATCGCCTTCATCGCCTCCTTGCGGCCGGCCGGGTCCAGCCGGTCGACGAAGAGCACGCCGTCGAGGTGGTCGGTCTCGTGCTGCACGCAGCGGGCCATCAGGCCCGTGCCGACGATCTGGACCGGGTCGCCGTAGCTGTTGTAGCCCTTGGCGACGACGTTCTGCCGGCGCTTGGTGTCGAAGTAGAGGCCGGGGATGGACAGGCAGCCCTCGGGGCCGTCCTGCTCCTCGGCGTCGGGAAACTCCAGCACCGGGTTGACCAGGTGGCCGAGCACGTCGTCGACGTCGAAGGTGAACACCCGCAGGCCCACTCCGAGCTGGGGCGCGGCGAGACCCGCGCCGCTCTGCTCACGCATCGTGTCGGTGAGGTCGGCAACGAGCCTGCGCAGCTCGGCGTCGAAGTCGACCACCGGATCGGCCGGCGTGCGCAACACCGGATCCCCGAACAGACGGATGGGCTGGACGGTCACGCGGGACGACTCCTTCGGTCGGGCGGGTCGGGCCGTACCAGTCTACGGAGTGCCCGGGGGCCTCCCCCCGCCCGCGACCGGGACGGGTCAGGCGCCGGGGGCCGGCTCCCCGGCGAGCACGGCGTCGCCGGCCAGCAGGCAGTGCGCCGGCAGCGGCAGGGTGATGCCGTGGGCGGCCTCCCAGTCGTAGACGGTGCCGGGGCGGACCTGGGCGGTGAAGTAGTCCACCGCGCTCGTCCCGCCCACCACCGGCTCGTCGACCTCGGCGGCCAGCCGGGCGGGCACCAGCGGGAAGCCGCTGCGGATGGCCGCGCTGAGCCGCCGGTGGCCGTCAACGACGAAGAAGTACTCCCCGGTGAAGCCGATCGTCAGGGGCTCCAGGGCCTCGTCGCCGGCGGCGGCGACCTCGTCGACGAAGCCGTCGTCCCACAGCCCGCGCAGGGCGCCGACGTCCTCGGTCGGGTAGACCCGGGTCGGGTCGAGCAGCAGCAGCGGCGGGGCGTCGCGCAGCACGTCCGCGCCGAGCCGCCCCTCGTACACGTCGATGATGTGGCCGATCACCTGCTCCGGGTTGGCCCGGGTGGAGTCGCAGATCAGGTCGTAGTTGCGCAGCCGGGCCTTGTCGACGCCGTAGCGGACGATGAACCGGCCCCGCTCGCTCTCGCTGCGCTCGCGCAGCTTGGCCCGGGCCTCCTCCAGCGACGTGTAGCTCTCGGCCGGGCCGGAGGGGCGGGCCAGGACGCGGCGGGCCGCCTCGGTCGGCTCGGTGATCATGTGCACCTTGAGCGCGTCGGTGAAGAAGTGCCAGGCGAGCCGGGAGTCCATGACGAGGCTCTCGCCGGAGGCCGCGATGTCCTGCTGGAGCTGGTCGACGTAGCCGTCGACGGCCTGGTCCAGCTCGGCGTGCAGGTTGAGCTGGAGCGCGGTCATCTGCCGCTCCTGCGCCATCTGGCGGTAGAGGTCGCCGACGCTGACCCGGCGCAGCCCGAGCCGCTTGGCGATCTCGACGGACACGGTGCTCTTGCCGCTGCCGAGGTCACCGTTGAAGACGATCGATTGACGAACGGTCACGACTGGTCCACCCCTGATCACCGGCTGACTGGCGTCGTCGACGTGGCGTCGTACCGACACTCCGTCGTGCGCCCGGGCATGACGGGCGATGCTATCACGCACCGGCGACCACGGATCGTGACCGCCACACCGATCGCCTAGAACAGCAAAAGAGGGTCGATCTGGACGCGGACCGGATCGGCAGCCTTACGGAGAGTACGCGTCCCGGCGGCGGTGTGCAGCGCCTCGGCGAGGGCCGCCGCCCGGGCCCGGGGCACCCGGACCAGCATCCGCTCCTTCTCGCCGTCGGCGGGGACCGGGCCCAGCACCTCGGCCGCCTCGGGCAGCCGGGCCGCGGCCAGCAGGTCGGCCACCGCGTCGGCCGGGCCGGTGACGCTGGCCATCCGCACCGCCGGCGGGAACCCCAGCTCGCGGCGCTCGGCCAGCTCCCGGGCGGCGAACCAGGCGGCGTCCCAGCGCAGCAACGCCTGCACCGGCGCGAGCGCCCCGTCGGCGACCACCACCACCCGGCCCCCGGCCGTCGCCGGCCGGGCCAGCGCGGCGGCGGCCAGCCAGCGGCGCAGCGCCTCCTCGCCGGCCCGCAGGTCGGCCCGGGTGAGCAGGGCCCACGAGTCGAGCAGCAGCACCACGCCGTAGCCACCGTCGGCGATCGGCTCGGCCCCCGGGGTGGCCACCACGAGGCCGGCGCCGCCGGGCACGGTGCTGAGCACCTCCTCCCGCCCGGAGGTGCGCACCGGCACCCCGGGGAAGGCCCGGCCCAGCTCCTCGGCGGTGCGCCGGGCGCCGGTGACGGCCGCGCGCAGCCGCCGGCCGCCGCACTCCGGGCAGGCGTACGCGGCGGCGGTCCGGCCACACCAGCGGCAGGCCGGTGCCCCCCGCGCCGACGGCAGGGCGAGCGGGCCGGCGCAGTGCGGGCAGCGGGCCGGCGTGCGGCACTCCGCGCAGGAGATCGACGGCAGGTAGCCGCGCCGGGGCACCTGCACCAGCACCGGCGCGTCGCCGCCGAGCGCGTCCCGGGCGGCGGCCCAGGCCAGGCTGGGCAGCCGGGCCGTCGCCGCGCCGGGGTCGCGGGCCAGCTGCGGGTCGTCCCCGGTCGGCGCGACGGCGGGGGTACGCGCCCGCACGGTGGCCCGGTCGGCGACCACCTCCCGCGCCCAGCCGGTCTCCACCAGCAGCTGCGCCTCGGCGCTGCGGGCGTACCCGCCGACCAGGGCGGCCGCGTCGGCGAGCCGGGCGCGGGTGAGCAGCACCTCGCGGGCGTGCGGGTAGGGGGCGCGCGGCTCGGCGTGCAGGTCGTCGCCGTCGTCGACGATGGCGACCAGGCCGAGCCGGGCCACCGGGGCGAACATCGCCGCGCGGGTGCCGATCACGACCGGCACGTCCCCGCGCCGGGCGGCCAGGAACGCGCGGTAGCGGCGGGCGGGGCCGAGCGCGGCGGAGAGGCCGACGTGCCGCCCGGGGCCGAGGACGGCGGTCAGCGCCGCGTCGAGGCGGTCGAGGTCCCGGGCGTCGGGCACGACCACCACCGCGCCCCGCCCGCCGGCCACGGTGGCGGCGACCGCCTCGGCGTACCGGGCGGGCCAGTCCTCCCCCGGCAGCGCCGACCAGACCGCCCGGGCGGGGCGGCCCTCGGTCAGCGCCCGCAGGAACGCCGGCCCGGCCGGGTACGCCCGCCAGCCGGCCGCCTCCGGCGGGGCCGGGGGCGCGGGCGGCGTCGGCGGGACGTGCGGCTCCTTCTCCACCCGGGCGTGCCGGGGCGGCACGGCCAGCCGGAGCACGTCGGCGAGGCTGCCGGCGTACCGGTCGGCGACGGCCCGGGCCAGCCGGGCGACCTCGTCGGCCAGCACCGGCTCGGGCGAGACGAGCCGGTCGAGGTAGGCGAGCTTGCCGGTGTGCCCCGAGGCGTCGGCCCGCTCCAGCAGCCAGCCGTCGACGAGCTGGCCGGCGAAGCGCACCTTCACCCGGGTGCCGGGGACCGCCGCGTCGGCCAGCTCGGCGGGGACCAGGTAGTCGAAGGGGCGGTCGAGGTGGGCCAGGGGCACGTCGACGCAGACGCGAGCGACCGGCGACCCGTCAGCGGGTCGCCGGTCGCTGCGCGTGTCGCCGGTCAGGCTCCTGCGGCCGACTTGAGGTCGGCGGCCCGGTCGGTGCCCTCCCAGGTCAGCTCGGGCAGTTCCCGGCCGAAGTGGCCGTACGCCGCGGTCTGCCGGTAGATCGGGCGCAGCAGGTGCAGGTCCCGGATGATGGCGGCCGGGCGGAGGTCGAAGACCTCGTGCACGGCCTTCTCGATCGAGGCGACCGGCACGGTCTCGGTGCCGAACGTCTCGATGAACAGGCTCACCGGGTGCGCCTTGCCGATCGCGTAGGCGACCTGCGCCTCGCAGCGCTCGGCGAGGCCGGCGGCCACCACGTTCTTGGCCACCCAGCGCATCGCGTACGCCGCCGAGCGGTCCACCTTGGACGGGTCCTTGCCGGAGAACGCGCCGCCACCGTGCCGGGCGTACCCGCCGTAGGTGTCGACGATGATCTTCCGCCCGGTGAGGCCGGCGTCGCCCATCGGGCCGCCGATCTCGAACCGCCCGGTCGGGTTGACCAGCAGCCGGTAGCCGTCGGTGTCCAGGCCGAGGCTCTCCAGCTCCGGCGCGATGACGTGGTCGCGCACGTCCGGGGTGAGCAGCGAGTCCAGCGAGATGTCGGCCGCGTGCTGGCTGGACACGACGACCGTGTTCAGCCGGACCGGGCGCAGCCCCTCGTACTCGATGGTGACCTGGGTCTTGCCGTCCGGCCGCAGGTAGGGGATCGTGCCGTCCTTGCGGACCGCGGTGAGCCGGCGGGCGAGCCGGTGCGCCAGGGCGATCGGCAGCGGCATCAGCTCGGGCGTCTCGGAGCAGGCGAACCCGAACATCATGCCCTGGTCGCCGGCGCCCTGGGCGTCCAGCGCGCTCTCCGACGAGCCGGTGCGCAGCTCCATCGCGTTGTCGACGCCCTGCGCGATGTCAGGGGACTGGGCGCCGATGGAGACGCTGACGCCGCAGGACGCGCCGTCGAAGCCCTTCTTCGACGAGTCGTAGCCGATGTCGAGGATCGTCTCCCGCACGATGGTCGGGATGTCGGCGTACGCCTTGGTGGTCACCTCGCCGGCCACGTGCACCTGGCCGGTGGTGATCAGGGTCTCGACGGCGACGCGGCTGTGCGCGTCCTGAGCCAGCAGTGCGTCGAGAATGCCGTCGCTGATCTGGTCGGCGATCTTGTCCGGGTGGCCTTCCGTGACCGATTCGGACGTGAAGAGGCGGCGTGTCACGGCACTCCTAAGTTATGGAATAGTCGTTCCGCGGAAGTGTAGTCACCCGGGCTAAAGGCGCGCTGGAATGGTCGCTACCCCGTCACCCCTCGGGAAGACGACCAGCGCGCCACGACGAGGTCCCAGACGGCGTCGGCCAGTTCCTCCTTGGACTGCTCGGCCATCGGGTGCACCGCGCCGTCCGCGCCGATGACGGTCGCCGCGTTGGTCTCGGCGCCGAAGACCTTGTCCGGCCCGACCTCGTTGACGACGACGAGGTCGGCCCGCTTGCGGGCGAGCTTGGCCCGGCCGTTGGCCTCCGCGTCGTCCGTCTCCGCGGCGAACACCACCAGCACCTGCTCCGGTCGGCGTCGCCGGCCCAACTCGGCGGCGATGTCAGGGTTGGTGACGAGGTCGATCGTAGGTGCCCCCGCCTCCGTTTTCTTGATTTTGGCCGAGGCGTAGGTGGCGGGCCGGAAATCCGCGGGCGCGGCCGCCATCACCACGGCGTCCGCGTCGGCGGCCGCGCGGAGCGTGGCCTCGCGCAGCTCCTCGGTGGTGCCGACCCGCACCAGGTCCACGCCGGCCGGGTCGGCGAGCGCCACGTTGGCGGCGACGAGGGTGACCCGGGCGCCCCGGGCGACCGCCGACCGGGCGAAGGCGTAGCCCTGCTTGCCGGAGGAGCGGTTGCCGAGGAACCGGACCGGGTCGAGCGGCTCGCGGGTGCCGCCCGCGGTCACCACCACGTGCCGGCCGGCGAGGTCGGCCGGGGTGTGCGGGCCCCGGGCGAGGGTCCGCCGGGCGACGGCGAAGATCTCCGCCGGGTCGGGCAGCCGGCCCTTGCCGGTGTCCGCGCCGGTGAGCCGGCCGACGGCGGGCTCGATGACGCGGACGCCCCGGGAGCGCAGCGTGGCGACGTTGGCCACGGTGGCGGGGTGCTCCCACATCTCGGTGTGCATCGCCGGGGCGAGCAGCACCGGGCACCGGGCCGTGAGCAGGGTGTTGGTGAGCAGGTCGTCGGCGAGGCCGTGGGCCGCCCTGGCGAGCAGGTCGGCCGTCGCCGGGGCGACCACCACCAGGTCGGCCCGCTGGCCGAGCCGGACGTGCGGGACCTCGTGCACGTCGGCCCAGACGTCGTCGGCGACCGGCTGGCCGGACAGGGCCGCCCAGGTCGGCGCCCCGACGAAGCGGAGCGCCGACGCGGTGGGCACCACGCGGACCCGGTGGCCCGACTCGGTGAAGAGCCGCAGCAGCTCACACGCCTTGTAGGCGGCGATGCCGCCGCCGACCCCGAGGACGATCTCGGCGGACATCGGCGCGCGGCGCGGTTACGGCTGGTCGGTCGGCTCGGCGGTGAGCAGGCCCGCGTTGATCTCGCGCATGGCGATGGAGAGGGGCTTCTCCTGGGGGGTGGTCTCCACGAGCGGGCCCACGTACTCCAGCAGGCCCTCGCCGAGCTGGCTGTAGTAGGCGTTGACCTGGCGAGCGCGCTTGGCAGCGAAGATCACCAGGGCGTACTTCGACGTCGTCTTCTCGAGCAGCTCGTCGATCGGCGGGTTGGTGATGCCCTCGGGGTTGGCGATGGATCCCACGAAATAACCTCTGCGTCTGTCGGCACCGCGCGGACGCGGTTCGTCTGGCCAACCGCGCGGACGCGGTTGGTGGGGTCACTCAGCCGCTCCGCCGTGGTCGGGCCGGAGCCAGATAGGAAGAACCGAACAAGCCTACCAGCTCGTCCACCGCCCGCCCGGTGTGGTCGTGCGCCACGACGTGCGCGTCGCCGGCCGGGGCCACCGCCGCCGGCCGCCAGCCGGGCGGGGCGAGCAGGACCAGCCGGGCGTCGGGGCGCGCCGCGCGGACGGCGAGCGCGCCGGGCAGGTCGAGCGGGAGCAGCACCGGCCGGCCGACGGCGAGCCGCTCGGCCACCGGCGCGGCCGGGGTGCCGCGGGCGTACGGCCCGACGCGGGCCCACTCCAGCAGCCCGCCGGCGGCGATCAGGCGGTCGAACTCCGCCGGGGCGAGGAAGACCCGGTCGACGCCGTCCACCTCGCCCGCCCGGCGGGGCCGGGTGGTGGCCGGCACCGGGATCCAGACCGACGGAGAACGCGCCCGGAACGGCTCGACGACACTGCCCACGCCGGCCCCGGAGGGTCCGGTCAGGACGGTGAGCCGAGCCGCCGGGCGCGCCTCGTCATCCGTGCTCACGGCTCGTTTCTACACGGCGCCGTGTGCGGTCGGCGGCGAACCGCCGGGCTCAGTTGGCGGCGAACTCGCCGAGCAGGGCCTTGCGCTGCTGCTCGCCCAGGCCACGCAGGCGACGGCTGTCGGCGATCTTGAGCTTCTCCATGATCTGGGTCGCCCGGATCTTGCCGATGCCCGGCATCGCCTGCAGGACGGCCGAGACCTTCAGCTTGCCGACGACGTCGTCGCCCTCGGCCCGCTCCAGCACGGCGGCGAGGGTGGTCTTGCCCTGCTTGAGCTGCTCCTTCAGCTCAGCGCGGGCCTTGCGGATCTCCGCGGCCTTCTCGAGCGCAGCTGCGCGCTGCTCGGGGGTAAGTGACGGGAGGGGCACCAGTTCTCCTCAGGTCCTTGTCGCGACGGGCGGGACGCCACGCCGCAGATGTGAAACGTGGAGTCGCCGGAAACCAAAGGGGTCCGTGGTTCCCAGCGCGGGGAAAACTAGCGGTCGCGGACGCATTCGGCAACGTGGGCACGCCACGACCACGGCAAAATGACCGAGCCGTCACTCAGTCAGGAGCCGCCGAGAGCCGCCCGGCAGTCGGTCAGGGCCCGCTGCGCGGCGGCCCGCAGAGCACCCACGTCGGGCCCCGCGTGCAGCACCTCGCGGGAGTACGACGGCAGGACCCACGGCAGGCCCGCGCCGAACACGGTCCGTAGCGCGGCGGCCGTGCCGCCCTGCGCGCCGAGCCCCGGGGCGAGCAGCGGGCCGCGCACCGCCGACAGGTCGTGGCCGGTGTCGCCGATGGTCGCCCCGACCACGAGACCGAAGCTGCCCATCGTCTGCGCACCCCGGTTGAGCTGGGCAATCTCGTCGATCACCGCCTGCGCGACGGTGCGCCCGTCGGCGCCGCGGGCGTGCTGCACGGCGGCGCCCTCGGGGTTGGAGGTGAGCGCCAGGACGAACACCCCGCCGCCGTGCGTGGCGGCGAGCTCGAACATCGGGGCCAGCGACATTACTCCCAGGTAGGGGCTCGCGGTGACCGCGTCGACATACAGCGGGCTGGATGGATCGAGGTACGCGGAGGCGTACGCCGCGACCGTGGAGCCGATGTCCCCGCGCTTGACGTCGAGCAGAACGAGCGAGCCAGAATCCCGCAACTGTCGGATAGTTGACTCTAGCACCGCCACGCCCCGCGCTCCGAAGCGCTCGAAGAACGCGGACTGGGGCTTGACCACCGCGACCCGGTCGCCTAGGGCCTCCACCACGGTGCGGCAGAACCGCTCCAGACCGTCGACGTCGTCCGTCAGCCCCCAGCGGGTCAGCAGCCCCGGGTGCGGGTCGATGCCCACGCAGAGCGGGCCGCGCTGCGCCATCGCCCGGTGCAACCGGTCACCGAAGCTCTCCATCCGCGCCTCTTCCTCTCGACTCCTCCGGCGTCCGGCGTCCGCCGGCGCGCCACGCCTGTCCGATCACGCTCATGCCGCCACCCGCGCGGGACGCCGGTCAGCCGGCCGCCACGGCGGCGGCCATCCCGGTGGCGATCCGGGCGACGTCCGCATCGTCGGCGACGTACGGCGGCATGGCGTAGACCAGGTCGCGGAACGGCCGCAGCCACACCCCCCGGTCCACCGCCGCGGCCGTCGCCCGCGCCACGTCCACCTCGTGGTCGAGCTGGACCACGCCGATCGCGCCCAGCACCCGGACGTCCGCCACGCCCGGGGCGCCCCGCAGCGGCTCCAGGCCGGCCCGCAGGGCCGCGCCCACCCTCGACACCTCGGCCGCCCAGTCTCCGGCCCGCAGCAGGCCGATGGAGGCGTTCGCGACCGCACAGGCGAGCGGGTTGGCCATGAACGTGGGCCCGTGCGCGAGCACCCCGTCGCGGGAGATGCCCGCCGCCACCTCCGCCGTGCACAGGGCGGCGGCAAGCGTCAGGTAGCCGCCGGTGAGCGCCTTGCCGACGCAGAGGACGTCGGGGCTCACCCCGGCGTGCTCGGCGGCGAACATCGTGCCGGTGCGGCCGAAGCCGGTCGCGATCTCGTCGAAGACCAGCAGCACCCCGTGGGCGCGGGTCACCTCGCGCAGCACCCGCAGGTAGTGCGGGTGGTGGAAGCGCATCCCGCCCGCGCCCTGGACCACCGGCTCCACCACCACGGCAGCCAGCTCGTGCGCGTGCCGCGCCACCGCGTCGGCGAGCGCCGCGCAGTACGCCGGGTCGGGCGGGGTGTCGAAGCCGGCCGGCGGCACGGGCGCGAAGACCTGCCGGGGCAGCACGTCGCCCCACAGGTGGTGCATGCCGCCCTCGGGGTCGCAGACGCTCATCGGGTGGAAGGTGTCGCCGTGGTAGCCGCCCCGCCAGGTGCCCAGCCGCCGGCGCTCCGGCCGCCCGAGCGCCCGCTGGTACTGCAGGCACATCTTCACCGCCACCTCGACGCTCACCGAGCCCGAGTCGCACAGGAAGACCCGCTCCAGCCCCTCCGGGGCCAGCTCGACCAGCGTCTGCGCCAGGCGCACGGCCGGCTCGTGGGTGAGCCCGCCGAACATCACGTGGCTCATCCGGCCGAGCTGGTCGACGACCGCCGCGTCCAGCACCGGGTGCCGGTAGCCGTGGATCGCCGCCCACCACGACGACATCCCGTCGACCAGTTCCCGCCCGTCGGCCAGCCGCAGCCGCACCCCCCGCGCGCCCGCCACCACGTACGGGGGCGTCGCGGGGGGCAGCGGCGCGTACGGGTGCCACACGTGCGCCCGGTCGGCGGCGAGGATCTCCTCCGGCGTCACCCGCGCCCCCTGCGGGCCCCGGCGGGACCCGCTGTGGCCGGCTCCCCGGTCACGACCGGCCGCCCGAGGGCACCGGCGCGGGCAACGGCCCGGCGGCCCGGACGGCGGCCCGGACGAGGCCGGGGCCCCGGTAGATGAAGCCGGTGTAGAGCTGCACGAGGGCCGCACCGGCGTCGAACATGCGCGCGGCGTCGTCGGGGTCGACGATGCCGCCCACGCCGACCACAGGCAGCCGCCCGCCGGTCTCCCGGTGCACGAACGACACCACCGCGCGGGCGCGCGCCGCCAGCGGACGCCCCGACAGGCCGCCCGCCTCCCCGCCGCGCTCCCGGTCGGCGGGGGCGAGCCCGTCGCGGGCCAGGGTGGTGTTGGTGGCGATCACCCCGGCCGCGCCCCGGTCGAGGCAGACCTCCAGCAGCTCGGCGATCGCCGGCTCGGTGAGGTCCGGGGCGATCTTCACCAGCACCGGCTTCTCCCCCACCAGGGCCGCCAGCAGCGCGTCGAGGTGGGCGCGGTCCTGCAACGAGCGCAGGCCCGGGGTGTTGGGCGAGGAGACGTTGACCGCGAAGTAGTCGCCGTGGTCGCGCAGCGCCCGGTAGGAGGCGAGGTAGTCCTCCACGGCCTCGTCCAGCGGGGTCACCTTGGACTTGCCGAGCGAGATCCCCAGCGGCGCGCCGACCGGGCGGGGCAGCGCCGCCAGCCGGTCCGCCAGGGCCCGCGCCCCGGCGTTGTTGAAGCCCATCCGGTTGACCACGGCCTCGCTGTCACGCAGCCGGAACAGCCGGGGCCGGGGGTTGCCCGGCTGGGCGTGCGCGGTGACCGTGCCGACCTCGACGAAGCCGAAGCCCAGCGCCGGCCACGCCGGCAGCGCCGCGCCGTCCTTGTCCATCCCGGCGGCCAGCCCGACCGGGTTCGGGAAGTCCACCCCGAACACGGTCCGGGGCGCCCGCACGGCGTAGCGGGCCCGCAGCGCGGCGAGCGCCACCGGCGACCGCGACACGGCGGCCAGCCGGCGCAGCGTCCACTCGTGGGCGGCCTCGGCGTCGCCGCCGCCGAGCCGGAACAGCCCGGGCCGCACCACCCGCTCGAAGATCACCGGCCGCTCCCCGGTGTGCCGGCGGTCACTGGGCGGCCCGCAGGGTGGCGTGCAGGTCCTGGAGCGGACGCACGGTCATGTCGCCGCGGATGCGGGCCTCGATGCCCATCACCGCCGCCGCCGCGCCGGGCACCGTGGTGATGCACGGGATGTCCGCCGTCACGGCCGCGCTGCGGATCTCGTAGCCGTCGGAGCGGGCGCTCGCCCCGGAGCCCTGCGGCGTGTTCACCACCAGCGCCACGTCGCCGGCGAGGATCATCGACACCGCGTCGGCGCCCGCCCCGGCCTCGTAGTGCTTGCGGATCTGCTCGCAGGCGATGCCGTGCCGGCGCAGCACCTCCGCCGTGCCGGCGGTCGCCACGATCTCGAAGCCCAGGTCGGCGAGGCGCTTGATCGGGAAGATCATGCCGCGCTTGTCCCGGTTGGCCACCGAGACGAAGATCCGCCCGGACGTCGGCAGCGACCCGTACGCGGCGGACTGGCTCTTGGCGAAGGCGTGCCCGAACTTGGTGTCGATGCCCATCACCTCGCCGGTGGACTTCATCTCCGGGCCGAGCAGCGAGTCCACGCCCTTGCCGGTCGGGGTGCGGAACCGCTTGAACGGCAGCACCGCCTCCTTCACCGCGATCGGCGCGTCGGCCGGCAGGGTGCCGCCGTCGCCCGTCGGCGGGAGCAGCCCCTCGGCGCGCAGCTCGGCGACCGTCGCGCCGAGCGCGATCCGGGCCGCCGCCTTGGCCAGCGGCACCGCCGTGGCCTTCGACACGAACGGCACCGTCCGCGACGCGCGGGGGTTGGCCTCCAGCACGTAGAGCACGTCGTCCTTGAGGGCGTACTGGACGTTGAGCAGGCCGCGCACCCCCACTCCCCGGGCGATGGCCTCGGTGTAGCGGCGCACCTGCGCCAGGTGCGAGCCGGCCAGCGTCATCGGCGGCAGCACGCAGGACGAGTCGCCGGAGTGGATGCCGGCCTCCTCGATGTGCTCCATGACCCCGCCGAGGTAGACCTCGCCGTCGGCGTCGCAGAGGGCGTCCACGTCGATCTCGATGGCGTCGTCGAGGAACCGGTCCACCAGCACCGGGTGGTCCGGGGAGATGTCGGTGGCCCGCCCGATGTAGTCGCGCAGCGTCGGGTCGTCGTAGACGATCTCCATGCCCCGCCCGCCCAGCACGTAGGACGGGCGGACCAGCACCGGGTAGCCGATCTCGGCGGCGATCGCCTTCGCCTCCTCGTAGGAGGTGGCCATGCCGTGCGCCGGGGCGCGCAGCCCGGCCCGGGCCAGCACCGCGCCGAACGCGCCGCGCTCCTCGGCCAGGTGGATCGACTCCGGGGAGGTGCCCACGATCGGCACGCCGGCGTTCTTCAGCCGCTGCGCCAGGCCCAGCGGGGTCTGCCCGCCGAGCTGCACGACCACCCCGACCACGCCCGGCCCGCCGGCCGCCTTCCCGGACGAGTCCTCGGAGTGCCAGACCTCCAGGACGTCCTCGAAGGTCAGCGGCTCGAAGTAGAGCCGGTCGGCCGTGTCGTAGTCCGTCGACACGGTCTCCGGGTTGCAGTTGACCATGACGGTCTCGTAGCCGCCACCCGCGCCGGCGGCGGCCGGGCCGACGGGCGCGGCGCGCAGCGCCTGGACGGCGTGCACGCACGAGTAGTCGAACTCGATGCCCTGGCCGATCCGGTTCGGCCCCGAGCCCAGGATGATCACCTTGGGCCGGGCCGACGGCGCGACCTCGGTCTCCGAGTCGTACGTCGAGTAGTGGTAGGGCGTGGTCGCCTCGAACTCGGCGGCGCAGGTGTCCACGGTCTTGTAGACCGGGCGGACGCCGAGCCGGTGGCGCAGGGTGCGCACCCCGTCCTCGGCGGCCAGCTCGGGGCGCAGCGCGGCGAGCTGGCGGTCGGACAGGCCGGCCCGCTTGGCGCGGCGCAGCAGGTCCGCGTCGAGCACCGGGGCGTCGACGATCTCGGCGCGCAGCTCCACCAGAGCGGCGATCTGGTCCAGGAACCACGGGTCGATCCCGCCGGACGCGGCGGAGACCTCCGCGACCGACGCGCCGAGCCGCAGCGCCCGCTCCACGGTGTAGAGCCGGCCGTCGTGCGGCATGCCCAGCGCGGCGAGCGTGTTCTCCTTCGTCACGCCCTCCGGGTCCGGGGTGGTCCAGAAGCCCGACGCCTTGGTTTCCATCGAGCGCATCGCCTTGTTGAGCGCCTCGGTGAAGTTGCGCCCGAGGCTCATCGCCTCGCCCACCGACTTCATGGTGGTGGTCAGCTCCGGGTCCGCGCCGGGGAACTTCTCGAACGCGAACCGGGGGATCTTCACCACCACGTAGTCCAGGGTCGGCTCGAACGCCGCCGGGGTCTGCAACGTGATGTCGTTGGGGATCTCGTCGAGGGTGTAGCCGATGGCCAGCTTCGCGGCGATCTTCGCGATCGGGAAGCCGGTCGCCTTCGACGCCAGGGCCGACGAGCGCGACACCCGGGGGTTCATCTCGATCACCACGATCCGGCCGTCGGCCGGGTTCACCGCGAACTGGATGTTGCAGCCGCCGGTGTCCACCCCGACCTCGCGCAGCACCGCGATGCCGAGGTCGCGCAGCCGCTGGTACTCCCGGTCGGTCAGCGTCATCGCCGGGGCGACGGTCACGCTGTCGCCGGTGTGCACTCCCATCGGGTCGACGTTCTCGATCGAGCAGACGACCACCACGTTGTCGTGGCGGTCGCGCATCAGTTCGAGCTCGTACTCCTTCCAGCCGAGCACGCTCTCCTCGATGAGCACCTCGTGCACGGGGCTGGCGGCCAGGCCCGCCCCGGCGATGCGGCGCAGGTCGGCGTCGGTGTGCGCCATGCCGGAGCCGAGGCCGCCCATCGTGAACGACGGCCGGATCACCACCGGCAGGCCCAGCTCGGCGACCGTGGCCTCGACCTCGGCCATCGAGTGGCAGACCCGCGAGCGGGGCACCAGGCCCGCCGGGTCGGCCAGGCCCAGGCGTACGCCCGCCTTGGCGACGATGTCCTTGAACAGCTGCCGGTCCTCGCCCCGGTTGATCGCCTCGATGTTCGCGCCGATCAGCTCGACGCCGTACTTGTCGAGCACGCCCGCCGCGTGCAGGGCGACCGCCGTGTTCAGCGCGGTCTGCCCGCCGAGGGTGGGCAGCAGCGCGTCGGGGCGCTCCTTGGCGATGACCAGCTCGACGAACTCCGGGGTGATCGGCTCGACGTAGGTGGCGTCGGCGAACTCCGGGTCGGTCATGATCGTCGCCGGGTTCGAGTTGACCAGGCTGACCCGGATCCCCTCGCTGCGCAGCACCCGGCACGCCTGGGTGCCCGAGTAGTCGAACTCGCAGGCCTGCCCGATGACGATCGGCCCCGAGCCGATGACCATGATGTGCTTGAGATCGGTCCGCTTAGGCATGCGCGCGCCCCTCGCTGTTGCTCCGGCCCTCGCTGGGCCGCTGGTCGGGGGCACGGCCCTCGATCAGCTCGGCGAAGCGGTCGAACAGGTAGTCCGCGTCGTGCGGGCCGGCCGCCGCCTCCGGGTGGTACTGGACGGTGAAGGCGGGCACGTCGAGCGCCCGCAGCCCCTCGACCACGTTGTCGTTGAGGCAGACGTGCGACACCTCGACGCCGCCGAACTCGGTGTCGATCACCTGGTCGGGCACGACCGCGCCGGCCCGCGCACCCGGCACCTGCACCGCGCCCTGCTCCTGTTCGCGGCCCGGCCAGGCGACGGCGAAGCCGTGGTTGTGGCTGGTCACCTCGACCTTGCCGGTGGCCCGGTCGAGCACCGGCTGGTTGATGCCCCGGTGGCCGTAGCCGAGCTTGTAGGTGCCGAAGCCGAGCGCCCGGCCGAGGATCTGGCTGCCGAAGCAGATGCCGAACAGCGGGATCCGCCGGGCGAGCACCTCCCGGGCCAGCCCCACCGGGCCGTCGGCGGTCGCCGGGTCGCCGGGACCGGGCGAGAAGAAGACGGCGTCCGCGCCGGTGGCGAGCAGGTCGTCGATGCTCGACCCGGCGGGCAGCACGTGGGTGGTGACGCCGCGCGCGGCGAGCCGGCGCGGCACGTTGCGCTTGATGCCCAGGTCCAGGGCGGCCACCGTGAACCGGTGGGTGCCCTCGGCCGCGACGACGTACGGCTGCGCGGTGCTCACCTCGGCGGAGAGGTCCGCGCCGACCATCTGCGGCGCCTGGCGGACCCGGGCCAGCAGGGCGCGCGGGTCGTCGTCGACGCTGGAGACGCCGACCCGCATCGCGCCGCGCTCGCGCAGGTGCCGGGTCAGCGCCCGGGTGTCCACGCCGCTGATGCCGACCACGCCCTCGGCGGCGAGCCGGTCGGCCAGCGCGCCGGTGGACCGCCAGTTCGAGGCGACCCGGGCCGGGTCGCGCACCACGTAGCCGGCCACCCAGATGCGGGCGGACTCGTCGTCCTCGGCGTTGACGCCGGTGTTGCCGATGTGCGGGGCGGTCTGCACCACCACCTGCCGGTGGTAGGACGGGTCGGTCAGCGTCTCCTGGTAGCCGGTCATGCCGGTGTTGAAGACCGCCTCGCCGAAGGTTTCGCCGATGCTGCCGTACGCCTCGCCGTGGAACGTGCGCCCGTCCTCCAGCACCAGGATCGCGCTCCTGCGCTTCTCCATATTAGTTAACAGCCTTTCCGTCCAGGACCGTCGGCTCGCCGCGCAGGAAGGTCGCCACGATGCGACCCGGCAGCGTCATGCGGGCGTACGGGGTGTTGCGACTGCGGCTGGCCAGCTCCGCGGGCTCGATGACCCGGCGGGCGGCCGGGTCGACCAGGGTCAGGTTGGCCGGCACGCCGGGGGCCGGATCGACGCCGTGGCCGTCGAGCCCGGCGATGCGGGCCGGGGCGCGCGACATGCGCTCGGCGATCAGGTCCCACTGCGGGCCGAGCACGTCGAGCGCGATCGACAGCGCCGTCTCCAGACCGAGCATGCCCGGCCGGGCGTACGCCCACTCGCACTCCTTGTCCTCCACCGCGTGCGGGGCGTGGTCGGTGGCGATGACGTCGATCACGCCCTCGGCCAGGGCGGCGCGCAGCGCGGCGATGTCGGTGGCCGTGCGCAGCGGCGGGTTGACCTTGAACACCGGGTCGTAGGCTCCCGCCGGGCTCCAGTCGCTCGCGAGCGCGGGGCTGGCCAGCTCACCCCTCCCGCTCACGACCTCGTCCGTCAGCAGCAGGTGGTGCGGGGTCACCTCGGCGGTGACGCGTACCCCCCGGGCCTTGGCCTGGCGCAGCACCTCGACGCTGCCGGCGGTGGAGACGTGGCAGACGTGCAGGCGGCTGCCGACATGCTCGGCGAGCAGCACGTCCCGGGCGATGATCGCCTCCTCGGCGACCGCCGGCCAGCCGGTCAGCCCGAGCCGGGTGGACACCTCGCCCTCGTGCATCTGCGCGCCCTCGGTGAGCCGGGGCTCCTCGGCGTGCTGGGCGATGATCCCGTCGAACGCCTTGACGTACTCCAGCGCCCGGCGCATCAGCTTCGGGTCGGCGACGCAGTGCCCGTCGTCGGAGAAGATCCGCACCCGGGCCGCCGAGTCGGCCATCGCGCCCAGCTCGGCCAGGCGCTCGCCGGCCAGGCCGACGGTGACCGCGCCGATCGGCTGCACGTCGACCAGCCCGGCCTCCCGGCCGAGCCGCCAGACCTGCTCGACCACGCCGGCGGTGTCGGCGACCGGGGAGGTGTTGGCCATCGCGCAGACCGCCGTGTAGCCGCCGAGCGCCGCCGCCCGGGAGCCGGACTCCACGGTCTCGGCGTCCTCGCGGCCGGGCTCGCGCAGGTGGGTGTGCAGGTCGACCAGGCCGGGCAGGGCGACCAGCCCGGTGCCGTCGACCCGGGTGGCGTCGGACGCGGTGAGGCCGGTGCCGGTCTCGGCGACGACGCCGTCGCGGATCAGCAGGTCGGTCGGCGCGGCGCCGACGACGCTCACGTTGGTGATCAGGTACGCGGTCACAGGTTGTTCCCCCCGAGCAGCAGGTAG
This sequence comes from Micromonospora carbonacea, assembly GCF_014205165.1. Classification (NCBI taxonomy): domain Bacteria; kingdom Bacillati; phylum Actinomycetota; class Actinomycetes; order Micromonosporales; family Micromonosporaceae; genus Micromonospora; species Micromonospora carbonacea. Next base: position 2,107,078 of record NZ_JACHMZ010000001.1, on the reverse strand, counting down.
AGGACGGCCATCCGCACGGAGACCCCGTTGGCGACCTGTTCGACGATGGTGGAGCGGGGCGAGTCGGCGACCTCGGGCGTGATCTCCATGCCCCGGTTCATCGGCCCGGGGTGCATGACGATCGCGTGCTCCGGCAGCCGGCGCATCCGGGGCGCGTCGAGCCCGTAGCGGCGGGCGTACTCGCGGGCCGACGGGAAGTAGGAGTCGGTCATCCGCTCCCGCTGCACCCGCAGCATCATCACCACGTCCACGTTCGGCAGCACGGCGTCGAGGTCGTAGGAGACGTCGATGCCGGGCGCGAGGGCCTGCGCGATGTCGACGGGGATCAGCGTGGGCGGACCGACCAGGGTGACCTTCGCCCCGAGGGTGGACAGCAGCAGCACGTTGGAGCGGGCCACCCGGGAGTGCAGCACGTCCCCGACGACCGCGACGTGCAGGCCGGCGAGCCGGCCCAGCCGGGCCCGCATCGTGTACGCGTCCAGCAGCGCCTGGGTGGGGTGCTCGTGGGTGCCGTCGCCGGCGTTGACCACCGACCCGTCGACCCAGTCGGCCAGCCGGTGCGGGGCGCCCGAGGCGGGGTGCCGGACGACGACCGCGTCGGCCCCCATCGCCTGGAGGGTGAGCGCGGTGTCCTTCAGGCTCTCGCCCTTGGCGACGCTGGAGCCCTTGGCCGAGAAGTTGATCACGTCGGCGCTGAGCCGCTTCGCCGCCGCCTCGAACGAGATCCGGGTGCGGGTGGAGTCCTCGTAGAAGAGGTTCACCACGGTCCGCCCGCGCAGCGCGGGCAGCTTCTTGACCTCGCGGCCGGCGACCGTGGCCATCTCGGCGGCGGTGTCCAGGATCAGGGTGGCGGTGGCGGCGTCCAGGTCGGCGCCGGAGAGCAGGTGGCGGATCATGCGGCGGTCGCCTCCCCGTACAGCTTGACCTCGTCGACGCCGTCGGTCTCGGCGAGGGTGACCTTCACGTTCTCGGCCAGCGCGGTCGGGATGTTCTTGCCGACGTAGTCGGCGCGGATGGGCAGCTGCCGGTGGCCCCGGTCGACCAGGACGGCGAGCTGCACCGAGGCGGGGCGGCCCACGTCGCTGAGCGCGTCGAGCGCGGCCCGGACGGTGCGGCCGGAGAAGAGGACGTCGTCGACGAGGACGACCCGCTTGCCGTCGATCCCGCCGGCCGGCAGCTGGGTCGGGCCGACCGCGCGGGTGGCGTGCCGGCGCAGGTCGTCGCGGTAGAGGGTGATGTCGAGCACACCGGCCGGGATGGCGACGTCCTCGAAGGCGCCGATCCGGGCGGCGAGCCGCCGGGCGAGCGGCACGCCGCGGGTGGGAATCCCAAGCAGCACCGTGCCGGCGGCGCCCTGGGTCTTCTCGAGGATCTGGTGTGCGATGCGGTCGACCACGCGCGAGACGTCCGCTGCGGCGAGGATCACCTTCACCGAGGGTTGTCGCGGTGGCGACGGGTGGGCAGCCGACGGGTAGGCCACGGCGGACCTCCTTCCCCGCCTCACGGGACGGGTCGTTAAAGGACGTCTGACGCCTCCGGCGGGCCGCGGGCGGCCCAGGCGGGGGCTGCGTGCCACGTTACCAGCGGTCACGGGACCACCCGACGCCGGCACTGACCCCAGAATCAGGCTGGCGAATCGGTACAACTCCCCCCGCCCAGCCCAACGGTAGGGTCCTGACCACTTGACCAGTTGTCGCAATCCCCGTACCGTCACGCTCCGTAGCGATCGCGGGGTGAACCCCGAGCAGCACTGGGAGTGTCCGAATGCCCTCTGAATACGCCAAGTCGCTGGGCGCCCGCCTGCGCTCCATCCGCCAGCAGCAGGGCCTGTCCCTGCAGGGGGTGGAGGAGAAGTCCAACGGGCGGTGGAAGGCCGTGGTGGTCGGCTCGTACGAGCGCGGTGACCGCGCCGTCACGGTGTCCCGCCTGGCCGAGCTGGCCGACTTCTACCGGGTGCCCGTCTCCGAGCTGCTGCCCGACGGCAGCGGGGTGCGACACGAGCCCACCAGCAAGATCGTCCTGGACCTGGAGCGGCTCTACGACGACGCCTCCGAGGACCTGGCCTACGTCGCCCGGTACGCCCGCGCCATCCAGCAGCAGCGGGGCGACTACAACGGCCGGGTGCTCTCCATCCGCGCCGACGACCTGCGCGCCCTGGCGATCGTCTACGACGCCTCGCCGTCCGGGCTGATCGAGCGCCTCACCGAGCACGGGGTGCTCGTCGCCGACCCGCGGGCGTTCTTCGCGTCCTGACGTGTCGTGGGGCGTCCCGCACGCCCTGACCAGGCCACGCCGAAAGGGCCCGTGCCGCAGGCACGGGCCCTTTTCGACACCGCTTGCCCGCCGCCGCCCCCCGAGGGGCGGCGGTCAGCGGGTGGCGTACTCGGCGATCCGGCCGAGCACCCCGTTGAGGAAGCGCGGCGAATCGTCGGTCGACATCTGCCGGGCCAGCTCGACGGCCTCGCTGATCGCCACCGCGTCGTCGAGCTCGTCGACGTAGAGCAGCTCGTAGACGGCGATGCGGGCCAGGTTGCGGTCCACCGCCGGCATCCGGTCCAGCGTCCACCCCTCGGCGTAGCTGGCGATCAGCTCGTCGATCCGGTCCAGGTGCGCGGCCACCCCCTCGACGAGGCCGACCGCGTAACCCAGGTGCTCCGGGTGGGGCTTCTCGATCCGCTCGACGTAGCCGGCGAGCACCTCCACCGGCGGCCGGTTGCGCAGGTCGGCCTCGAAGAGCACGTCCAGCGCCCGCTTGCGCGCCTTGCGGCGCGCCGGCATCTGCTGCTTGGGCCCCTCGGCCATCAGGCGCGGCCGAGGTAACGGCCGTCGCGGGTGTCGACCTTGATCTTCTCGCCGGTGGTGATGAAGAGCGGCACCTGCACGGTCGCGCCGGTCTCGACCGTCGCCGGCTTGTTGCCGCCGGTGGACCGGTCGCCCTGCAGGCCCGGCTCCGTGTAGGTGATCTCCAGCACCACGGAGGTCGGCAGCTCGATGTAGAGCGGCACGCCCTCGTGGGTGGCGACGGTCGCCTCGGCCTCCGGCAGGAGGTAGTTGGCGGCCTCGCCGACGGTGCCCCCGGGCACGGTGATCTGGTCGAACGTCTCCAGATCCATGAAGACGTAGTCCTCGCCGTCGGCGTAGAGGTATTGCATCGTGCGCTTGTCCACGGTCGCGGTCTCGACCTTGGTGCCCGCGTTGAAGGTCTTGTCGACCACCTTGCCGGACAGCACGTTCTTCAGCGTGGTACGCACGAAGGCGCCACCCTTACCGGGCTTGACGTGCTGGAACTCTACGACGGCCCAGAGCTCCCCGTCGAGGTTGAGTACCAGGCCGTTCTTCAGGTCGTTGGTGGTGGCCATTTCCTGCCTTGATCATCAATTGGCGGACAGACCTGGCAAGTCTACTAGCTGCCCCCGCCGGCCGTACCCGCCGTCAGCCGCCGGTCGTTCCCGCGCCCGCGCGAGCCGCCCCCACCGACCACCCCTGCGCGGGCGGCGTCCCTAGCGGGCCGCGTCCGCGCGGCCCGCCAGGTGGTGCAGGGCCAGCCGGTAGCCGTCCACGCCCAACCCGCAGATCACCCCCGTCGCCACCGCCGAGACCACCGAGTGCGCGCGGAACTCCTCCCGGGCGTGGATGTTGGAGATGTGCACCTCCACCAGCGGGCCGCGCAGCAGGGCGCAGGCGTCCCGCACCGCGATGGAGTAGTGCGACCAGGCGGCCGGGTTGAGCACCACCGCCGCCCGCTCGTCGGCCGCGTCGTGCAGCCAGCCCACCAGCTCGTGCTCGGCGTCGGTCTGCCGCACCGTCACGTCCAGCCCCAGCTCCCGGCCGGTCGCCTCGCAGAGCCCCACCAGGTCGGCGTAGCTGGTCGCCCCGTAGACGTCGACCTGGCGGGTGCCCAGCCGGCCCAGGTTCGGCCCGTTCAACACGTAGACCCTCACGCGGTGCCTCTCTCGTTCGCGGCTGCGGGGCTCCGCTGCGCCGCGCTCCTCGCACTCACCGGCTGACCTCCCGGTAGGCGGCGTGCAGCAGCTCGTCGTCCGGGCCCTCCAGGATCGCCGGGCGGGCCAGCGCGTCGAGCACCACGAACCGCAACCGCGAGCCGCGGCTCTTCTTGTCCACCCGCATCGCGGCCAGCAGCTGCGGCCACGCGTCGGCCCGGTACGCCGTCGGCAGCCCCAGCGCCGTCAGCACCGCGCGGTGCCGCGCGGTGGTCTCCGGGTCCAACCGGCCCGCCAGCCGGGCCAGCTCCCCCGCGTAGACCAGCCCGACGGACACGGCGTGCCCGTGCCGCCAGCGGTAACCCTCCACCTTCTCGATCGCGTGGGCGAGGGTGTGGCCGTAGTTGAGCACCTCGCGCACCCCGGACTCGCGCAGGTCGCCGGAGACCACGTCGGCCTTCACCCGGATCGCCCGCTCGATCAGCTCCCGGACCACCGGCGACGTCGGGTCCGTCGCCGCCGCCCGGTCCCGCTCGACCAGGTCGAGGATCACCGGGTCGGCGATGAAGCCGCACTTGACCACCTCGGCCAGCCCCGCCGCCAGGTCGGCCGGCGGGAGGCTGTCGAGCACCGCGAGGTCGCACAGCACCCCGACCGGCGGGTGGAAGCCGCCCACCAGGTTCTTGCCGGCCGCCGTGTTGATCCCCGTCTTGCCGCCCACCGCCGCGTCGACCATGCCCAGCAGCGACGTCGCCACCGGCACCCAGCGCACCCCGCGCAGCCAGCAGGCCGCGACGAAGCCGGCCAGGTCGGTGACCGCGCCGCCGCCCACCCCGACCACCGCGTCCGTACGCGTGAAGCCCGCCTCGCCGAGCCGGTCCCAGCACGAAGCGGCCACCTCGATGGCCTTGCCCGCCTCGGCGTCCGGCACCTCCACGAGCAGCGGGGCTGCCCCGGCCGCCGCCAGGCGCGCGCCGATCGCGTCGGCCAGCCCCTTCAGCGGCGGCGCGTGCAGCACCGCCACCCGGGTCGCGCCGGGCAGCAACGTCGGGAGCGAACCGAGCAGGTCGCGTCCCACCAGCACGTCGTACGGCCGTTCGCCGCCGACCGGAATCCGGGTCACCTCGTCCATCGCCCGGCAGCCTAGTCCAGCCACGGCCCGCACGACGGAGCCTGTCCACTCCGTGGCGGGGTAGGTGCAAGGAAGGGCACCTTGTTAACGCTTTCTGTATAGGAAGGGCCCCTTCCTAACACCACGCACGGCGCGACTCCGCCGCATGAGGCGACGCCGGCGTATCACGGGTCGCCCCCGCCACGTCACCGGCGGCGGCCGGCGGCGTTTAGCCGGGCAGAGCGGGGGCAGCGTTTCCAGCACAGGCGACGGTCCGGACCCGGACGACGTTCTCAGCACGGGGCGTCTCCGGCACGGGCCGGCCGACGAGGCGGAGGTACCCCGCGATGAGCACACCCAGCACTGACAGCGCCGACATCCGGCTGCCCGCCACGATCCTCGGCGTCGGCCTCGGCGGCTTCGCCGACGGCATCGTGCTGCACCAGGTGCTCCAGTGGCACCACATGCTCAGCGGCACCGGCAGCGACAACGTCGGGGTCAGGGCCTACCCGGTGGACACCGTGCCCGGCCTGGAGATGAACACCCTCTGGGACGGGATCTTCCACGTGGTGACCTGGGTGGCGGTGCTGACCGGCCTGGCGCTGCTCTACGCCCGGGTCACCCGGTCGCGAGGTCGGCTGTGGCGCTCCCCCGTGCTGTGGGGCTGGGCGCTGGTCGGCTGGGGGCTGTTCAACCTCGTCGAGGGGATCGTCGACCACCACCTGCTCGGCATCCACCACGTGCGCGAGGGCGCGTACCGGACGTGGTGGGACCTCGGGTTCCTGGCGCTCGGGGCGGCGCTGGTCGCCGCCGGCTGGCTGGTGCAGCGCCGCGGCACGACCGTGGACCTCTGCGCCGACCGCCGGTGACCGGGGACCTGACGGCGGCGGGAACCCTGGCGGTGGCCGACGCACTGGCGACGACCGCAGGCCGGGTGGTCGGTGGGGACGGCCACGGCGGGCACGACGGGTACGCGCCGGGGCCGGCGCTGCTCGTACCCCTGGTGCTGTTCTGGGTCTATCTCGCCGCCGCGCTGCGGCAGCGCGGGCCCGACGGGGGCGGCTGGCCGCACCGGCGCACGACGGCCTTCGGCGCGGGGGCCGGCCTGCTCGCGGTGGGGCTGGCCCTGCCGGCCGGCGGCTTCGCCGCGCACGCGTGGCAGCACCTGCTGGTCGGCATGCTCGCGCCGCTCGGGCTGGTGCTCGGCGCGCCGGTCACCCTGGCGCTGCGCAGCATCGAGCGGCGGCGCGGCCGGGCCCTGGTCCGGCTGCTGCGCCGCCCCGCCCTCGCCGTGTTCGCCCACCCGGTGACCGGCCTCGTGCTCACCACCGGCGGGCTGTACGCGCTGTACCTGACGCCGCTGTACCGGGCGACGCTGGCGCACCCGGCCCTGCACCACCTGGCGCACCTGCACTTCCTGCTCTCGGGGCTGCTCTTCGCCTGGTCGGTCGCCGGGCCCGACCCCGGCCCGCACCGGCCCCGGGTCCCGGTGCGGCTCGTGGTGCTCGGGGTCGCCGTGGCCGCCCACGCCGCCCTGGCCCAACTGCTGTACGCGGGACTCGCCGTGGACGTCCCCGCCCCGCCGGAGCAGCTGCGCGCCGGCGCGACGGTCATGTACTACGGCGGCGACCTGGCCGAGATCGCCCTGGCCTTGGCCCTCCTCGCCACCTGGCGCCCGGCGGTAAGGAAGGGCCCCTTGTTAACGCATTCGGCATAGGAAGGGTCCCCTGCAAACACTGCGGCAGGCGCAGCGCAGCGCGACCGGCGGGGCCGGAGCGGGGCGCGTCAGGGCTTGAGCAGGGCGGCGACCTCGGCGGCGATCTCCTCCGGCGCACGCCCGTCGGTAACCACCGTCGCGGTCGCCACCTCGGCATAGAGGGGGCGGCGCTGGTCCATCAGGTGCTTCAGCGTCGCCCTCGGGTTGATCGCCAGCAGCGGACGGCCGGCGCCCAGCCCGACCCGCTTCACCGCGTCGGCCAGCTCGACGCTCAGGTGCACCACGGTGTGCCCGACCAGGGCGGCGCGGTTCTCCTCGGCGAGCACCGCACCGCCGCCGAGGGCGAGCACCCCGGCGCAGGAGGTCAGCGCCGCGGCGGTGGCGGCCCGCTCCAGGGCGCGGAAGTGGTCCTCGCCCTCGTCGACGAAGATCTCCGGGATCGGCTTGCCGGCCATCGCCTCGATGTCGGCGTCGGTGTCGCGGAACTCCACCCCGAGCAGCGCGGCGAGGGTCTCCCCGACGGTGGTCTTCCCGGAGCCGGGCGACCCGACGAGGACGACCACCGGCCGCGTCCGGCCGACCGGGTCACCGGGCAGCGCCGAGCCGCCAGGCAGCGCCGAGCCGTCGGGCGGCGTCGGGCTCACCGGATCACCAGGGAGTCGAGGTAGCCGGCCAGGTTGCGGCGCATCTCGGCCACCGAGTCACCGCCGAACTTCTCCACGGCGGCCTCGGCGAGCACCAGCGCCACCATCGCCTCGGCGACCACGGCGGCGGCCGGCACGGCGCACACGTCGGACCGCTGGTTGATGGCGGTCGCCGGCTCTCCCGTGGTCACGTCGACCGTGGCCAGGGCCCGGTTCAACGACGAGATCGGCTTCATCGCCGCCTTCACCCGCAGCGGCTCGCCGGTGGTGATGCCGCCCTCCAGGCCACCGGCCCGGTCGGTCACCCGGCGCACCCCGGTCGCGGTCGGCACGATCTCGTCGTGCGCCTCCGAGCCACGGGAGCGGGCCTGCAACCAGCCGTCGCCGATCTCCACGCCCTTGATCGCCTGGATCGACATCAGCGCGGTGGCGAGCCGGGCGTCGAGCTTGCGGTCCCACTGCACGTGGCTGCCCAGACCCGGCGGCACCCCGTACGCCAGCACCTCGACCACGCCGCCCAGCGTGTCGGCGGCCTTCTTCGCGGCGTCGACCTCGGCGACCATCCGGGCGCTCGCGTCGGAGTCGAGGCAGCGCAGCGGGTCGGCGTCGATCCGCTCGGCGTCCTCCGGCGTGGGGCGCAGCCCCGGCTTCGCGGCGACCGGACCCAGCTCCACGACGTGCGAGACGATCTCGATGCCGAGCGCCTGCTTCACCAGGGCCTTCGCCACGGTGCCGACGGCGACCCGAGCGGCGGTCTCCCGCGCGCTGGCCCGCTCCAGGATCGGCCGGGCGTCGGTGTGGCCGTACTTCTGCATGCCGGCGAGATCGGCGTGGCCCGGACGCGGGCGGGTCAGCGGCGCGTTGCGGGCCTGCTGGGCCAGCTCGTCGGGGTCCACCGGGTCGGCGGCCATCACCGTCTGCCACTTGGGCCACTCGGAGTTGCCGACCCGGATGGCGACGGGGCTGCCGAGGGTGACCCCGTGCCGGAGCCCGCCGATGATCTCGACGACGTCCTGCTCGAAGGCCATCCGGGCACCCCGGCCGTAGCCGAGCCGGCGACGGGCCAGCTCACCGGCGATCTCGCCGGTGGTCACCTCGATCCCGGCGGGCACGCCCTCCAGCATCGCGACGAGGGCGGGACCGTGCGATTCACCTGCAGTCAACCAGCGCAACACGTGGGCAAGTCTGTCACGACCGGGTCACGTCCCACCGGGCCGCCCACCGCGTCCCGCCCTACGGACGCGCCGCCCGCACGCCACGCCCCCGCAGCAGGCGAGATCCTGGACGCTTACTGTCCGCGGCTGGCGGTAGGTGTCTAAGGTCTGGCGCCTACTGCCGGGTCAGCCCGAGGACGGCGGCCAGGCGGGTGACGTCGGCCCAGGTGGGGCCCGTGCGAAGAATCGTGGTGAGGGTGGCCCTGGCGGCAGGGCGGGTGCGGGTCTCGGCGGGGGCGAGGCGGTCGGCGGTGAGGAGAGCACGGCCGGCAGCCGCCGGGTCACCGAGGTCGAGGTGGGCGCGGGCGATGTCGACGAGGTGGGCGGCGCGATGCTCGGCGGGAAGCCGGTGCCAGCCCTCGCCGTTGGCGGCGTGACGGTGGAGCGTGACGGCGTGGTGGTGGTCGCCGAGGTGGGTGGCGACCAGGGCGCGGGCGAGGGTGACAGCGACGGGGCCGAAGGCGACGCCGTCGCCGTCGTACTGCCAGTTGCCGTGGGCGGCAGCGAGGTCGACGGCGCGTTCGGTGAGGCCGTGGGCGGTGGCGGCGTCACCACAGGTGGCGGCGGCGAGGGCGGCCTCGATCAACAGGGTCCCGGTCAGTCCCGGCCCGTCCGGCAGAACGGCACGCGACGGCGTCAGGTCGATCTGGTGTACGGCGCTGAGCGCGGCAGCCTTCGCGAGGCGTCCCCGGCGCAGGGCGCGCAGGGCCTGGGCGAGGGAGACGGCGGCGAGGCCGGTGCGGTGTGGATCTCCAGTGGCGGCGATCATGGCGCGGTCGGCGGCCAGCAGGCCGAGGTGGGGTTCGCCGAGCTTGACCAGCGTCTGGGCGGCGAGCCGGTAGACGCGGACGAGCGGGTCGGCCGCCGTCCCGGTGTGGTTGGCCTGCCGGGTGGCGGTGAGCAGGTCGGGCAGCGCGCGCAGGACCTGCGGATGGTGGCCCTTGCGGTAGGCGGCCCAGGCGTATCCGGCCTGGTCGTCGAGCTGTCGCACGGGCGGGCCGTCGGCGTCGGGTGGGTCGTGGCGGGCCAGCGCCGCGCGGATGCGTTCCACGGCTGCTTCGGTGTCGGTGACGCCTTCCCGGCGCGGTTTGTCGGTGAGCAGGATGGTCGGGGCGACCCCCAGCGCCCCGGCGACGGTCTCGATGACGGAGAGCCGGTCGAGGGTGCGTACGCCTCGCTCGACCTTGTCGACCCAGCTCTTCGACCTGCCGATCCGGTCGGCGAAGACCTGCTGACTCATCCCCCGCCGCGCCCGCAGCTCCGCCATCCGCCGCCCGATCGGCACCTCGCCGCGACCCCTCATCTGTCCTGCTCCCCCGGCGGCACGGCCAGGGTGGACTCACCACAGCGCGGGCACCAACGGGACTTGACCCGGAACGCGAGCAACCCGAGCAGGAAGCCCGGCACCACCCCACCGAAAACGATCGACACGGCATCGGAGATCACTGAGAGCCGCCGCCTTCATGCGGGGCGAAGGATCGCCATGTCGGCCGTACCGGGGTTGCCATCCGTTCCATTCGCCCGGGCCAGTGTCGGGGGCGCGCCACCGGTGACGGGTGCGGAGCGAGCGGTATCAGGTGCACCGAATATGACATGCACTGAAAGCTGCCAGCGTGTCACGGACGGTGGAACCGCTCACGTGTGACCATGAGGGGACGTCTACGAAAGGTCCCTGTTCACGATGGCGCGGAACGATGCACTAAAGGCTGCGATCGTGGCAGCGGGTCTCTCCTTCGCCGACCTCGCCGAGAGGTGCGATGTGGACGCGAAGACCGTGCAGAGATGGGTCAGCCGGGGACGCGTCCCTCATCCTCGCTCCAGAGTGCGCGTAGCAGAGGTGCTGGGCGAGGATGTGGGGGTGCTGTGGCCTGAGATGATCCGACGTGCCGTGAAGGTTGGAAGCGACCGGGAACTGCTCGGCATCTATCCACGCCGCGCAGACCTGCCCCGGTCGGTGTTCCGTGACGCCATCGGGCGCGCCAGTTCCCGGCTGTGGTTCGGCGGATACACCAGCTACTTCCTCTGGCTGGAGATGCCCAGTGTCTCCGCCACGCTCGAAGCCAAGGCAAGCACTGGGGCCGACCTGCGGTTCCTGCTCGGGGATCCGGACAGTCCGGTCACAGCCGAGCGGGAGAGGATCGAAGCGACTCCGCTCACACTGTCGACTCGCATCTCGATGACGCGGGCAGAACTCAGCAAGGTCGGCACCGTGATTCCGGTCCGCTTCTCTGCTCGCCATCTCGCCATGTCCGTGTGGGTCTTCGACGAGGAGGCCATAGTCGCCACGCACATCGGGGCGGGGCTCGGGCAGGACTCCGTGACGCTGCACCTGCGACGGTGCCAGGACGGAGGAGCCTTCGACCGGTATGTCGAGCACTTCGAGTCCTTGTGGACCGACGGCAAGCCCGCCCCACAGCATTAAGCCCCAGCCGCCACCCCGGCCCCCGCCCCGGTGATCAAGAGGAAAGCGTCAAGGTTGATCCTCACGATGACGCGAACCTCTTGATCAACAGCCAGGGCGGGGCGGGGTCGGGTTAGCGGGTGGCCAGGGTGCGCGCGTCGGCGGCGATGACGCGTGCCTTCGCCGCCGGCAGGAAGCGGCCGGCGTGCTGGTCGGCGTACCGGGCCAGCTCCGCGTACCGGCCCTTGACCAGGTGGTTGGTGAGCACCGTGAGGGCGTGTTCCTTCGCCCCGGACGTGAGCACCAGGTGACCGAGGCCCGCCGGGGTCACCGCCACGGTGAAGGTCGCCTCGGCGGTGGCGGTGCCCTTCGGGCCGGTCGCCACGGCGCGCAGCTTGTGCGCGCCGGCCGCCAGCGCGGTCAGGTCGAGGGGCGTGCCCGCCGGCACCGCCGCCCCGTCGAGGGTGACGGTCACGGTGTCGGCGTCGGTGGCCGGCACGGTGAGCACCGGCCGCTGCGCCCGGTCCAGCTCGACGCCGTCGGCCGGGGCGGCGATCGACACGGTGGGGACGGCCGCGCCGAGCTGACCGGCGGCGTTCCAGCCGGCCAGCTCCGCCGGCCGGTTCGTGATGATCCCGTCGGTGCCGATCCGCTCCAGCTGCTGCCACTGGGCCGGCGAGTCGACCGTCCAGGCCATGACGGCGACACCGGCCGCGTGCAGGTCGGCGACCACCGACGGCCGGGCCAGCAGCGCCGTACCCGTCGGGTTGTACGCCGTGACGCCCAGCTCCCGCGCCACGGCGACCGGGTCGGCGTCCAGGCCGCTGCGCAGCAGGCCCGTCGGCAGCTCGGGGGCGAGTTCCCGGGTGTGACGCAGGGCGTCGACCTCGAAGCTCTGCACGAAGACGCGCGCCGTCATCTTCTCGGCGCGGATCACCTCGACGATGCGGGCGACCTCGTCGCGGGTGTGCGCGCCCTTGATCTCCAGCAGCAGGTTGCCGCCCCGGGACCGCAGGTCGGCGAGCTGCTCGGCGAGGGTGGGCAGCCGGGCCCCGGCGTACTGCGGGGCGAACCAGGAGCCGGCGTCGAGCCCCTTGAGCTGGGCGGCGGTGAGGGTACGGATCGCGCCCGAGCCGTCGGTGGTGCGGTCGACGGTGGCGTCGTGCAGCACGAACGGGACCCCGTCGCGGCTGGGCTGCACGTCGTTCTCGACGAAGTCCGCGCCGGAGCGGCGGGCGATCTCCTGCGCGACGAGGGTGTTCTCGGGGGCGGCGGCGGACGCGCCCCGGTGGGCGATGACGGTCAGCGGCGCGCCGGCCGGGCGCAGGTAGCCGTTCGGCGGCAGCTCGGTGACCAGCACGTCGTCGAAGGAGACGCTGCCGCCGTTGACGATCAGGGCCTGCCCGCCGTCGGTGGACCGGGTGAGGCTGCTGGTGCGCAGCAGCTGCCGGCCGTCGAGGAACCAGCGGGCCTGGTTGCCGTGCACTTCCACGGCGACCTTCATGTCCCGCCCCGTGCCGGCGGCGTACGGCGCGGAGCCGGTGTTGGTGACGTTCCAGGCGTTGGCGGTGGTGAGCTGGGCGAACTCCAGGCCGTTCGCGGCCGTGGTGCCGCTGCGCATGGTGGCGATCCACCACGGGGTACGCCCGTCGGCGGGCACGTCGAGGCCGAGCGCCGTCCACCGGGTCGGCTCGGCGACGGACTCGAAGCGGACGGTCGCGGAGAACCGGAAGTCGGTGAGGTGCCGCCCGAAGGTGATCTTCCTGGTGCCGCTGGTGGCGGTGCCGTGGAGCCGGCCGTCGCGCACCGTCCACTCGCCGTCGACGGCCCGCCAGCCGGTGGGCAGCGTGCCGGCGGAGAAGTCCTCGGCGACGACGACGTCACCGGGCTTCGCGGCGGCCGGGGCGGAGACGGGCACGGCGGCGAGCAGCCCGGCGGTCGTGGCGAGCGCCGCGAGCACGGCCACGGGCCGGCGCGGCCGCAGGTTCAAGGTCAACATGCCCCGCACGCTAGGAACCGCGCCCGAACGCCCGATGTCGCCACCGCTGCCACCGGCCGACCCCCGGATGCACACCGAGCGGACCATCGGTCCGCTCGGTGGACGGCGGATGTCGGCAAGATAGCGGTATCCGTAGGCGCTGATACCGCCATGTCGCCGACATGGCGGCGCTGAACCGGCCGCGCCGCCGCGCGGGGCGGCCGGGGCAGGGCGGCCCGGGGCAGGGCGGAGCGGAGCGGGCCGGGGCGCGGAGCAGGCCGGGGTGAGGGCTAGCGGGTCGGGCGGATCTCGATGCCCACCTCGGACGAGAGTGCGGCGGCCATCGCGGCGACCGGGGCGCGGACGCCGGTGAAGTGCTCGAACTGGCCGACCGCCTGGGCGACCAGCAGGTCCAGCCCGGACACCACCCGGCAGCCGGCCGCCTCGGCCGAGGCGGCGAGGGGCGTGGGCCACGGGTCGTACAACGCGTCGAAGTAGACCGCGCCGGGCCGCCACCGGGCCTGCGCCGCGATCGGGTCGGCGACGCCCTTCGGGACGGTGGAGACGACCACGTCGGCGTCGGTGTGCCCGGCCGCGTCGGCCCAGTCGGCACCGGCCAGCCGCAGGCCGAGCGCGTCGGCGGCCGGGCGCAGCTCGTCGATGGCCGACGCGCGGCGGGCCACCACGGTCACCGTGCCCGAGCCGAGGCGGGCGGCGGCGGCCAGGGCGGCCCGCGCGGTGCCGCCCGCGCCGAGCACGGTGAAGCTGGCCCCCGGCGGCACGCCGGCCGCGCCGAGCAGCTCGATCATGCCGGCGGCGTCGGTGTTGTCCGCGTACCAGGAGCCGTCGGGGCGGTGGACCAGCGTGTTCGCCGCGCCCATCGCGGCGGCGACGGGCGACACCTCGGCCGCGAGGGCGAGGGTGGCCTCCTTGCAGGGCATGGTCACCGACAGCCCGGCCCACTCGGGGCCGAGGCCGCCGACCATCGCCGCCAGCTCCGCCTCGGCACACTCGATCGTGGTGTACGACCATCCGGCGAGGCCGGCGGCAGCGTAGCCGGCGTTGTGGATCACCGGGGAGAGGGAGTGACTGATCGGCTTGCCGACCACCGCCGCCCGCCGTGGCGTCGTCATCAGATGATCCCGGCCTCCCTGGCCTTGTTCTCGTTGCGCTGGTGCTGCTCGTAGGTCTCGGCGAAGGCGGAGTGCCCCTCCTTGTCGATCGCCACGAAGTAGAGCCACTTGCCGGTGGGCGGGTCCATCGCCCCCTCCAGCGCCTGCTTCCCCGGGTTGTTGATCGGGGTGGGGATCATCCCCTTCAGCTTGCGGTTGTAGGGGTTCTTCGGGTTGTCCAGCTCGGCCGCGGTCATGTCCTTCGACTTCTTGCCCTCCTGGCCGATCGACTCGAAGTAGTAGTTGACCGTGACGTCCATCTCCAGGCAGTTGCACGGGAACTCGCCGTACACCCGGTTGTAGGCCACCCGGGCGACCTTGCCGAGGTCGTCCTTGTTGCCGGCCTCGGCCTGGGCGAGGGACGCGACGATCAGCGCCTCGTACGGGCTGATGCCGCCCCGCTCCTCCTGCACCCGGTCGGCGAACTTCATCTCGCCGGTGACGGTGAGGAAGTTCTGCACCATCGTCGTCAGCAGGATCTCGGCGGTGGCCTTCGGCGGGATCTCGTAGGTGTCCGGGTAGAGGAAGCCCTCGACCGACTTCTTCGCCGGCTTGCCGTCGGTGCGCTTGAACCACCAGTCCGGCACGCCGAGCCCCTCCGGGTCCTTCGCGGCGGCCTCGAACTCCTTGACCGGGATCTTGGTCTTCTCCGACAGCAGCTTGTAGACGCCCTTGGCGGTGCGCCCCTCGGGGATGGTGACCTGGTTGGTGATCTTGTTCTTCAGGTCCAGCAGCATGACCAGGGCCTGCTCGCCGCTCATCTGCTTGCGCACCTTGTAGGTGCCGGGCTGGATGTTCTTGCTGCGCGAGTTGGCCTCGGCGGCCTCGATGAACGCCTTGGCGCTCTTGACCACCCCGGCGTCGTAGAGCGCGACGGCCATGTCGGCGATCAGCGCGCCCTGCTTGATCTCGACGGTCACCTCGCCCGTGCCGGACCCGTCGTAGTCGGGGGTGACGAAGTAGCTCTGCACCCGGTCGAAGCCGTAGAAGGCCCCGCCGCCGATGACGCCGAGCAGCACGAAGGCCATCAGCAGGGCGAGGGCGGTCTTGCCCCGGCCACCGGAGGGCTCGCCCTTGCGCTTGCGCACGTAGCTGCGCCGGTGCTTGCCCTTGTCGCCACTCCGTTCCGACTCGTCGAAACCGAGGTCCAGATCGTCGATCATCGCGTCCGCCTCCGCTGCGCGTCCAGCCAGCTCTGCAGGATCTCGACCGCGGCGGCCTGGTCGACCACCGCGCGTTGGCGCTTTCCCCGGACGCCACGCTCGGCAAGCCTACGAGAAGCCACGACCGTCGACATCCTCTCGTCGGTGAGCGTTACCGGAACGGGCGCTATTACGTCAGCCAACCGGTCAGCATACGCCTTCACATTCCGGGCGGCCGGGCCGTGCTGGCCGGAGAGGTTGACCGGTAGGCCGACGACCACCTCGACGCACTCGTGCTCGGCGATCAGGGCGACGATTTCGGCCATGTCGCCGGGCACCGCGTCCTCGGCCGCTGTCAGGTCCCGGGCGAGTGTCACCAGCGGGGTGGCCAGCACCCCGTGCGGGTCGGAACGGGCGACCCCGACCCGCACCTGCCCCACGTCGACGCCCAGCCGGACCCCGCGCACCGCTTCGGCCATGTCCTGTTCATCCTGCCCTGAGAAGACCGTCGCCCGCCCCGGAACGGCGTGCGTCCTGCCCGAAAAGACCGTCGTCCGCCCTGGAGGGGCCTTCGTCCTGCCCTGGAACGGGTCAGGGCGGACCGTGACGGCCCGCCCTGACCCGACGTGCGGTGCGCTCACGCGTCGGCGATCGCCTGCTCGACCGTGGCCAGCAGCTTCGGCGCCTCGGCCGCCGGCAGGCCGCCGCCCTGGGCCAGGTCGTCGCTGCCGCCGCCCCGGCCGGAGAAGGCCGCCTTGACCAGGTCCTTCGCCGCCAGGCCCCGGCTGCGGGCCGCCGCGTTCACGGCCACCACCAGGGACGCCTTGCCATTCGACCGGGCCGCCACGGCCACCACGGCGGGCCGGGCCGGGTCGATCTTGCCGCGGATCTCCTGGGCCAGGGTCCGCACGTCGTTGCCGGCCGCGCCCTCGGGCGCCTCGGTGCCGACGTACGCCACCCCGCGCACGTCCTTCGCCTGCCCGGCGAGGGCCGCCGCGCCGCCGAGCACGAGCTGGGCGCGCAGCTTCTCCAGCTCCTTCTCGGCGTCGCGGAGCTGGGTGACGGTCTGCTCCACCCGGTCGGCGACCTGGTCGCCGGGCACCCGGAACAGCTCGGCGAGCCGGGAGACCAGCAGGTGCTCGCGGGCCAGGAAGCCGAACGCGTCCATGCCGACGAGGGCCTCGATGCGGCGTACGCCCGAACCGACCGACGCCTCCGAGAGGATCTTGACGAGGCCGAGCTGGGCCGAGCGGGCCACGTGGGTGCCACCGCACAGCTCCCGGGCGTAGTCGCCGACCTCGACGACCCGCACCCGCTCGCCGTACTTCTCGCCGAACAGCGCCATCGCGCCGATGCGGCGGGCCTCCTCCTGGCTGGTGACGAAGGCGTGCACCTCCAGGTCGGCCAGGAGCACCTCGTTGACCTGCTGCTCCACGTCGTGCAGGACGCTCGGCGACACCCCGGTCGGGGTGTTGAAGTCGAACCGCAGCCGGCCCGGCGCGTTCAGCGAACCCGCCTGGGTCGCCGACTCGCCGAGGAAGTTGCGCATCGTCTGGTGCACCAGGTGGGTGGCCGTGTGCGAGCGGGAGATGGCCCGCCGCCGGGTGGCGTCGATCTCGGCGTACCCGGTCTCGCCGGCGCGCACCTCGCCCCGGACGACGCGGGCGCGGTGCACGATCAGGCCCGGCACCGGCTGCTGCACGTCGAAGACCTCGACCTGGCCGCCGCCGACGGTGATCAGGCCCTGGTCGGGCTGCTGGCCGCCGCCCTCGGCGTAGAACGGGGTGGTGTCGAGCACCAGCTCGACCGTGTCGCCCTCGGCGGCCGCGCCGACCTGGTCGCCGCCGGAGAGCACGGCACGGACCCGCGACTCCCGGGTCAGCTCCGTGTAGCCGGTGAACTCCACCGGCCCGCCCGCGTCCAGCACCGACCGGTACGCCGACAGGTCGGTGTGCCCGGTCTTGCGCGCCCGTGCGTCGGCCTTCGCCCGCGCCCGCTGGTCGGCCATCAGCCGGCGGAACCCGTCGGCGTCGACCGCCAGGCCCTGCTCGGCCGCGATCTCCAGGGTCAGGTCGATCGGGAAGCCGTAGGTGTCGTGCAGCTGGAACGCCTTGTCGCCCGAGAGCGCCGGCTTCCCCGCCGACTTGGTCTCGGCGATCGCCGTGTCCAGGATCGTCGTCCCGGCGCGCAGCGTCGCCAGGAAGGCGTCCTCCTCGGCGTACGCGTACTGCGAGATCCGGTCGAACTCGGCCGCCAGCTCCGGGTACGACGGGGCCATGCAGTCCCGCGCCACCGGCAGCAGCTCGGGCAGCGCCCGGTCCTGCCAGCCGAGCAGCCGCACCGCCCGGATGGCGCGACGCATGATGCGGCGCAGCACGTAGCCGCGCCCCTCGTTGCTCGGGGTGACCCCGTCGCCGATCAGCATCAGCGCGGTGCGCACGTGGTCGGCGATCACCCGCAGCCGCACGTCGTCGGGGTGCGACTCGCTGGCCACGTGGCCGGAGTGCGCGCCGTACCGCTTGCCGGTCAGCTCGGCGGCGCGGGCCAGGATCGGCCGGACCTCGTCGATCTCGTAGAGGTTGTCGACGCCCTGGAGCAGCGACGCCATCCGCTCCAGGCCCATGCCGGTGTCGATGTTCTTCTTCGGCAGCTCGCCGACGATCTGGAAGACTTCCTTGCTCTGCACGTCGTCGATCTGGAACTGCATGAAGACGAGGTTCCAGAACTCCAGGTAGCGGTCCTCGTCGACCTCCGGGCCGCCCTCGCGCCCGTAGGCGGGGCCCCGGTCGTAGTACAGCTCGGAGCAGGGGCCGGCCGGGCCGGGGATGCCCATCGACCAGAAGTTGTCCTTCTTGCCCCGCCGGACGATCCGCTCGGCCGGCATGCCGACGGAACGCCAGATCTCCGCCGCCTCGTCGTCGTCGAGGTAGACCGTCGCCCAGATCCGCTCCGGGTCCAGCCCGAAACCGCCCTCGGCGACCGACTTGGTGACCAGGTCCCAGGCGAGCGGGATCGCCCCGGCCTTGAAGTAGTCACCGAAGGAGAAGTTGCCGTTCATCTGGAAGAACGTGCCGTGCCGGCTGGTCTTGCCGACCTCGTCGATGTCCGGGGTGCGGATGCACTTCTGCACGCTGACCGCCCGGGAGTAGGGCGGGGTGTGCTGCCCCAGGAAGTAGGGGACGAACTGCACCATGCCGGCGTTGACGAACAGCAGGTTCGGGTCGCTGATGGCGGGCAGCGGAGCGGACGGCACCACGGCATGACCGTTCGCCTCGAAGTGGGCGAGATACCGCCGCTTGATCTCCGCCGTCTTCATCGCTGGTGCTCCTCCGGAAAGATCTCTCGGTCGCCGATGCGCGGGTCCTCCCGCAGCTCGGCGAACTGGTCGTCGAACGCCTCGCCCCGGGCGAACGCCTCGTGGATCTCCTGCTCGCGCTCGGCCATCCCGATCCGGACGTCCTCCACGAAGCTACGCAGCGACTCGGCCAGGCCGCCAGCGGATTGCGACAGGCCACCGGCGATGCCGGCCGGCGTGTACGCGTGCGCGGCGCGGGTCGCCTTGCGCACCACCACCACGCCGACGGCCAGGCCGATGCCCAGCCAGAACAGGCGTCTCATGTTCTCTCGTCCCTCCGTCGCCGGCGGCTCAGGCGTTGCCGCGCTTGGCGGCGCGGCGCTGCTGCTTGATGGTGTCGCGCACCTCGCGCTCGGTCTCGGCGTGCCGGCGGGCGGCGGCGGCCCGGCGCACGCCGTAGCCGAAGGCGGCCACCTTCACCAGCGGGTTCGCGGCGGCGGCGGAGACCACGGTGGCCAGGTTCGCCACGTTGGCGGTGACGTTCTGGGCGTGGGTGGTCATGGTGTCCACCTTGGCCAGCTGGAGGTTGACCCCGTCCAGCGAGACCTGCACCTGCTCCAGGGCGGTGTTCACGTTCTTCACGGTGGTGTTGACGTCACCGAGCAGGGGCGCGGTGCGGTCGTTGAGGTCGTTGATCATGCGGGTGGCCGCGTCCACGGTGTGCCGCAGCCGCAGGATGGGCAGCGTCAGGATCAACACGAGCATCGCGAACGCGATCGCCGCGATCAGCGCCGCGACCTCTCCAAAACTCACGCCTGTCCTCCTCGAGCAGGGTTCCGGGGCCCGACGCCCCGGAACGCGCGACCGTCATGACCCACACCGTCGTACGGCGACCCACCCCGGTCAGCGGGGGCAGGCGGGCCTGCCAGCCCCAGACCCTACCGTCAGTGATGAAACCCGGCTCACGACGGTGAGGGTGTCGGCGTCGACTCGCCGAGCGGATCCTCGCTCAGGGTCGGGAAGGGATCCTCGCCGGTGAGCGACGGGTCGGTGCTCGGCTGGGGCCTGGTCCGCTCGTCGTCGATGGCGTTGCGGACCTTCACCGACACCAACGACCCATTGCACTCCCCCGCTGCGGGGGGCGTGGCCAGCGACGTCGGCGCGGGCTCCCCGTCGATCGGCGGCGGGACGCAGGTCGGCTCGCGCACCCACAGGTCGAGGGTCAGCTCGTCGCGACGCCAACAGGTGTAGTCGCCCTTCGCCGGCTGCTCCGGGCAGCGGGTCACCTTCCACGGCTGCCAGCCGGACTCGGTCAGGGCCCGCTCGTAGGCCTGCGCCGTCTCCTCCACTGGACGCTGGGACTCGACGGTGCGCTCGCGCAGCCGGCACTCCTCCACGCACCAGCGGCTGCCGCTGACGTTGTCGACGGTCTTCGTGGCCGCCCAGCCGGGCACGTTCAGCCCGTCGAGGGTGTCGAAGACGGGGTCGCGGCTGAGCGTACGGATGCCGAAGTAGAGCGGCAGGGCACCCAGCAGCACCACGCTGACCAGCGCGAGCACGCCCATCCGCAGCCGACGCCGCTGGCGCAGCTGCCGCCGGAGCTCCGACCGCGCGCCGGGCGGGCCGCCCGACGCCGCCTCGTCCGCCTCGTCCGGGTCGTCGGCGGTCGCGGCCCGACGCAACTGCGCCGTCCCGGCGGGCTCCGGGCCGGCGGGGCCGGACCCGTCGCCGCCCGCCCGGGGGGCGGGACCCGGGCCGAGCCGGTGCACCTCCAGGCCGGGCCGGCGCTCGTCCGGGCCGGAGCGGTCCGCGTCCGGGCCGGAGCGGGCCGGTGGCGCGTCGGCGGCCGGCACCACGGCGGCGGCCCGGGCCACCGCGGGCGGCTGGTCGGAACGGGCCGGCGACGCCGCGCCGGCGGCCGGCTCCGGCCGGCGGTGCGGGTGCGCCTCGCCGGACCCGCCCGGCGGGGGCGGCGACGAGGGGCCGGGGCCGCGCTGCGGCGGGGTCGCGCCGCCGGGGCCACGCTGCGGCACCACAGCGGTGCCGGCGTCGCGCTGCGGCGGGGTCGCACGGCCGTCGGCCTGGTCGCCCGGCCGCTCGCCGGGGCGACCGGGCGGGACCACCGCCCGTGCCACGCCGGGTTGGTGGGGACCGGCGGTCGGAGCGCCGGGCGGCACGGCCCGACCGGCGGGCCCCCCGGGCGGCGTCGCGCGGCCGGCGGGACCGGACGGGGGCACGTCCCGGCCGGTGGGCCCCACCGGCGGCGCGGCCCGGCCGGCAGGACCGGAGGGCGGGTCGACCGGGCCGGCGGCACCGGGCCCGGGGACGGCCCGGCCGGCGGCGGGACCGCCGGGCGGGGTGGCCCGGCCGGGCGCGGTGGGCGCCGCCGACGCCCGGGCGGTCGGCCCGGACTCGGGGGCGGACCCGGCGGGCCGAAGGCCGGGGGCGGACCCGGACCTGGGGTCCGGGCTGGACCGGGGTCCGGCACCGGGGCCGGGCCCGAACGGCGGGGCCTGCGGGCGGCGCTCCTCCGCCGGCCCGGGGCGCACCTCGCCGGTGCGCGGCTCCGCCATGGGCGGACGCAGCTCACCCGTGCGCGGGTCGACCACCGGGGGCCGCAGCTCGCCCGTGCGTGGATCCACCGCGGCGGGCCGCAGCTCGCCCGTGCGCGGGTCGGCCGGCGGACGGGGGCTTCCCGCACGGGGGTCGGCCGGCGGACGGGGCTCGCCGGGGCGTGGGCCCGCCACCTGCGGACGGGACGGCGCTGCCGCCCGGCCGGTGGGCAGTGGGACCGGCTCCTCCGCCGGGTCGACGGGCGCGGCGGGCCGCGCCCGGCCCACCGGGGCTGCCGGCCCGGCGCCGACGCCGTGTTGCGCCGCCGCACCCCGACCGCCGTCACCGGGCCGGTTGCCCGGCTCCCCGGCCGGCGGCGCGACGCCCGGCGGCGGCGACGGCACGGCCGCCCGGTTGACCATCGGCATCGCGGCGTCCGGGTTGACGCCACGACCGGCCTGGCGCAGCCACTCCGCCGGACGCTGCGGCCGGTCGCCCCGCCCCTGCGGGGGACCGCCCCGCTCGGCGGCGCCGGGGAACCCGGCGTCGACGGGACCGGCGGGGCGGCGCGACGTCGCCTCGCCCGGTTCCTCCTCGGACCGGGCCCGGCGGCGGCCACCGGTTTCCCGGCCCGTGGCCGCCGGCTCCTGGACGACGGCCGGATCCGACCCGGCGGGGCCGCCGGGCACGCCCGGCATCCCGGCGGGGCCGCTGGGCACCCCCGGCACCTCGGGGGCGTTGCCGCTGAGCGGGACGACCGGCTGCTCCTCGGCAGCCCGCCGACGACCGCCCTGGCCGGGCGCGATCGGCCCGGCGACGCCACGACCGGCCGGCTCGTCCGCACCGGGTGCGCCGGGACGCTCGCCCGTCGGCTCGCGCCGGGGCTCGTCGCCGGGCGGCGCCGACGCCGGGTAGGGCGGGCCGGCGGGAACGGGCGCGGCGCGGCGCGGCCCGGACTGGGGTGCGGCGGCCCGGCCGGCGGGAGGTGGGGAGACGACGGCCCGGCCGGCGGGGGGCGGCGGTGCGGCGGCCCGGCCGGCGGGGGGCGACCCGGCCGGGACGACCGGCCAGCCGCCGCTGGGGGGTTGGCCGCCACGCGCGGGCGGGGCCACCGGCGGGCCCGGCGGGCCGGGGCGCTGCCCGGGTGCGCCGGGACCCGAGGTCGCCGGCCCGCCGGACCGGTCGCCCGGCGGGCCCACCGGGGCCGCCGCCCGGGGCAGTTCGCCGGACGGTTCGCCGTCGTCGCGCGAGCGCCGGGGCGCGGCGTCCGTCGGGTACGGGGGCCGGGCGGGCTGCCCCGCCGGATACGGCGGCCCGGACGGTTGGCCGCCCGGATAGGGCGGCCCGGCGGGCTGGCCCTGCTGGCGGGGCGGGGCCGCCGGCTGGGCCGGTCCCGGCAGCGGCCCGGCCTGCGGCGTCGACGGCTGGGCCGGCGGCTGCGGGAGGCCCTGCGGTGGGCGGGCCGCCGGTGGCACGGCCCGGGGCGGCTCCGCCGCGCCCTGCGGCGGGCGGTGGGACTGGTGGGGCGGCTGCGGGGGGCCCTGCGGCAGGCGGTTCGCCGGCTCCGGCGGGACCTGCCCCGGGCGGGGCGGCTCGGCGGGCCCGGGGCGACGCCCCGGCTGCGGCGAGCCGGGCCACGGGCCGTCGACCGGTCGCGGACGCGCCGGACCCGGTTCGCCGCCGCGCGCCGGACCCTGCCGCGCCGGCGGGTCGGGCTGGCCGGGTGGCGGGGCCTGTCCCGGCTCGCCGCCGTCCGGCCCCAACTCGCCGCGCTGCCGCTTGGCGGAGCGCAGGTCGTCGATCCAGCCGAACTCCTCGCCGGCCACCGGCTCCTCGGGCTCGCTGTCGGGTCGGCCCCGGCCCCACCGGCGCCCCTTGGGGCGCGGCTCGCGCCGCTCCTCGGGGCCGTCCTCCGGTCGCTCCGAACCACGGGATCTCACTGCTGACCCTCCCCGACGGCGCCCGTGCCGTCCTCGTCCGCCGCGCTGGCGTGCCCGTTGCCCGACGGGTGGCGGCCGTTCCCCGGCGGGGCCGGCTCCGCCGGACGCGCCGGGGCTGGCAGCCCCCGGACGATCCGGCGCAGCAGGGGCAGCCGGGCGGCCACCGCCCGCTCCGCACCGTGCCCGCTGGGACGGTAGTAGTCGGCCCCGACAAGATCGTCGGGAGCGTACTGCTGGGTGACCACTCCACGGGGGTCGTCGTGCGGGTAGCGGTAGCCCGTGCCGTGGCCGAGCCCCCGCGCGCCGGAGTAGTGGGCGTCGCGCAGGCCGCGCGGCACCGGCCCGCCCCGGCCGGCGCGGACGTCGGCCGTGGCGGCCCCGATCGCGGCGGTCGCCGAGTTGGACTTCGGCGCGGTGGCCAGGTGGATCACGGCCTGGGCGAGGTTGAGCTGCGCCTCCGGCAGGCCGACGAACTCCACGGCCTGCGCGGCGGCGGTGGCCACGCCCAGCGCGCCCGGGTCGGCCATCCCGACGTCCTCGCTGGCGAAGATGACCAGCCGGCGCGCGATGAACCGGGCGTCCTCGCCGGCCACCAGCATCCGGGCCAGCCAGTGCAGCGCCGCGTCGACGTCGGAGCCCCGCATGCTCTTGATGAAGGCGCTGGTCACGTCGTAGTGCGCGTCACCGGCCCGGTCGTAGCGCACCGCCGCGACGTCCACCGCCTGCTCGGCGGTGGACAGGTCGATCCGGTCGACGCCCAGCGCCGCCGCCGAGGCCGCCGCGGCCTCCAGCGCGGTCAGGGCCTTGCGCACGTCGCCGCCGGCGAGGCGGACGAGGTGGTCCTCGGCGTCGGCCCGGAGGGTGAACGCGCCGGCGAGGCCGCGCGCGTCGCTGACCGCGCGGCGCAGCAGGCCACGCACGGCCGCGTCGTCCAGGGGCTGGAGGGTGAGCAGCACGCACCGCGACAACAACGGCGAGATGACCGAGAAGTACGGGTTCTCCGTGGTCGCCGCGAGCAGGGTGACCGTCCGGTCCTCCACCGCGGCGAGCAGCGAATCCTGCTGGGTCTTGCTGAACCGGTGCACCTCGTCGATGAACAGGACCGTCGGCGGTCCGCCGGAGCGGCGCTGCCGGCGGGCGGTGTCGATCACCGCGCGGACGTCCTTGACCCCGGCGGTGAGCGCCGACATGGCCACGAAGCGGCGATCGGTGGCGGTCGCCACGAGGTGCGCGATGGTGGTCTTCCCGCAGCCGGGCGGCCCCCAGAGGATCACCGACATCGGGGTGGCGCCGCCGACGAGTTGGCGCAGCGGCGCGCCGGGCGCGAGCAGGTGCCCCTGCCCCACCAGCTCGTCGATGCTGGCCGGGCGCATCCGGACGGGGAGCGGCGAGTCGGCGGCCACGGGGGTGAAGCCGTCGACGCCGACGGAACCCGTGGGGGCGCCGTGCGCCCCGGCGGGTGCGCCGAGGGAGAAGAGAGCGTCGGACTCCATCACGAAGACAGTACCGGGCCGGGTCCGCCGCGCCGGAACTGCGCCGCGGGCCCGGCCAGGTTAGATCATTTACGGTCAGCCACGGCCGGGGCGGCGGCCCCGGTACCAGCGGCCGCCGCCACCGCCGCGCGGGCCGCTGCCCACGCCGGCCAGGTAGAGGGAGAGCAGCAGCAGGCCCAGCATCAGCAGGGTGTGCACGTTGAACAGGTCCGGCGCGCCGAAGTTGGTGTCGAGCAGGTCGATCAACAGGGCGAAGCCGAAGACGACGGCCGCGAGAATGGCGAGCATGACGGTCCTCCGGTGGGGGTTCCCAGTAGGTCGCCGGGGGATGTACCCAAACGGTCCGATCGCCAATCTCCACGGTGGACCGGCCCCGCCCGGACGACGGTGGGTCACCGCCCGCTCGCCTGCGGTGCAAGGACGGGCCCGTCGTCGACGGTGGTGCGGGCGGCGGGGGTGCGGGCGGCGCGCCAGGCGGGCAGGTACAACGGGGCGGCGGCGGCGAGCACCACCGCGCCGACCAGCATCGCCGTGCTGACGCTGGCGCGCTCGGCCAGGGCGGTCAGCGCGACCGCGCCGAGCGCACCGGCCGGCTGGGCCATCATCGAGTTGAGCGAGAGCACGCTGGTGCGGTACGGGCCGTCGACCTGGCGGTGCAGCAGGCCCAGGTGCAGCGGGTTGGACGCGCCGTGCACCGTGTAGCAGGCCAGGTACGCCACGAGCACCCCGACCGGGCCGGCGAACAGCCCCATCGCCACCACGGTCGCGCCCTGCCCGACGCGCAGCAGCGCGGCGCCGGGCGCGGCCCCGGGCCAGCGCAGCAGCAACGGGGTGAGCGCGGCCCCGGCGGCCGAGGCGAGCCACGCGGCGGAGCTGGCGGGGCCGAGCAGCGCGGCGGCCCGCTCGGGGTCGCCGACGACCTCGGCGAGCCGGACCGGCAGCAGCGACTCGAAGGTGACCATGCCGAAGCCCCAGAACAGCTCGACCGCCACGAGGGCGAGCAGCACGCGGGAGCGGCGCAGCAGGCCGAACGCCTGCCGGACCATCCGGGGCGCCTCGGCCACCGACGCGCGCAGCGCACCGGCCCCCCGCCCCGGCCGGACCTCGACCAGCAGCGCCAGCAGGGCGGCCAGCGCCACCGCCTGCGCCACCACGGCGGCCAGCACCGGCACGGTCAGCGCGCTCACCGGGCCGAGCGGGCCGAGCGTGATCAGGCCGCCGCTGAGCAGCGCGCCGCCGGCGATGGCCACGCCCGCGACGGTGCCGCCGAGGCCGAGGCCACGCTCGTATTCGGCGGCGGGGTCGGCGGCGAGGGTGGCATCGACGTACCAGGACTCCAGGGGGCCGCTGTCCAGCGCCCGGTAGATGCCCTGTAGGGCGAAGACCAGGACGAACAGGGCGAGGGAGTCGGCCACCGCGAACAGCGCCAGCGACGCCAGGTTGAGCGCCGTGGCGGCGACCAGCACGGGCCTGCGGCCCAGGGCGTCGGCCATGCCGCCGGTCGGCAGCTCCAGCGCCAGCACCACGAGGCCCTGGGCGGTGAACGCGATGCCGATCTGCGACAGCGACAGGCCGCGCTCCTGCATCAGCAGGATCATGACCGGGATCAGCAGGCCGGTGGGCAGCCAGCGCAGCCCGTGCAGGACCAGATAGCGCGACCGCACCTGGCGGACGGACAGGGCGCTCACCGGGTCGGCTCGATCATCGGGTACGCGGCCAGGAAGACCTGCACCGGCCGGGCGTCGGCCTCGTCGGGGCGCGACTGGTCGCGGTAGCGCATGAGGACCTCCCACAGCTCCGCCTCCATCGCCTGGAGCCGCTCGGGCCCGAGGTGCAGCAGGGCGTCGCTCATTCCGGCGGCGTCGCGCCAGGCGGGTGGGAAGTCCTGTTGGACGGCGAACCACCGGTCGGAGTGCTCGACGACCAGGCGCACCTGCTCGGCCTGGATCCACTCGGCGGCGGCCCGGGCGTCCGGGTCGTCGTCGAAGTCGGACGGCTCCCAGCTGCTGATGTCGTGCGCCGCCCGCCACCAGCGCTGCCGCCCGCCGGCGAGGTCGTGGGCCTCGACGACGAGCCCCGCCTCGGCGAGCTGACGCAGGTGGTAGCTGGTGGCGCCGGTGTTGGTGCCGAGCCCTTCGGCGAGCCCGGTGGCGGTGGCGGGACCGTCGACCCGCAGCGCGCCGAGCAGCCGCAGCCGCAGCGGGTGCGCCAGCACCCGCACCTGTCTCGGGTCCAGCCGGACCTGGCGGGGGGCCTGCCGGCCCGTGCTCTCGTCGTTGCCCATGGCAGCACAATAACTGTGCATACCTTCTATGCACAATCTCTTTGCATAGAAGGTATGCAGGGCCGCCCGGCGGAGCCGGCACGGTCAGGGGGCGAGCAGCTCGGCGACCCCGCGCAGGCGGGTCCGCAGCAGGCCGGCGGCGCGGGAGCTGTCGAGGCGTACCTCGACGGGGCGGACCAGGCCCGACGCGGCGCTCGTGGCGGTCCGCAGGCCGCCCGGGTCGAGCCCGAACCGCCGGGCCACCAGCAGCCCCAGCTCGGCGCGGCTGACCGCGTCCGGCCCCGCCACGTTGAGCAGGCCGGCATGGTCGGACGCGGCCAGCTCCAGCACGGCGGCGGCCAGGTCGCCCACGTCGACCGGGCAGCGGACCTCGTCGATGAACAGGACCCCCCGGCCAGCGAGGGCGTCCAGGCAGAGCCGGACCTGCCTGCTCCGCTCGTCGCCCATGATCAACGAGGTACGCACCAGCGCCGCGCCCGGGTCGACCACCCGCACGGCGGTCTCCGCCGCCGCCTTCGCCGCCCCGTACGCGAACACCGGCGTCGGCACGTCGTCGTCGGCGTACGGCTCGGGCCGGCCGGCGTGCAGCGCGTCGCTGGACAGGTGCACCAGCCGCGCGCCCGCCTCCGCGGCGGCGTACGCCACGTTCGCCGCGCCGTCGGCGGTGACCGTCCAGTCGGCGTACCGGTAGGGGGTGCTCACCACGGCGGCCGGCCGCACCGCCGCGACCAGCGCGCGCACGGCGGCCCGGTCGGTCACGTCGAGCCGACGCGCCTCGACGCCGGCCGGCGCGCCGGGGTTGGCGTGGTACGTGCCGACCACGCGCTGCCCCGCCGCGACCGCCCGGCGGCACACCTCGCCCCCGAGGTGCCCGCTGGCACCCACCACGAGCAGCGTCACGAGTCGCCCCCTCCACGGCGGCGGGCGGCCCCACCGTGGGGCCGCCCGCCGGGATCGCTGGTCGCCCCCGGCCGCCTCAGCTCAGGCCGGGGTCGCAGGTCGGCTCAGACCGGGTCGGCCACCGGGGCGGCCGGGCCGGCGGTGCCGGCGTGCGCGCCCGTCGGGGCCTTCGGCTTGGCGTCGACGCCCGCCTCGGCGCGCTGCTGCACGGTGATCGGCGTCGGCGCGCCCGTCAGCGGGTCGAAGCCGCCCCGGGTCTTCGGGAACGCGATCACCTCGCGGATCGAGTCCGCGCCCGCCAGCAGCATGCAGACCCGGTCCCAGCCGAACGCGATGCCGCCGTGCGGCGGGGCGCCGTACTTGAACGCCTCCAGCAGGAAGCCGAACTTGTCCTGCGCCTCGGCGGGGGTGATGCCGAGCAGGTCGAACACCCGCTGCTGCACGTCGCCCCGGTGGATACGGATCGACCCGCCGCCGATCTCGTTGCCGTTGCAGACGATGTCGTACGCGTACGCCAGCGCCCGGTCCGGGGCCTCCTCGAACCGGTCCACCCACTCGGCGTTCGGCGAGGTGAACGGGTGGTGCACGGCCGTCCAGCCGCCCTCGTCGGTGCGCTCGAACATCGGGGCGTCGACCACCCAGCAGAACGCCCACGCCGACTCGTCGATCAGCTTCGCCCGCTTGGCGATCTCGATGCGGGCCGCGCCGAGCAGCTCCTGCGCCTCCCGGGCGTCGGCGCCGGCCGCGAAGAACACCGCGTCGCCCGGCTTCGCGCCGACCGCGTCGGCCAGCCCCGCCAGGTGCTCCTCGGAGAGGTTCTTCGCCACCGGGCCCCGCGGCGCGCCGGTCTCGGCGTCGAGCACCACGTACGCCAGGCCCTTCGCGCCGCGCGCCTTGGCCCAGTCCTGCCAGCCGTCCAGCTCCTTGCGGGTCTGGCCCGCGCCGCCCGGCATGACGACCGCGCCCACGTAGCCGCCCGCGTCGATCGCCCCGGCGAACACCCGGAACGCCGTGCCGCGCAGGTAGTCGGTCAGCTCGGTCAGCTCGACGCCGTAGCGCAGGTCCGGCTTGTCGGAGCCGTAGCGGGCCATCGCGTCGTGCCAGGTGATGCGCGGGATGGGCCGGGGGATCTCGTAGCCGGCCAGGTCGGACCAGAGCGCGGACACGATCGCCTCGCCGAGGTCGATCACGTCGTCCTCGGTGACGAACGACATCTCGATGTCGAGCTGGGTGAACTCCGGCTGCCGGTCGGCCCGGAAGTCCTCGTCGCGGTAGCAGCGGGCGATCTGGTAGTAGCGCTCCATGCCGCCGACCATCAGCAGCTGCTTGAACAGCTGCGGGGACTGGGGCAGCGCGTACCAGCTGCCCGGCTGGAGCCGGACCGGGACCAGGAAGTCGCGCGCGCCCTCCGGGGTGGACCGGGTCAGCGTCGGCGTCTCGATCTCCAGGAAGTCGCGCTCGTGCAGCACGCCCCGGGCGAGCTGGTTGGCCCGCGACCGCAGCCGCATCGCCCTCGCCGGGCCGCCCCGGCGCAGGTCCAGGTAGCGGTACTTGAGCCGGATGTCGTCGCCGGCCTCGACCTGGTCGTCGACGGGCAGCGGCAGCGGCGCGGCCTCCGAGAGCACCTCCAGCGCGCTCGCGGTCACCTCGATCTCGCCGGTCGGCAGCTCCGGGTTCTCGTTGCCCTCGGGACGGCGGGTCACCTCGCCGGTCACCTTCACGCAGAACTCGTTGCGCAGCGCGTGGGCGTCCTCCTCGCGGAAGACCACCTGCACGACGCCCGAGGCGTCGCGCAAATCGACGAAGATGACACCGCCGTGGTCGCGCCGGCGGGCGACCCACCCGGCGAGCGTCACCGTGGTGCCGGCGTCCGTCGCGCGCAGGCTGCCGGCGTCATGGGTACGGATCACGGCTTGTGTCTCCTCATCGTCTGCGTTCGGTCTGCCCTCGCATTCTGTCAGGGTGCCCCGCCCCCCGCCGTCACCGGGCGCGGTTGGGGGTAAGGAGGGGCCCCTTGTTAACGCTTTCTGTTGCACAGGGGGCCCCTGCTAACCCATGCCGCGCCGCGTACGGTGTGCCGGGTGCGTGTCGTACCCCCGTGGGCCCTGCTCTCCGCCGGCGCGGCGCCGGTCTTCCTGGTCGGCGGCTGGCTGCTCGGCGCGGCCCGGCAGCCCGGCGGGTTCGACCAGGTCTCCGGGACGATCAGCGCGCTCGCGGCCGTCGGCGCGACCGACCGGTGGATCATGACGCTCGGCCTCGTCGGGCTCGGCCTGTGCCACTGCGTGACCGCCGCCGGGCTGCGCCCGCTGGCGGCCGGCGGGCGGGCGCTGCTCGCCCTGGGCGGCGTCGCCACGCTCGCGGTGGCGGCGTTCCCGCTGCCGGCCGACGGCGGCTCGACGCCGCACGCGCTGGCCGCCGCCGTCGCGTTCGGCACGCTGGCCCTCTGGCCGGCGCTCGCCCCCGCCGGCCCGCCGCCGAGCAGGGTGCGCGGCGGCATCGGCGGTGCCGGGCCACGGCCCGGCCACCCCGGCGGCGACGCGCTGCGGCCGGCCCTCGGCGACGCGGGCCGCCGGGCCCGGTCCACCCCCGACGGGTACGCCGGCGGCGGGCGGGCCGCCTGGGCGGCGCTGGCGGCGGGGCTGCTGACGCCGGTGGCCTGGTTCGTGATCGAGCTGGCCACCGGGGGTGACCGGATCGGCCTGGCCGAGCGGGTGGCCGCCGGGGCGGAGGCGCTCTGCCCGCTGCTGGTCGCCGGGTGGCTGAGCCGGCGCTGACCCCGGCGCTGCGGGGCGCACCGCCCACGGCACCGCCCACGGCACCGCCGGGCGCACCGCGGCCCGAGGCGGCCCGACACGGCCCGTGGTGTTAACAGGGGGCCCCTGTACCACAGAAAGCGTTAACAAGGTGCCCTTCCTTGCACCCCCGCTACGGCTCGTCGGCGGGGAGGAGGTGGCTGACGTGGACCTCGCCCTCGGTCAGCGCCCTCGCCCGCTCCTCCGCCGCCCGGTCGGCGCCGGTCAGCCGCCCGCCGTGCTGGCGCAGGTGTTCCTCCCAGGACGGCACCTGGTAGACCTCGACGAAGCCGTGCGCCCGCTCCCCCGCCCGGAACAGTCCCCAGCGCATCGCCCCGGTGCGCCGCCGCGACCGGCCCACCGCCCGCATCGCCTCGACGAAGGCGTCCTGCCGCTCGGGCGGCACGGTGTAGGTGACGGTCACCAGCACCGGCCCGGTGCGCGGGTGCGCGTCCAGGGTCAGGTGCGGCTCGGGCCAGTAGACGGCCGGGTCCCGGTTGACCCCCCGGGTCTCGCGCAGCGGCCACAGCAGCACGGTGAGCGCGGCGACGGCCATGGCCGCCCCGGCCACGGCGAGCGCGGCGACCAGGCCGGCGAACTCGCCGAGCGCGCCCCAGGCGAGGGCGCCGAGCGCCTGCCCGCCTGCGAAGACCATCTGGTAGACCGAGAGCCCCCGGGCGCGTACCCAGCCGGGGAGGAAGAGCTGCATCGCGGCGTTCACGGTGGACAGCACCGTCATCCAGGCCAGCCCGGCGGGCACCAGGGCCACCGTCACCAGGGCCGGCACGGGCACGAGGGCGAGCACCAGCAGCACCCCGGCGTAGACGAGCCCGGCGACGAGGAGGAGCTGGCTGGCGGTGAGCGCCCGGCGTACCCGGGGCAGCACGAGCGCACCGGCGACCGCGCCGACGCCGAGCGCGGCCAGCAGCACGCCGTACCCGCCGGGGCCCAGGCCGAGGCGGTGGCTGGCCACCAGCGGCAGCAGCGCCCACAGCGCGCTGCCGGGCACCACGAACAGCGCGGCCCGCAGCAGGATGCGGCGGACGACCGGCGAGTGGCGCACGTACCGGCCGCCGGCGCGCAGGGCGGCGGTGAACCGTTCCGGCATGGCCGCGCCGTCGGGGCGGTCCGGCCGCCAGCGCAGCAGCGCGCCGGCGAAGATCGCGAAGGACGCGGTGTTCACCGCGAAGACCACGGCCACCCCGGCCTGGGCGACCAGCACGCCGGCCACCGCCGGGCCGACCGAGCGGGCCAGGTTGACGCTGATGGAGCCGAGCGCCGAGGCGCTGACGAGCTGCTCCCGGGGCACCAGCTCCGGGATCACCGCCTGCCAGGCGGGCAGGGTGAGCGCCTGGCCCACGCCGAGGGCGAAGGTGAGGGTGAGCAGCAGGGCGGGCGGCATCCGGTCGGCGGCGGTGAGCGCGGTCAGCAGCACCCCGACGGCGGCGAGGAAGCTCTGCACGCCGATGAGCAGCCGGCGTCGGTCGAGGGTGTCGGCGAGCGCGCCGGCCGGCAGGGCCAGCAGCAGCACGGGCAGCATGCTCGCGGTCTGCACGAGGGCGACCAGCGTCGGCGCGTTGGGTTGGTCGACCAGCAGCCACTGGGCGCCGACGGTCTGCATCCAGGTGCCGACGTTGCTGGCCAGCACGGCCAGCCAGAGGCTGCGGAACGCGGCGAGGCGCAGCGGGGCCCAGGCCGACGCGGGCGGGGCGGGGGTCGGTGTGGCGCTCACCGGCCGCAAGGTACCCCGGTTCGGCCCGCCCAGTCGATCCTCTCGCGGATCCCGCCCCACCGGCGGATCCCGCCCCACCGGGCCGCCGGTCCCCACCGGCCGTCGGTCGCGGCCTGCTCCGGCTGCGCCGGGTTCGGGTACGCCGGAAGCGGGCCGCCGGAGGCCGGCGACCCGCTTCGGGGGGAGGGCGAGGTGGATCAGATGATGCTGACGCCGTAGACGCTCAGCGGCTCGGTGACGGGCTGGAAGTAGGTGGTGCCGCCGCGGGTGCAGTTGCCGCTGCCGCCGGAGGTGAGGCCGATGGCGCTGCTGCCGCTGAACAGCGAGCCGCCGCTGTCGCCGGGCTCGGCGCAGACGTTGGTGCGGATCAGGCCGGAGACGGAGCCCTCGGCGTAGTTCACCGTGGCGTTGAGCGCCCCGACCGTGCCGCTGTGCACGCCGGTGGTGCTGCCGGAGCGCTGCACGCTCTGGCCGACGTACGCGTTGGCCGCGCCGGTGACGTCCCGGTAGCTGCCGTTGTAGAGGGAGACGTTGCCGGTCGCGTTGGCGGAGTTGCTGTGCCGGACGATGCCGTAGTCGTTGCCCGGGAAGCTGGTGCCGGCGCGGGTGCCCAGGGTGCTGGTCTGCGCCGAGTTCGAGTACCAGGTCGAGGCGATGTTGGTGCAGTGCCCGGCGGTCAGGAAGTAGGTGACGCCGGAGCTGCTGCGCACGTTGAAGCCCAGCGAGCAGCGGCCGCCGCCGGCGGCGTAGATCGCCTGGCCGCCGGAGATGCGGGTGCTCAGCACGCCGGCCTCGGCCTCGATGCGCACGGCGCCGCCGGTCCGGGCGGCGGCGGCCTTGACGCGCTCCAGCTTGGCGCCGGTGACGGTGCTGTCGACGGAGACGACGACCTGGTTGGTGGCCGGGTCGGTCCACCACGCGGTGCCGGGGATCTTCGCGGAGCGCTCCAGCTCGGCGGTGGCCCGGTCGAGCTCCGCGGCGCCCCGCTTGACGAGCTTCGCGATGGCGCCGGAGGCGCGGACCTGACGGGCGGCGGCCGCGTCGGTCACGGTGACGACCATCCTGCCGCTGGCGTCGGCGTAGGTGCCGGCGGAGCGGTCACCGAGCCGCTCGGCCAGGGTGGCGGCGGCGTCGGGCGAGGCGACGGGGGCGGCCTGGGCGGGTGCGCCGATCAACGCGGTGGCGACCAGGGTGCCGGCTGCGGCGACGGAAGCGGCGCGGAGGAGCGATGACCTCGTGGGTCGCATGTAACAACCTCCCGGAAGGGGGTGACGGGTCGCGCCGGGGGTGACGGACCCGAGGACCATCCGGCCGGAGCTGGGGTGAACCGGCCGAGTGAACTGAAGTATTCACATACTTAGATTCACTCGCAAGACCCAGCTTCGCCCTGTTTCGCCCGAGCTACCCGCGACACATGTTCGCAACATTGTGGCCCCTCAGGTGGATCAATATGATCGATGCACCCCGATTTCCCCCGTCGGCACCCGTGATCCGGAGGCCACCATGACCCCCATCCGACGCGCCCTGGCCGCCCTCGCCGCCACCGCCCTCGTCCCCCTCGGCGCCACGGCCGCCCACGCCGACGCCGGCCCGCCGCCCGGCTCCATGGCCAGCCTCGGCGACTCCATCACCCGCGGCTTCAACGCCTGCGGCTGGTACGTCGACTGCGCCTCCCGCTCGTTCAGCACCGGCGACAACTCCTCGGTGAACAGCCACTACCTACGCATCCGCGCGGTCAACCCGGCCATCGCCGGCAACGACCACAACGACGCCAGGACCGGCGCGAAGTCCGCCGACATGTCCGGCCAGGCCGGCACGGCGGTCAGCCAGGGCGTCGGGTACGTGACGATGCTGATCGGCGCCAACGACGCCTGCACCGGCTCGGAGTCGAGCATGACGCCGGTGAGCACCTACCGCGCCAACATCGACGCCGCGCTCGGCCGGATCAAGGCGGGCCTGCCGAACGCCCGGGTGGCGATCGTCAGCATCCCGGACATCCACCGGCTCTGGTCCGTCGGCAAGGACAGCGGCAGCGCCCGTACGGCGTGGGCGCTGTTCGGCATCTGCCAGTCCATGCTGGCCAACCCGACCTCCACCGCCCAGGCCGACGTCGACCGCCGGGCCCGGGTGCGCCAGCGGGTCGTCGACTACAACACCCAGCTCGCCCAGGCGTGCGCCGCGTACGGCCCGAACTGCGACTTCGACGACAACGCGGTGTTCGGCTACCCGTTCACCCTGAGCCAGCTCTCCACCTGGGACTACTTCCACCCGAACGCCGCCGGCCAGCAGGCACTAGCCACCGTGACATACACCGCCGGCTTCCACTGGTAACCACCCCCACCCCCACCCCCTGCCCCCACGCCCCTCCCCCACACCCCCTCCCCGGCGATCTTGCACTTTCGGCCCCGAGGATGGGCGTCATGTGCCTTTTGCCGGGGCCCCAACTGCAAGATCGCGCGGGGGCGGGGACCGGGGGGGCAGGGGGCAGAGGGGGGTGGGTCAGCGGGCGGCGGCCAGGCGGGCGGCGCGGGCGTCGCGCTTCTCCTCGAAGCGGGACGCGTGCGTCTCCAGGGCGTCCAGGTGGGCGGCGATCTGGTCGCGGGCGGCCTCGCCGTCGGCGTCCAGCCCGGTCACGTTGAAGATGTCCCACTGGCGCAGCACCGGGACGACCACCTCGTCGCGGTGCTGCCGCAGGTCGTAGATGCCGGCCAGGGCGATCGCCACCGACTTGCGGGCGAAGCCCTCGATGCCCACGCCGGGCATCTGGAAGTCGGCGAGGACCTCGGCGATGGCCCGCATCGCCTGGCTCGGGGCCACCTCCAGGGCGGCGGCGAGCAGGTTGCGGTAGAAGACCATGTGCAGGTTCTCGTCGGCGGCGACGCGGGCGAGCAGCGCCTCGCACACCGGGTCGCCGGCCACCCGGCCCGTGTTGCGGTGCGAGATCCGGGTCGCCAGCTCCTGGAACGACACGTACGCCAGCGAGCGCAGCATCGAGGCGTCGTGCGAGTTGGTGTAGCCGGCGGTCATGTGCACCATCCGGGCCCGCTCCAGCGCCACCGGGTCCACCGCCCGGGTCACCGTCAGGTAGTCGCGGATGGCGGTGCCGTGCCGGCCCTCCTCGGCGGTCCACCGGCCCACCCACGTCCCCCATGCCCCGTCCGGGCCGAAGAGGGTGGCGATCTGGTGATGGTACGAGGGGAGGTTGTCCTCGGTCAGCAGGTTCACGATCAGCGCGGTGCGGGCGATCTCGGGGATCGTCGAGTCCTGCGGCGACCACGCCTCGCCACCGAGCGGGCCGTCGAAGGTGCGCCCCTCGCTCCACGGCACGTACTCGTGCGGGAACCACTCCTTCGCCATCGCGAGGTGGCGGTCGAGGTTCTTCGCCACGACGGGTTCGAGCTCGACGAGCAGGGCGGTCTGGCTGAGTGCGGTCACGAAGTTCTCCCTACGGTGGCGTAACTTACGCCACCGTAGGTCTTCCGCGCCGTACGCGCCAGTAGCGCCCGCCCGCGCGGCGTCCCCTCAGCTCACCAGGGGCGACAGGTCGGCCCGCGGCGGGGTCCACTCGCCGGCCGCCGCGACCACCTGCTCACCGGAGCGGATGTCCTTCACCTCGTCGGGCGCCCCGTCGACGCCGGGGAACCAGACGTACGGGATGCCGCGCCGCTCCGCGTGCCGGATCTGCTTGCCGAACTTCGCCGCGCTCGGCGCGACCTCCGTGGGCACCCCCCGGCGGCGCAGCGCGTCGGCGACCGCGTTGCTCGCCGCCCGCCGCTCCTCGCTGGTCACCGCGACCAGCACGCACGTCGGCACGCTGCGGGACACGGTGAGCGCGCCCGCGCCGAAGAGCAGCCCGAGCAGCCGGCTCACCCCGATCGAGATGCCCACCCCGGGGAAGGACGCGCCACCGGCGCTGACCAGGTTGTCGTACCGGCCGCCGGAGCAGATCGAGCCGAAGCGCTCGTAGCCGGCCAGCGACGTCTCGTAGACGGTGCCGGTGTAGTAGTCGAGCCCACGGGCGATCCGCAGGTCGGCCACGCACAGCCCCGGCGAGTGCGCGGCGGCGGTCTCCACCACCGCCACCAGCTCGGCGACGCCCTCGTCGAGCAGCGGGTGGGTCACCCCGAGGCCGCGCACGGCGTCGGCGAACGAGGCGTCCGGTGCGGAGATCTCGGCCAGGGCCAGGCACGCCTTGGCCTGCGCCTCGCTCGCCCCGGCCGTCTCGGCGAGCAGCTCGGCCACCTTCGCCGGGCCGATCTTGTCGAGCTTGTCGACCGCGCGCAGGGCGGCCTCCGGGTCGGTCAGGCCGATGCCCCGGTAGAACCCCTCGCAGATCTTGCGGTTGTTGACCTGGATGGTCACCGGCGGGATCGGCAGCGACCGCAGCGCGTCGCCGATGACCAGCGGCATCTCCGCCTCGTAGTGGGCGGGCAGGGTGTCCCGGTCGACGATGTCGATGTCGGCCTGGAGGAACTCCCGGTAGCGCCCCTCCTGCGGGCGCTCGCCCCGCCACACCTTCTGGATCTGGTAGCGGCGGAACGGGAACTGGAGCCGGCCGGCGTTCTCCAGCACGTAGCGGGCGAACGGCACCGTCAGGTCGAAGTGCAGGCCGAGGGAGTCGTCGCCGGCCGGGCCGTCAACCTCGGCCTGGAGGCGACGCAGCACGTAGACCTCCTTGGAGGTCTCCCCCTTGCGCAGCAGCTGGTCCAGCGGCTCCACGGAGCGGGTCTCCAGCGGCGCGAAGCCGTACAGCTCGAAGGTGGCGCGGATCCGGTCCAGCACGAACTGCTCGATCATCCGCTGCGCCGGGGTCCACTCGGGGAAGCCGGAGATGGGCGTGGGCTTGCTCATGACGCTCCGTTCAGCACCCGCGCGGCGGCGCGGGAAAGGTCGAGGCGCGGCCTAGAGGCCGCGGGTGGGTGCGGCCGGGCGCGCGTCGCCCGACGCCGCCACCTCGATGAGGTACGGGTTGCTCGCGCGCTCGCGGCCGATGGTGGTCGCGGGGCCGTGGCCGGGCAGCACCACCGTGTCGTCGGCCAGCGGCAGGATCTTGTCGCGCAGGCTGGCGAGCATCCGGGGCATGCTGCCGCCCCACAGGTCGGTGCGGCCGATCGAGCCGGCGAAGAGCACGTCGCCGGAGAGGCAGACCTGCTCGGCCTCCCACTGCGAGCCCGTGCCGGGCAGCCGGAACAGCACCGACCCGCCGGTATGGCCCGGGGCGTGGTCGACGGTGATCTCCAACCCGGCCAGCGACAGGGTCGCGCCGTCGGTCAGCTCGGCGACGTCGTCGGGCTCGGAGTAGGGCAGCCGGCCGCCGAAGAGCCCCCGGAGGTCCATCGACAGCCCCTTGGCCGGGTCGGCCAGCAGCTCGCGGTCCTCCGGGTGGACGTACGCGGTGACGCCCCGCGCGCCGCAGACCGGCGCGACGGAGAACGTGTGGTCGAGGTGGCCGTGGGTGAGCAGCACGGCGGCGGGGTGCAGGCGATGCTCGGCGAGGACGGCGTCGAGCCGGTCGATCACCCCGATGCCCGGGTCGACCACCACGCACTGCTCCCCCGGCCCGGTCGCCACCACGTAGCAGTTGGTGCCGAAGGCGTCCGCGGGAAAGCTCGCCACGAGCACGGCGCTCCCCTTCCGTCGCTGTCTTAGCCTGCACCGGAAGCCTAGCCGCAGCGGCGGGCGGACCGCGCCGGCCCACCCGCCCCCGTGGCCACAGCGGCCCAGTGAGCAACTCCGATAAAGCCAGCCCGGACCTCGTACACCACTTTCCCAGCCGCTACCCGTACACTCTGGCGGGCGTGTGGCGTGGCGCACGTGGCACCCGACGGGGCGCGACGCCGACCGCCGGTGACCATCAGGGTAGAGGAAGGGGAGCACGGGTGGCTTCCAGCAGGGACCGGCAGCGCAAACTGGCGCGGGCCAAGCTCGACCGGCAGCTGGCGCGACGGGCCGCCCGGACCAGACGCCGGCGGCAGATCCAGGCCGGTGTCGGCGCCGCCGTGGTGCTCGTGCTGATCGTGGCCGGTTCGGCCTGGGCGCTGGGTGCCTTCGACAGCGACCCGAAGCAGGACACGGCCGCCGAGGACGTCTGCCTCTGGACGCCGCAGGACGCCACCGCGAACACCAACCTCAAGGACGTCGGCACCCCGGCCACCAAGGGCCTGCCGACCTCCGGCACCCGGGCGCTGACCGTCACCACCGACCAGGGCGCCCCGATCACCGCCGAGCTGGACCTCGCGTCGGCCCCGTGCGCCGGGGCGAGCATCGCCCACCTGGCTAGCAAGGGCTTCTACGACAACACGAAGTGCCACGAGATCACCTCCGAGGGCGCGCTGCGCTGCGGCGACCCGAGCGGCACCGGGCTGGGCGGCCCGGCCTACTCGTTCTACGACGAGAACGTCCCGGTCGCCCCCGAGGCCAGCCCGTCGGCGAGCCCGGCGCCCGACGAGCCCCCGGCGTACCCGAAGGGCACGGTGGCGATGATCGCCAACCCGCCGGGCGCGAACGGCAGCCAGTTCCTGATCTTCTTCAAGGACTTCGACCCGGACAAGCCGGCCTACCCGGTGATCGGGAAGGTCACCGGCGGCCTGGACGTGGTCACGAAGATCGGTGCCCTGCCGACCGTGGACAATGGGAGCGGAGCCAAGGTCAAGCCGAAGACCGACGTGGTGATCCAGAGCCTCACCGTCGGCGAGCCGTCGACCGCGCCGGCCCCGGCCCCCAGCGGCGCGTCGGCCAGCCCCAGCGCCGGCTGACCCGGCTCCCCCGCACCCCACAGCCTGCGGCACCGGCCGCGCCCGAGACAGTCCAGGAGGATCGACCGTGACGTCCACCAGAGAGCGGCAGCGCGCGGCGGCGCGCGCCCGGCTCGAGCGGGAGATGGCCGAGCGCGCGGCCCGGGCCCGCAAGCGCCGGCAGACGCAGGCGATCGTCGGGGCCGGGGCGGCCCTGCTGCTCGTGGTCGCCGGCTCCGTCTGGCTCGCCGCCAGCATCGGCGGCGACGACGACAAGAAGCAGGACACCGCCGCCGCCCCCGGCTTCGTGCAGTGCACCTGGACCGAGGTTCCCAAGGAGCAACGGACCAAGGAGATCAAGGACGTCGGGCTGCCGGCCGCCCAGCAACCGAACACCGGCACCCAGACGCTGACGTTCGACACCAACCTGGGCCCGATCACCGCCAAGGTCGACCGGTCCGTCGCGCCGTGCACCGCCGCCAGCTTCACCCACCTGGCGAGCAAGGGCTTCCTCGACAACACCAAGTGCCACCGCCTGGTCACCGAGGGCATCAAGGTGCTCCAGTGCGGCGACCCGAGCGCCACCGGCAAGGGCTGGCGGGACACCGACGGCACCGGCGGCCCAAGCTACCGGATGGCCGAGGAGAACCTGCCGACCGACAAGCGCCCGCCGTACCCGGAGGGCGTCATCGCGATGGCCAACTCGGGGCAGCCGGGCAGCACGGGCAGCCAGTTCTTCATCGTCTACGGCGACTCGCCGCTGGACGCGAACTACACGGTGCTCGGCACCATCACCGGCGGGATGGACATCGTCAACCAGGTGGCGAAGGCCGGCGACGACGGCGCGTACGCCAAGCAGGCCGGCGGCGGCCACCCCAAGAAGGAGATCGTCATCGAGAAGATGACGATGAGCGAGGCGCAGGGCTGACCGCCCGCCCCGCCCCCGCACGACGAAGCGCCCGCCGGTCACCGCCGGCGGGCGCTGTCGTGTGCGGGCTTTCCCGGGCGGCTCAGGAGCCCGAGGTGACCCGGTAGGCGTCGAACACCCCGTCGACCTTGCGGACGGCGGCCAGCAGGTGCCCCAGGTGCTTCGGGTCGGCCATCTCGAAGCTGAACCGGCTCACGGCCACCCGGTCGCGGGTGGTGGTGACGGTCGCGGAGAGGATGTTGACCCGCTCGTCGGAGAGCACCCGGGTGACGTCGGCGAGGAGCTTGTGCCGGTCGAGGGCCTCCACCTGGATGGCCACCAGGAACGTGGAGGCGGAGGTGAGCTTCCAGCTCACCTCGACCACCCGCTCGGCCTGGGCCCGCAGGTCCTCGGCGTTGGCGCAGTCGTCGCGGTGCACGCTGACCCCGCCGGAGCGGGTGACGAACCCGAAGACCGAGTCGGGCGGCACCGGCGTGCAGCAGCGGGCCAGCTTGATCCAGACGTCGCTGACGCCCCGCACCACCACGCCCGGGTCGGCGCTGCTCTGCCGACTGCGCGGCGGCCGGGTGGCCACGGCGGTCTCGGCGATGTCCTCCGCCGCGCCCTCCTCGCCCCCGTACGCGGCCATCAGCTTCTGCACGACCGACTGCGCGGAGACCTGGCTGTCGCCGACCGCCGCGTAGAGCGACGCCACGTCGGCCAGGTGCAGGTCCCGGGCGATCGCCATCAGCGCGTCGGAGGTGAGCATCCGCTGCAACGGCATGCCCTGCTTGCGCATCGCCTTGACGATCGAGTCCTTGCCGGCCTCGATCGCCTCCTCACGCCGCTCCTTGTTGAAGTACTGCCGGATCTTGGTGCGAGCCCGGGGGCTCTTCACGAAACCCAGCCAGTCCTGGGTCGGCCCGGCCGTGTCGGACTTCGACGTGAAGATCTCGATCACGTCGCCGTTGGACAGCGTCGACTCCAGGGGCACCAGCTTGCCGTTGACCCGCGCCCCGATGCACTTGTGCCCGACCTCGGTGTGCACCGCGTACGCGAAGTCCACCGGCGTCGACCCCGTCGGCAACGGGATCACGTCACCCTTGGGGGTGAAGACGTACACCTCCTGGCTCGACAGGTCGAACCGCAACGCGTCGAGGAACTCGCTCGGATCCGCCGCCTCCCGCTGCCAGTCCAGCAACTGGCGCAGCCACGTCATCTCGTCGATGTGCGCGGGCGGGCCGACGATCTGGGTGCCCTTGTGCTCCTTGTACTTCCAGTGCGCGGCGATGCCGAACTCGGCGGTGCGGTGCATCGCGTACGTGCGGATCTGCATCTCCACCGGCTTGCCGGTGGGCCCGATGACCGTCGTGTGCAGCGACTGGTACATGTTGAACTTGGGCATCGCGATGTAGTCCTTGAACCGGCCCGGCACCGGCTGCCAGTTCGCGTGGATCACGCCCAGCGCGGCATAGCAGTCGCGCACCGTGTCGACCAGGATCCGCACCCCGACCAGGTCGTAGATGTCGTTGAAGTCGCGGCCCCGCACGATCATCTTCTGGTAGATCGAGTAGAGGTGCTTCGGCCGGCCCGTCGTCTCCGCCTTGATCTTGGCGGCCTTCAGGTCGGTGCCCACCTTCTGCGTCACCTGACGCAGCAGCGACTCCCGCTGCGGCTGGTGCTCCCCGATCAGGCGCAGGATCTCCTCGTACCGCTTCGGGAACAGCGTGCCGAAGGCGAGGTCCTCCAGCTCCCACTTGATCGTGTTCATGCCCAGGCGGTGCGCCAGGGGCGCCAGGATCTCCAGCGTCTCCTTCGCCTTCTGCTCCCGCTTCGGCGCGGGCAGGAAGGACAGGGTGCGCATGTTGTGCAGCCGGTCGGCCAGCTTGATCACCAGGACCCGCGGGTCCTTCGCCATCGCCACGACCATCTTGCGGATCGTCTCCGCCTTCGCGGCGTCGCCGAGCTTGACCTTGTCGAGCTTGGTCACGCCGTCGACGAGCAGCGTCACCTCGGGACCGAAGTCGACCTTCATCTGGTCGAGCGTGTATTCGGTGTCCTCGATCGTGTCGTGCAGCAGCGCGGCAACCAGCGTCGTGGTGTCCATGCCCAGGTTGGCCAGGATGGTGGCCACCGCGAGGGGATGCGTGATGTACGGGTCGCCGGACTTGCGGTACTGACCGGAGTGCCAACGGTTGGCGGTGTCGAACGCGGTCTGGATCAACTTCGCGTCGGCCTTCGGGTGGTTCTCCCGGTGGCTGGAGATCAGCGGCTCCAGCACCTCGCTGACCTGCGAGGTCTGCCAGGGCGCGTTGAACCGGGCCAGCCTCGCCCGCACCCGCCGCCCGGTGGGCGCGTTGGAGAGGGCGAAGCCGCCGCTCGGCGAGGGATCACCGGTGAGCTGCGCCGGATCGTCGGCGGCGTCGGCCGGGAACAGCGACGCCCCGGCACCCGCCGTCGCGCCGTCGGCGGACCCGGGGCCCGCGCCGTCACCACCCGCCACGGCCAGGGCGTCAGCGCCCCGATCGGTCACCGAACCGTCAGCGTCGCCTGTCGGGTGCACCGTGCCCTCCACCGGAGGGACGACATCGTGGGACACCGGCCTCCTCACCGCTCGCCGGGGATGCGCCGACCGTCCGGCCGGCCTGGTCTTCGCGCCGCCCGGACGGTCACCCGCCCGGTCAGCAATGGGCAATGCTACCCGCACGCACGGTGCCCCGCCGCTCCGCCGGACGGTCCCCACCGGGTCCGCCCGGCGGCCGGGGCCACCAATCGGGCACCGGGGCACGAACAGGCGCTCCGCGCGCCACGCGGACGGGCACGGACGCCCTCCCCGGCCCGACGCCCCGGGTCGTCGACGCCGAGACGGGGGACGAGGCCCCGGCGGCTCACACGCTCAGCAGGGCGTGCACGGGGCGCGGGGCCAACCGCTCGCGCCCGCCGAGGAACCCCAGCTCCAGCAGCACCGTGAAGCCGGCCACCGTGCCGCCGGCCCGCTCCACCAGGTCGAGGGTGGCCTCGGCGGTGCCCCCGGTGGCGAGCACGTCGTCGACCACCAGCACCCGGTGCCCGGCGGTGAACGCGTCCTCGTGCACCTCCAGCGTCGCCTCGCCGTATTCCAGCGCGTAGGAGGCCGAGTAGGCGGGGCGGGGCAGCTTGCCCGCCTTGCGCACCGGCACCACGCCCACCCCCGCCGCGTACGCGATGGCCGCCGCGACGACGAAGCCCCGGGCCTCGATGCCCACCACGGCGTCGAACGCGTCCCGCCCGTGGTGGGCCACGATCCCGTCGACGACCTGCCGGAACACCTCGCCGTCGGCGAAGAGGGGCATCAGGTCCTTGAACATCACGCCCGGCTTCGGGAAGTCCGGCACGTCCAGCACACGGCTGGCGACCAGCTCGGCGACCCGTGGGCCGCTGTCTCCCCGTACCCCGGCGCTGTGCGTCTCCGTCACGGCGGCCCGTCTCCCTTCATGGCCGACGGCGTCCCGCGCGCTGCTCGCACAGCCCGCGGGACGCCGTCGGAACGTGTTTCCTGTCTCCTACCGGTGTGGCCGATCAGCGCCGCTTGGCGCCGCCCGGCCGGTTGCCGCCGCCACCGGCGGGGCGGCCACCCCGGGCGCCGGTCGACCGCTTGCCGGCGGGCCGGGCGCCCACCTTCGGGGCGGCCCCGGCCAGGGCCGCGTCGACGTCGACGGGCTCGTCGGCGTCCGCGGCCGGACGCGCCGCGCCCTTCGGGGTGATCTCACCC
Organism: Micromonospora carbonacea; assembly: GCF_014205165.1. Classification (NCBI taxonomy): domain Bacteria; kingdom Bacillati; phylum Actinomycetota; class Actinomycetes; order Micromonosporales; family Micromonosporaceae; genus Micromonospora; species Micromonospora carbonacea. Next base: position 2,063,377 of record NZ_JACHMZ010000001.1, on the reverse strand, counting down.
TTGGCGAGGGCGGTCCGCCGGGCCAGGACCCGCTTGTTGTGCGCCTGGATGCGCGGCTCGTAGTTCTTGAGCAGCACCAGCAGCGGGGTCGCCAGCAGGATCGAGGTCAGGAAGGCGACCGCCATGCCGACGAACAGCACCAGGCCGAGGTCCTTCAGCGTGCCCGCGCCCAGCAGGCCGGCGCCGATGAAGAGCAGGCCACCGACGGGCAGCAGCGCGACCACCGAGGTGTTCAGCGACCGCATGAGGCTCTGGTTGATGGCCAGGTTGGCCGCCTCGCCGTACGTCTGGTTGTTGTTCGCCGTGATGCCCCGGGTGTTCTCCTGCACCTTGTCGAAGACCACCACCACGTCGTAGAGCGCGAAGCCCAGGATCGTGAGGAAGCCGATGATCGTCGACGGGGTGACCTCGAAGCCGACCAGCGAGTAGATGCCGGCGGTGAGGATCAGGTTCATGAACAGGGAGGAGACGGCCGCGGCCGCCATCCGCCACTCGAACCGCAGGACCAGGTAGACCGTCACCAGCAGGACGAAGATCACCAGACCGAGCAGCGCCCGGGAGGTGACCTGGCTGCCCCACGCCTCGCTGACCTGGTTGCCGCTGATCTGGTCGGCCTGGATGCCGAACACGCGGGCCATCTCGGCCTTGGCCTCGTTGGCCTGCTCGGCGTCGAGCTGCGTGGTGCGCATCTCGTAGAAGTCGCCGCCGGTGCCGCCGACCTTCTGCGCGGTGACCACCTCGGCGCCCGCCGCGGTGCGCGCCAGCACCGTGTCGACCGTCTTCTCGGCGTCGTCGAGGGTGCCGACGCTGGCCGGCACCTGGAACGAGTTGCCGCCGGCGAACTCGATGCCCAGGCTGAAGCCGCGCAGGGCGAAGCTGAGCACGGCGACGAGGATCAGCGCCCCGGCCACGCCGAACCACAGCTTGCGCCGGCCGATGACGTCGAGGCCGGCCTCGCCCGCGTAGAGGCGGCTCGCCAAACCAGTCTTAGCCATCTCAGGCCTCCTTGACGCGCGAGGTGCGGGTGGCCTGCTCGCTCCGCGCGGGCGGAAGGATCCGGCCGAGACCGCTGACCCGCGGGGACAGGAACGCCCGGGTCCGGGCGAACATCGTCATGATCGGGTGACGGAAGAGGAAGACCACGACCAGGTCGAGCACCGTGGCCAGGCCGAGCGCGAAGGCGAAGCCCTTCACCGCGCCGACCGAGACGATGTAGAGCACCACGGCCGACATGATGGTGATCGCGTTGGCCGAGATGATCGTCCGCCGGGCCCGGATCCACGCCCGGGGCACCGCGCTGCGCGGGCTGCGGCCCTCCCGGATCTCGTCCTTGAGCCGCTCGAAGTAGATGACGAACGAGTCCGCCGCCACACCGAGTGAGACGATCATGCCGGCGATGCCGGCGAGCGTGAGGGTGAAGCCGATCTGCCGCCCCAGGAAGACCAGCGCGCCGAAGACCAGCAGACCCGACAGCACCAGGCTCAGGAAGATGACCGAGCCGAGCAGCCGGTAGTAGAAGAACGAGTAGATGATGACCAGCAGCATGCCGATGCCGGCGGCGAGCAGGCCCGCGCGCAGGTGGCTCGCGCCGAGGGTGGCGGTGACGTTCTGCTGCTCCTGCGGCTCGAAGGTCACCGGCAGCGCGCCGTAGCGCAGCTGACCGGCCAGGGCGCTGGCCGCCTTGTTGTCGAAGCTGCCGGTGATCTGCGAGTCACCGGTCAGCACGCCCTGGATCTCCGGCGAGGAGACGACCTTGTTGTCCAGCACCACGGCGACCCGGCACTTGCCGTCCTGGCCCAGCGCGGTCTGGTCGCAGGCCTGGCCCTCGTTGTTGAACGCCTCGCGGGTCAGGTTGGTCCACTTCTCCTGGCCCCCGCCCTTGAAGTCGAGGCTCACCACCCAGGAACTGGTCTGGTCGAGCACCGCGTTGGCGTCGCCGACGTCGGTGCCGAGCACCTTCGCCACGTCCAGCAGGTATTTCTGGACACCGTCCTCGCAGGCGACCGCCTTCTGCTTCTCGTCCTTGATCGACGCCGGGGGGCGCTGGTCGAGCTGCGCGCAGGTGATCGTCGGCACGTTGAACTGCATCTCCGCGGGCAGCACGGCGATCTCGCGCGGGCTGAGCGCGCCGAACGGCTTGAGCTTGTCGGCCAGCGACGGGTCGGCGGTCAGGTCGGCCGGGGCCTGCAGGCCGCTCGCCGCCTGCCAGGCAGCGGCGCCGACCTTCTGCTCGACGGCCTTGCGCTGCTCCTCGACGCCCGCCGGCACCGGCTCGGCGCTGGCGCTCGACGACGGCGCGGCGCTCGCCGAGGGCGACCCGGTGGCGCTGGCGCTCGGGGCCGGCGCCCCGCCGCCCTGGCCGCCCGCGCTCGGCGACGCGGTGGCCTTCGCGCCGGACGGCGACGCGCTGCCCGACGGCTTGGCGCTGCCGGACGGGGCCGGCGACGCGCTGCCGGACGGGGCCGGCGTCGGGGTGGGCGCCGGGGCCGCCGCCGCGCCGCTGCCGTCGGCGGCCTTGAGCACCTTGCGGAAGCGCAGCTCGGCCGCGCTGCCGACGTCGGTGAGGTCGCGGTTCTCGCCGGGCAGGGAGATGACGATGTTCCGGTTGCCCTCGGTGACCACCTCGGCCTCGGCCACGCCGTAGGCGTTGACCCGGTTCTCGATGATCTGGCGGGCCTCTTCGAGGTTCTCCGCCGTCGGGGGCCGGCCGTCGAGGCTGTTGGTCGCCTCCAGCGTCATCCGGGTGCCGCCGACCAGGTCCAGGCCGAGCCGGGGCTCCAGCCGGTCCTTGAAGCCACCACTGGCGCCGCCCGAGAAGAACACCAAGAGATAGAGGACGACGAAGATGAGCCCGAGCACGGCGAGCTGCCGTCCGGGCCGCATCTGTCCCTGAGGTGGTGGTGCCACGGCTGTCTGTCTCCCTGTTACGGTCGCACCGCCGTCTGGGGCGGCACGAGGGTCGGGCCGGGGGTCCCGGCGACGGGTGTCCGGGCCGGCGACCCGACGTCGACACGGCTGCCCACGGCCGTCGCGGGGGCGGCGGCCGGCAGCGCTCACGCGTCGGCGTCGGGCGTCGGGCCCAACTATCCAGTTTTATCGCTGTCTCCGCTGCCCCGTCCCCGGGACGACGGTCACTCCTTGACGGTCTCGGCGTCCTCGACGTCCTCGGTGGCCTCGGGCCGCTCGGCCTGGCTGACGACGCGGGCGATGGCCGGGCGGGCGTACCGGGTCTGCACGCCGGGGGCGACCTCGAGCAGGACGGTCTCGTCGTCCACGCCGGTGACCGTGCCGTAGAGACCGCCGATGGTGACCACCTCGTCGCCGGGACCGAGGGTGGACTGCATCCGCTCCGCCTCGCGGCGGCGCTTCTGCTGGGGGCGGATCATCATGAAGTACATGACGCCGAAGAGCAGGGCGATCATGAGGATCGGCGTGAGACCGCCGGCTCCCCCGCCACCCGCTGCTGCGTAAAGCACGGTTACAGACCTTCCGATTGGCCTCCGGCTCGGCACGAGGGGCACCGGAGCGGAGGCGGATTCTCACGTCCTGTACAGACCGCGGCGAGTCTAGTCCCTGCACCTGGGAACGCCGAATGCGGCACAGATCACGAACGGATCACGGCTCATCGGGCGCGGCGGAGAACAGATCGGGCGCGGGAGGGGCACCGGTGCCAAATGTACCATTCGGTGGGGTACGGCCCAGATGACGCCAGGCCGCCTCGGTGGCCACCCGCCCCCGGGGCGTACGCGCCAGCAACCCGGCCCGCACCAGGAACGGCTCGCACACCTCCTCGACGGTGTCCGGCTGCTCCCCCACCGCCACGGCCAACGTCGACAGGCCCACCGGGCCGCCCCGGAACGAGTCGACCAGCGCGGTGACCACCGCCCGGTCCAGCCGGTCCAGCCCGAGCGCGTCGACGTCGTACACCGTCAGGGCCGCCCGGGCCGTCTCCACCGTCACCGTGCCGTCGGCCCGGACCTCGGCGAAGTCGCGCACCCGGCGCAGCAGTCGGTTGGCGATCCGGGGGGTGCCCCGGGACCGGCCGGCGATCTCGGCGGCGCCGTCGTCGGTGATCGGCACCCCGAGGATGCGCGCCGACCGGCGCAGCAGCACCTCCAGGTCGGCCGGCGAGTAGAAGTCGAGGTGCGCGACGAAACCGAAGCGGTCCCGCATCGGCCCGGTCAGCAGGCCCGACCGGGTGGTCGCCCCGACCAGGGTGAACGGCTCGACGTCCAGCGGGATGGCGGTCGCCCCCGGCCCCTTGCCGACGATCACGTCGACCCGGAAGTCCTCCATCGCGCTGTAGAGCAGCTCCTCCGCCGGCTTGGCGATCCGGTGGATCTCGTCGATGAACAGCACGTCACCCTCAGTGAGGCTGGTCAGGATCGCCGCGAGGTCGCCGGAGCGCTCGATGGCGGGGCCGCTGGTCACCCGGATGCCGGAGCCCAGCTCGGCCGCCACGATGTTGGCCAGGGTCGTCTTACCCAAGCCAGGCGGGCCCGACAGGAGGATGTGGTCGGGCGGGGAGCCGCGCCGCATCGCGCTGCGCAGCAGCAGGTCGAGCTGCTCGCGGACCCGGTGCTGGGCGATGAACTCCTCCAGCCGCTTCGGCCGCACGCTGGCCTCGGCGTCGCGCTCCGCGTCGTTGACGTACGCCGAGACGAGGTTGCCGTCGGGCCCCGTCATCGGGTGCGGCCGAGCAGGCGGATGGCCTGCTTGAGCAGGACCGGCACGGGCGGCGGCGGGCCGTCGACGGTCTCCGCGACCGCGGCGACCGCCTGGTCGGCCTGGCCCGCCGTCCAGCCGAGGCCCACCAGGGCCTGACGGACCTGCTCGGGCCAGGCGCCCCCGGTCACCCCGGCCGCCCCGTCGGCGCCGACCGGCACCGGGCCGATCCGGTCCCGCAGCTCCAGCACCAGGCGCTCGGCGCCCTTCTTGCCGATGCCCGGCACCCGGGTCAGCGCGGCGGTGTCGGCGTTGGCGATCGCCTTGCGCACCGCGTCGGGGGTGTGCACGGCCAGCACCGCCTGGGCCAGCCGGGGCCCCACCCCGCTCGCGGTCTGGAGCAGCTCGAACAGTTGCTTGGCGTCGTCGTCGGCGAAGCCGTAGAGGGTGAGCGAGTCCTCCCGGACCACCAGGCTGGTGGCCAGCCAGGCCGGCTGGCCGACCCGCAGGTCGGCGAGCGTGCCGGGGGCGCAGTGCACCGCCAGGCCGACCCCGCCGACCTCCACCACCGCGTGGTCCGGGCCGGTCGCGGTGACCGTGCCGCGCACACTGGCGATCATCGTGCTCCTCCTCGTCGTGCCCGGTCGGCCGCGGCGGCCAGCTTCGAGCGGGTGCCGCCGCGCCAGACGTGGCAGATTGCCAGGGCCAGGGCGTCGGCGGCGTCGGCCGGCTTCGGCGGCTCGGGCAGCCGCAGCAGCCGGGTCACCATGGTCGTCATCTGCGCCTTGTCGGCCTGGCCGGAACCGGTGATGGCGGCCTTGACCTCGCTCGGGGTGTAGGTCTGCACGGGCAGTCCGGCGCGCGCGCCGGCCAGCACGGCGATCCCGCTGGCCTGGGCGGTGCCCATCACGGTGCGCACGTTGTGCTGGCTGAACACCCGCTCGACGGCGACGGCGTCCGGCCGGTGCTCGGCCACCAGGTCGGTCAGCGAGCGGTCCAGGTGCAGCAGGCGCAGCGGCAGGTCGTCGCCGGGGTCGGTGTAGACGACGTAGTAGGCGACCAGGGTGCAGGGCCGGCCCGGCACGCCCTCGACCACGCCGACCCCGCACCGGGTCAGCCCCGGGTCGACGCCGAGCACGCGCACGCCGCCTCCTCCCCACCACGTCGGCAGTACGTGTGTTCGACACCCTACTGGGCGGCCCCGACAGCCGGCTGCGGGGACACGCCGCCGAAGAGCAGGGAGCAGCCCGCCGACAGGCCGGGGGTCGGGCCGGGGGCAGCCCGCCGACGGGCCGGGGGTCGGGCCGCCGACGGGCCGGGGGTCGGGCCGCCGACGGGCCGGGGGCGCGGCAGCACACAGCCGGGGCGTCGAGTATGTGTCCCGCCCCCATGTGCCCCCGGCCACCCAGCTCGTAGCTTTGTGCGCCATGACGGCAGAACCCGTGGCGGGCCCCCACGTCGTACACGTCGACCTGGCCGGCCGGACCGCGCTGGTGACCGGCGGTGGCGGCGGCATCGGCCGGGCCTGCGCCCTGCGGCTCGCGGCGGCCGGGGCCCACGTGCTGGTGCTCGACCGGGACGCGGGCGCGGCCGAGGAGGTCGCGGCGCTGGCCGGCGGCCGGGCCGTGCGGGTCGACCTGGCCGACCCGGCGGCGGTGGACCGGCTCGACGCCGACGTGGACATCGTGGTCAACAACGCCGGGCTGCAACACGTCGCGCCGGTGCCGGACTTCCCGCCCGAGCGCTTCGCGTACATCCACCGGGTGATGGTGGAGGCCCCGTTCCGGATCGTGCGCCGGGCGCTGCCCCACATGTACGCCCGGGGTTGGGGGCGGATCGTCAACATCTCCTCCGTGCACGGGCTGCGGGCCTCGCCGTACAAGTCGGCGTACGTGTCGGCGAAGCACGCCCTGGAGGGGCTGTCGAAGGTGGTCGCGCTGGAGGGAGCGGCGCACGGGGTCACCGCCAACTGCATCAACCCCGCGTACGTGCGCACCGCGCTGGTGCAGGGGCAGATCGCCGACCAGGCCGCCACCCACGGCATCGGCGAGGCCGAGGTGGTGGAGAAGATCATGCTGGCCCGGGCGGCGATCAAGCGGCTGATCGAGCCGGAGGAGGTCGCGGAGCTGCTGGCGTACCTGTGCGCGCCACCGGCCGCGTTCATCACCGGCGCGTCCATCGCCCTCGACGGGGGCTGGACGGCGAACTAGTGGCCTCGCGCACAATGTCGGTCATGTCGTCGCCGGTGGAGTTCCTGGAACTGCTCGCCCGGGAGGCCGCCGCGGTGGAGTTCGAGGGCCCGCTGGTGGCGGCCCGCGCGGCCGGCGCGCCCCCCGACCGGCTCGCCGAGCTGGAGCAGGCGAAGGTGGTCGCGCTGCGGGTCCGCGCGCTGCTGGAGCGCCGACGCCGCCGGGAGAGCGAGCTGTCCGGCCTGTACGACACCGCGAGCGACCTGGCCGGGCTGCGCGACCTCGACGCCGTGCTGCGGGCGATCGTGCACCGGGCCCGGCACCTGCTCGGCGCGGACGTGGCGTACATGACGCTCGACGACGACGAGCGCGGCGACACGTACATGCGGGTCACCGACGGGTCGATCTCGGCGCGGTTCCAGCGGCTGCGGCTGCCGATGGGCGCGGGCCTGGGCGGCCTGGTGGCCCAGTCCGGCACCCCGTACGTCACCGCGAACTACCCCGAGGACGAACGCTTCCACCACACCGGGGAGATCGACGCCGGGGTGGGCGAGGAGGGCCTCGTGGCGATCCTCGGCGTCCCGCTGCGGCTCGGCTCCACCTCGATCGGCGTGCTGTACGCGGCCAACCGCTCCGCCCGGCCGTTCGCCCGGGAGGAGGTGTCGCTGCTGGTGTCCCTCGCGGCGCACGCCGCGGTGGCGATCGACACGGCGCGGCTGCTGGCCGAGACCCGGGCCGCGCTGGCGGAGCTGTCGGCGGCCAACACCACCATCCGGGCGCACAGCAGCTCCGTCGAGCGGGCGGCCGCGGCGCACGACCGGATGACGGCGCTGGTGCTGCGCGGCGGCGGGGTCGAGGACGTGGCGTCCGCCGTCACCGACGTGCTCGGCGGGGCGCTGCTGGCGCTGGACGCCCACGGGCGGCGGCTGGCCCGGGTCGGCCGGATCGACGAGCCGGACCGGGCGGACCTGGTGGAGGCCGTGGCGGCGTCGCGGACCGAGGGGCGCAGCGTCCGCCGGGGCCCCTTCTGGTACGCCGCCGTGGTCGCCGGCACGGAGAACCTGGGCGCGCTGGTGCTGCGCCCCGACGGCGAGCTGGTCGACGCCGACCAGCGCATCCTGGAGCGGGCGGCGCTGGTGACCGCGCTGCTGCTGCTGTTCCGCCGCACCGTGGCCGAAGCCGAGGGGCGGGTGCGGGGCGAGCTGCTCGACGACCTGATCGCCCGGCCGCTGGCCGACACCGACGCCCTGCGCAGCCGGGCCCGCCGCCTCGGTGTCGACCTGGACGCCCCGCACGTGCTGGTGGCGGTCGGCGACGACGCGATCGCCGCGACGGGTTCCGCCCGGCAGCGGGTGCTCTCCTGGGCCACCACGTACGCCTCGACGCGCGGCGGCCTGGCCGCGGCGCGCGACGGCCGGGTGGTGCTGATGCTGCCCGGTCGGGACGCGGGCGGTGCGGCCCGCGCGGTGTCCCGGGACCTGTCCCGGGTGACCGGCCGGCCGGTGACCGCCGGGGCGAGCGGCCCGTCGACGGACCCGGCCTCGCTGGCGGCGATCTTCCAGGAGGCGGACCGCTGCCTGACGGCGCTCGGCGCGCTGGGCCGGACCGGGCAGGGGGCCAGCACCGCCGAGCTGGGCTTCGTCGGGCTGCTGCTGGGGACGGTCGGCGACCGGGGCGACGGGGACGTGGCCCGGTTCATCGCCGGCACGGTCGGGCCGGTGGTGGACTACGACGCCCGGCGGGGCACCGCGCTGGTGAAGACCCTGGAGGCGTACTTCGGGGTGGGTGGCAGCCTGGCCCGGGCGGCGGAGCTGCTGCACGTGCACGTCAACACGGTGACCCAGCGGCTGGAACGGGTCGGCCAGCTGCTCGGCCCCGACTGGCAGAAGCCCGGCCGGGCCCTGGAGGTGCAGCTCGCGCTGCGCCTGCACCGGCTCCGCGAGCCGTCGCCCTGACGGGTCCGGGGCGACGGCTCGCGGACCTGCGCGGGGCGACGGCTCGCCGACCGGCGCGGGTGCGTCAGCGGGCCCGGATGCCGTCCAGGATGCCGTCGACGATCCGGTCCGGGAGCAGGACGTCGTCCAGCTCGGGGTGCCAGCGCAGCAACCGCTGCATCAGCATCGGCCCGGTGAGCAGCGCCATCGCCATCTCGATGTCGAGGTCGGCCCGCAGCTCGCCGAGGCGCACCCCCCGGCGGATCACCTCGCGCATCAGCTGCCGCCGGGGCGCGATGATGTTCTGGTAGAGCCGGAAGTGGTCGGGGCTGCGGTTCACCTCCGGCACGAGGCAGGGCAAGATCTTCGCGGCGCGCGGGTCGATGTTCTGCCCGACCGCGCCGACCAGCAGCACCAGGTCGTCCCGCACGGAGTGGCCCGCCGGGTTCGGCAGCACGCCCTTGAGCCGACGCAGCGCGTCCAGCAGCAGCGCGTCCTTGCCCGGCCAGCGGCGGTAGATGGTGGCCTTGCCGACGCCGGCGCGGGCCGCGATCGCCTCGATGGAGAGCGCCTCGATCGTGCTGCCCTCGGCCAGCAGGTCGAGGGTGGCCTCCACGATCGCCTCGTCCGCGCGGCTGCTCCGCGGTCGCCCGGGCGACCGCGGAGCCTCGGCGGCGGAAGTCATGTCCGACATTCTTCCCGGACCTATGCTGTTCCGGCCAACTCGGGTTCGCTCGCCGCCGGCGCGCCGGCGACCCGGTCGAGGGCCCGGCCGGGCATCCAGCGCAGCACGACCACGAAGCCGAGCACGGCCACCGCCGCGGAGAGCGCCGCGGCCCAGTGCATCGCCGAGACGAAGGCGTCGTTGGCGGCCGTCACCAGGGTCGGCCCGCCCGGACCGAGCTGCCCGGCCGCCGCGTACGCGCCGGAGATCGACTCGCTCGCCGCCTCGTGGGCCCCCGCCGGCAGGCCGCGCAGGGCCGGGGCGACGTCGTCCCGGTAGACCGCGGACAGCACCGAGCCGAGCACGGCCACGCCGAGGGCGCCGGCGACCTGGCGCACGGTGTTGCTGACCGCGGACCCGACGCCGGCCTTCTCCCGGGGCAGCGCCGACATGATCGACTCGGTGGCCGGCGGCATGATGTTGGCCATGCCGATGCCCTGGAGGAGGAAGACCACCAGGACCACCCAGATCGGGGTGCCCGCGTCGATGAACGCGAACGCCGCGAGGGCCACGCTGGTCAGCGCCAGCCCGACCGCCGCGACGGCCCGGCCCCCGTACCGGCGGACCATCGCCGCGCTGCGCGGGGCGAAGACGAGCTGGGCGGCGGCGAAGGGCAGAAAGAGCAGGCCGGTCTGCAACGGGGTGTAGCCGCGGACCAGTTGCAGATAGAACGAGCTGAAGAACATGACGCCCATGGCGGCGAAGAAGACCAGCCCGACCAGCGCCACCGGGGCGGCGAAGCGGGGCACCCGGAACAGCCGGACGTCCAGCGACGGGTGGTCGCTGCGCAGCTCCAGCAGCACGAACCAGGTCAGCACGGCCAGGCCGCCGAGGATCGACACCCAGACCAGGGGCCGGCCGAAGCCGTGCTCGCCGCCGTCGATGATGCCGTAGGTCAGGGCCACCAGGCCCACCACCGACAGCAGCACGCCGAGAACGTCGACGCGCCCCGGGTCGGGGTCGCGGGACTCGGGCACCAGCAGGGCGACCAGGACCACCCCGACAGCGACCACCGGCACGTTGATCAGGAAGACCGAGCCCCACCAGTAGTGCTCCAGCAACGCGCCGCCGAGGATCGGGCCGATCGCCACGGCGAGGCCGACCGCGCCGGCCCACACGCCGATCGCCCGGCCGCGCTCCCGGGGGTCGAAGACGTTGGAGATGATCGACAGGGTCACCGGCATGATCGCCGCCCCGCCGATGCCCATCAGCGCGCGGGCGCCGATGAGCTGGGCCGGGCTCTGCGCGTACGCCGACAGCAGCGACGACAGCCCGAACAGCACCAGCCCGACCAGCAGGAAGCGCTTGCGCCCGGCGCGGTCGCCGAGCACGCCGAAGGTGAAGAGCAGACCCGCGAAGACCAGGGTGTACGAGTTGATCGCCCACTCCAGCTCGCCCTGGCTCGCCCCGAGGCCGTGCACCGGGTCGGCGAGGGTACGCAGGGCGACGTTGAGGATGGTGTTGTCGAGGACGACGACGAGGAGGCTGATCACCAGCACCCCGAGGATCGCCCACCGCCTCGGATGTCCGGAGTTCTCGTGCGGTTGCATGGGCCGTTCCTCTCCCCCGGTTCGCCCGTCCCGAAATACGATACGGGGCAGGATCGTAACTCTGACGAGGCTAGGCGAACCGTTTACGATACGGAACCGGATCGTATCGTTTGTGCCCCACGTCACGCGTCAACCTGAAGCCCGCCCCTGTTGATCGACTCCCTGTCGGCGACATGGCGGCATCAACGCGCCGGGATACCCCCACCTGCCCGACATCGCGCCACCCGACGGCCCGGTTGGGCGGTTCGTCCGACCCGGCGCCGTGGTGTGGGGCCGGCATGACTGGGTTGATCGACTTCATGTCGGGCAGGCGGGGGTATCCCGCGCCGTTGATACCGCCACCTGCCCGACATCCCGTCACCCCTCCACCGGAACGGGCGGGGTGACCGGCCGCACCCCCGGCCCGGAATCCCGGCCGGGCCGGGGTCGTTACACCTGACGGACGACCGCAGCAGCATCCCGGGTCCCCGGGATCCGGCAGGCCCCGGATCCCGCAGGCAGGCCCCCGGGTCGCGGCCAGGCTGGCGCACCCCTGTGCCGGACCGCGTCCCCCGTGCGGGGCCGCCTCCCGCCCGCCACCGGGCCGAGGCAGTGCCCCCGAGGCCCTTCCCCCGAGGTCATCTCCCCGGAATGCGGGCCGGTCGCCGGTCGTTACACCTGGACCCGGCGCCGCAAGGCAGCCGCCCCCTCCTTCTTCTTCCCCCCTGTTCGTTGTTCGGGCGCCTCGACGTGGTGCTCACACCCGCCCACCCCAGGGCTGGTGTCGACCCCCGGATTGGAGTCACCCCCATGAACACGACCATCCTGCGCAAGAGCGTCCTCGGCATCGCCGGACTCGCGTTCGCCGGTGGCCTCGCCGCCGGCCCCATCCACCACGCCACCACCACCGACACCGGCACCGGTGACGCCCGGCCCGTCGCCGCCGTACAGGCCGACAAGACCGTGGACAGCGGCAAGCTGATCCCCCACGGCGTGCAGGGCGCGCAGTCGCGCATCGACCTCGACGCCGAGCAGACCGCCAACGCCAAGGCCATCATCGCCGCCACCAAGAAGACCGGCCTGGACGAGCGGGCCGCCGTCATCTCGATCGGCACCGCCCTGCAGGAGTCGAAGCTGGAGAACCTGGGCCACCTCGGCGACCGCAACGACCACGACTCCCTCGGCCTGTTCCAGCAGCGCCCCTCCAGCGGCTGGGGCACCCCGGAGCAGATCACCGACCCCCAGTACGCCACCACCGCATTCCTCAAGGGCCTCCGACAGGTCGACGGCTGGCAGGACATGCCGCTGACCGACGCCGCCCAGACCGTCCAGGTCTCCGCCTACCCCGACGCCTACGCCCAGTGGGAACAGCAGGCCGCCGACCTCGTCACCCAGCACTGGAACAACAGCTGACCCAGCGAACGCACACACGCCGCCGGCCAGGCCCCCACCACGGGGGGCCCGGCCGGCGGCGTCCGCACCCCCGGGCAGCCGAGTGTTAGGAAGGGGCCCCTCCTATACAGAAAGCGTTAACAAGGGGCCCTTCCTTGCAGGCAGGTGGCGGTGGCTGCCGCCAGGGTCGTCAGGCGGGTCGACGGGGGCGGCAGCGGTTCGATCCAGCCCGGCCCGGCCGCGTGCACGCGTACGCCCGGGGTGTCGCGGCCGAAGCGGACCAGCCGGTACGCGCGGCCGGTGACCGGCGTCTGCGACCAGACCACGACGGTGTGCGGACGCGCCCGGCGCACGGCGGAGGCCAGCGCCGTCCAGGGCAGCGCGGGCCCGAGCAGCAGCGCGCCCCGCCCGCGCTCCCGCAGGGAGGCGGCGAGCGCGTGCAGGCCGAGGCAGTGGGTCTCGTGCTCGGCCCCGGCGAGCAGTACGCCGCCGGTGGGCAGTTGCCGGGCGGGCTCGCGACGGAACACGTCCAGGCCGATGCGCACGCCCTCGGAGAGGGCGTGTTCGGTGGCGACCTCGGCCGCCGTGTGGCCCCGCAGCGCGGCGAGCAGCGGAACGCAGACCTGCTGCCAGGACGCCAGCACCCCGTGGTCGGCGGCCAGCGCCAGCAGCAGGGCGGCGACCTCGTTGGCGTCGAGGTCCTCGGCGGCTGCGGAGAGGCGCTTGCGCGCGGTCTCGACGACCTCGGCCGGCATCGAGTCGGTCAGCACGACGTACCCCCGGGTAGACGGTCACTACCAGGGGTTCGTCCGGGCGGCGCGATTCGGATGCGGCGCGGGCGCGGGCGCCGCCGCCGCGACCGGCGCCGGCCCACGGCCGGCGTCAGCCGGCAGTCGGGCCGGGCCGGCGGCGCGTCAGCAGGTCAGCCGGCCCGCGGGCGAGCAGGCCGGCAGGGCAACCACGTCAGCCGGCCAGCGCGTCGAGGGCCAGGTCGACGTCGGCGTCGGTGGTGTAGAGGTGGAACGACGCCCGGATCCGGCCGGCACGCACCGCCGCCCGGATGCCCGCCCGTTCGAGCTTCTCCTGCGCGCCGGGCACCTCGACGGCGACGATCGCGCTGTCGCCGGGCGGGCGGCCCAGCCCGGCGAGGAACCGGTTGGCCAGCGCCACGTCGTGCTCGCGCACGGCCGGCAGGCCGATCTCGGCGAGCAGTTCCAGGGCGGGGGCGGTGCCGATCCAGCTGAACCACGCCGGGGACTGGTCGAACCGCCGGGCGTCTGCGGCCAGCCGCAGCGGCGGGCCGTAGAAGGCGGAGAACGGGTCCTCGGCCGCGTACCAGCCGGCGCCGTCGGGGCGCAGCCGCTCGCGCAGCGCCGGCGCCAGGTAGGCCAGGGCCGATCCGCGCGGCCCCATCAGCCACTTGTACGCCCCGACGGCGACCACGTCGGCCAGGCCGGCGTCGAACGGCAGCCAGCCGCACGCCTGGGTCGCGTCGACGACGACCAGCGCGTCGTGGGCCCGGGCGGCGGCGACGATCCGGTCGTAGTCGGCGACGGTGCCGTCGGCGGACTGCACCAGGCTGAACGCGACCAGGTCGGTGTCGGCGTCGATCGCGTCGACGAGGCCGTCGAGCGGGACGGTGCGCACCCGCACCCCCCGCTCGGCCTGGGCCAGCCAGGGGAAGAGGTTGGAGGTGAACTCCACCTCGGGGGCCACGACGGTGGCGCCGGCCGGCAGGGCCGCCGCGACGGGGGCGAGGAGGCCGGCGACGGTGCTGCCGACCGTCACGTCGGTGGGCGCCACGCCGACCAGCCCGGCGAAGGCCGCCCGGGACCGCCGGGTGGCGTCGTCCCAGCCCTCCCAGGAGGTACGCCCCGTCCGCCAGTCGGCCAGGGCCTCCTGCACCGCCGCCCAGGCCGGCTCGGGCGGCAGCCCGTAGCTGGCGGTGTTCAGCCAGCCGGGCTGCGGCTGCCACAGCTTGCGTGCCTGCTCCAACTCCATGCCACCGACGGTAGCGAGCCCAGGCCGCCGTCGTGAGCGCCAATCCGGCGACGGTGGCCGCTGCGGGGACCCGTCAGGCTGTGGCGGCGAGCGCGCCGAGGGCGCGGCGCAGTTTGGGCACGGCCCGGTCGAGATCCCATCGGGCGATCTCCGGAAGTGGGTGGGCCTGCCGCAGTTCACGGACCACCCGCAGGCCGACCAGGTAACCGCAGCGCTTTGGCAGGTCGCCGCCGTCGGGCAGGTTCCGCATGAGGAAGTATGGTGCGTGCCGGTCGAGGGTGGTGGCGTCGAGGTCGGCGATGATCCGGTCGAGGATCTCCGCCCACCGACTCCGGCATTCGGCGAGCCACGGCTCGTATCCGGGGCGGTGGAACCACAGGTACGCCTCGTCGGGAAGGCCCGCAACAGTCTCCGTGGTGACCTCGGTGGCCAACCCTTCGGCCAGCAGCGAGGCGGCGACGCCGTGATCCGGCCAGTCCCTGATGGTCGCAAGCCGGTCGTGGACGACGTGCGCGGCCTCGTGGTGCACCAGCAGCCGCTCCTCGGCGGGATTGTCGAGTTGCTCGACGGCGAGGAAGAGGGCGTACCGGCCGTCGAGGCGGTCCGCCCAGCCGTTCGCCCGGTGCAGGCCGACGAGCGTCACGCACTCGAGGGGATCGCGGTCGTCGGCCCAGCCCAGTGCCCCGGCCACCGCACAAACCGCATCGGGCAACTCGGCCCGCAGCCGGACAGCTCTACTCGACAGGTCGGCGCGGGTCTCGGTCAGCCGGTCCAGCGCCGCGGGCAGGTCGTCGCCGCCGGACCACTCCCCCGCCCGGTCGAGGGCGGCGGCGAAGACGTCCGGGTGCCGGTCGAGGTAGCGGGACCGCCACAGCTCGGACCGGCGAGCCGGGGAGGCGTCGTCGGCCGCGCGGGCGTACTCGAGGTAGGTCGGGACCAAGTCGCGGACCCGCACGGACGGGTTCCCGGCAGCGATGCCGGGTGGGGTGCCGGTCACGGGTCAGCTCACGTTGGCCGGGCCGAGGACGCTCTTGAGGTCACCCATCAGGGCGGTGGTGGCGGCGACCCGGAAGGGGCCGAGGCGCAGGGTGGTGGTCTTGCCGCCGTTGAGGAGCTTGACGTGGACCTCGGTGTCGCCGGGGTGCAGGACGAGGGTCTCCTTGAGGCGTTCGACCAGGGGCGGGGTGCAGCGGTGCACGGGGATGGTGAGGGTGACGGGCTTGCTGCCCGGGTTGCTGGTGACGTCGGGCAGTTGCATGTCCATCGCCATGATGCGGGGGGTGTCGTCGCGGCGGTCGACCCGGCCCTTGACCACGACGATGGCGTCCTCGGCGATGTACTGGCCGATCACCTCGTAGGTGTTGGGGAAGAACAGGGCCTCCACGCCGCCGGCCAGGTCCTCCAGGGTGGCCGACGCCCACGCCCGGCCCTGCTTGGTGACGCGGCGCTGCACGCCGGAGAGGATGCCGGCGAGGGTGACCACCGCGCCGTCGGGGACGGTGCCCTCCTCGGAGAGGGCGGCGATGGTGCAGTCGGCCGCCGCGCCGAGGACGTGTTCGAGGCCGAACAGGGGGTGGTCGGAGACGTAGAGCCCGAGCATCTCGCGTTCGAAGGCGAGCTTGTCGCGCTTGTCCCACTCGGCCTCGCCGATGGTCGGCATGACGGTGGTGTTGCCGCCGGCGGTCTCGGCGTCGCCGAAGCCGGCGCCGAACAGGTCGTACTGGCCGACGGCCTCCTTGCGCTTGACGTCGGCGTACGCGTCGATGGCGTCGGCGTGCACGGCGAGCAGCCCCTTGCGGCTGTGCTGCATGACGTCGAACGCGCCGGCCTTGATCAGCGATTCGATGGTCTTCTTGTTGCAGACCACCGCGTCGACCTTGGCCAGGAAGTCGTAGAAGTCGGCGTACTCGCCCTTCTCCTGGCGGCACCGCATGATCGAGGTCACCACGTTCGCCCCGACGTTGCGGATGGCCGCGAGGCCGAACCGGATGTCCTTGCCGACCGGGGTGAACGGCCCGGCGGAGGTGTTCACGTCGGGCGGGAGGACCTGGATGCCCATCCGCCGGCACTCCGACAGGTACAGCGCCATCTTGTCCTTGTCGTCGCCGACGGAGGTCAGCAGCGCCGCCATGTACTCGGCCGGGTAGTGCGCCTTCAGGTACGCCGTCCAGTACGACACCAGCCCGTACGCCGCCGAGTGCGCCTTGTTGAACGCGTACCCGGCGAACGGCACGAGGACGTCCCACACGGCCTGGATCGCCTCGTCGGAGTAGCCGCGCTCGCGGCAGCCGTCCCGGAACGGCACGAACTCCTTGTCGAGGATCTCCTTCTTCTTCTTGCCCATCGCCCGCCGCAGCAGGTCGGCCTGGCCCAGGGTGTAGCCGGCGAGGATCTGCGCGGCCCGCTGCACCTGCTCCTGGTAGACGATCAGGCCGTGGGTGGGGGCGAGGATCTCCCGCAGCGGCTCCTCCAGCTCCGGGTGGATCGGCGTGATCTCCTGGAGGCCGTTCTTGCGCAGCGCGTAGTTGGTGTGCGAGTCCACGCCCATCGGGCCCGGCCGGTACAGCGCGAGGACGGCGGAGATGTCCTCGAAGTTGTCCGGCTTCATCAGCCGCAGCAGCGACCGCATCGGCCCGCCGTCGAGCTGGAACACCCCGAGCGTGTCGCCGCGCGCCAGCAGCTCGTAGGCGGCCTTGTCGTCCAGGTCCAGGCCCAGCAGGTCCAGGTCCTTGCCGTGGTTGAGCTGGATGTTCTTAACCGCGTCGTCGATGATCGTGAGGTTGCGCAGGCCGAGGAAGTCCATCTTCAACAGCCCGAGCGACTCGCACGTCGGGTAGTCGAACTGGGTGATGATCACCCCGTCGGAGTCGCGCCGCATCAGCGGGATGTGCTCGATGATCGGCTCCGCCGACATGATCACCCCGGCGGCGTGCACGCCGGTCTGCCGGATCAGCCCCTCGATGCCCTTCGCCGTGTCGATGACCTTCTTCACGTCCGGGTCCGACTCGTACAGGCCCCGGATCTCCCCCGCCTCCGCGTAGCGCGGGTGCTTCGGGTCGAAGATGCCCGACAGCGGGATGTCCTTGCCCATCACCGCCGGCGGCATCGCCTTGGTGATCCGGTCCCCCACCGCGTACGGGTAGCCCAGCACCCGCGCCGAGTCCTTGATCGCGGCCTTCGCCTTGATCGTGCCGAAGGTGGCGATCTGCGCGACCTTGTCCTCGCCCCACTTGTCGGTGACGTACTTGATGACCTCACCGCGCCGACGCTCGTCGAAGTCGATGTCGACATCCGGCATCGAGACCCGCTCGGGGTTGAGGAACCGCTCGAAGATCAGCCCGTGCGGGATCGGGTCCAGGTCCGTGATCCCCAACGCGTACGCCACCAGGGAGCCGGCGGCCGAGCCACGGCCCGGGCCCACCGCGATGCCCTGGCTCTTGGCCCACTGGATGAAGTCGGCGACCACGAGGAAGTACGACGGGAAGCCCATCTGGATGATGACGCCCAGCTCGTACTCCGCCTGCACCACGTGGCCCTCGGGGACCCCGCCCGGGAACCGCCGGGCCAGGCCCCTGAACGTCTCCTTGCGGAACCACGACTCCTCCGTCTCCCCGTCGGGGATCGGGAACCGCGGCATCAGGTTGTGGAACTCGAACATCCCCGCCGGGTCGACCTTCTCCGCCACCAGCAGCGTGTTGCGGCAGCCCTGGAGCCACAGGTCGGAGGAGTCGACGGCGCGCATCTGGTCGGCGGACTTGATGAAGTAGCCGCCGCCCTCGAAGCGGAACCGGTTGGGGTCGGCGATGTTGCTGCCGGTCTGCACGCACAGCAGGACGTCGTGCGCCTCGGCCTGTGCCTCGTGCGTGTAGTGCGAGTCGTTGGTCACCACCGGCGGGATGCCGAGCTTCTTGCCGATCTCGGTGAGCCCGTCGCGGACCCGGCGCTCGATGGAGAGGCCGTGGTCCATCAGCTCCAGGAAGTAGTTGTCCTTGCCGAAGATGTCCTGGTACGCGGAGGCGACCTTGATCGCCTCGTCGAACTGGCCCAGCCGCAGCCGGGTCTGCACCGCGCCCGAGGGGCACCCGGTGGTGGCCATGATCCCCTCGGCGTGCTCGGCGATCAGCTCCATGTCCATCCGGGGCCACTTGACGTAGTGGCCCTCCATGGAGGCGCGCGAGTTGAGGGTGAACAGGTTGTGCAGCCCGGTCTTGTTCGCCGCCCACATCGTCATGTGGGTGATCGCGCCGTTACCGGAGACGTCGTCGCTCTTCTGCTCCGGCCGGCCCCACTTCACCCGCGCCTTGTGGTAGCGCGACTCCGGCGCCACGTACGCCTCGACGCCCAGGATCGGGGTGATCCCGGCGGCCATGGCCTGCTTGTAGAAGTCGTTCGCGCCGTGCATGTTGCCGTGGTCGGTCATCGCGACCGCCGGCATGCCGAGCCGGTTGGCCTCGGCGAAGAGGTCCTTCAGCCGGGCCGCACCGTCGAGCATCGAGTACTCGGTGTGCACGTGCAGATGCGCGAACGAATCGCCCATGCGTGGCGCCCCCCCGGGTCGGATCATGGGTTGTCGAGATCGGTCGGCCCACCCTATCGCCGACGGCTCGGCGACCTCCAGCAGCCGCGCGGGGCGGAACCGCCCGGGTGGCGGGGATCTCTCCGGCCGGGGCGACGACGGCGCGACCGGCCGGGCGGCCCGCGCCCCGCGGCCGGCGTCCCGAGCCGTGACCCACCCACCTTCCCGAACCTGGTTTCCGAATCGAACCCCGCAGACACCGAAGCGAACTGCATTGCGCGTACGCCCGCTCGGGGGGGCGCTCTTGATGCCCCGGGATTCGATGGCGGAATGCCATCTTGAGGGTGATCCCGGGCGCCTGCCGGATCATTTGTGCGCCGCCGTCGTCCCGATTGACGGCGGCATGGCAAAAGCGCCGTTTCCGCAACGGCTGGGAGCATTTCGAGCCGCCGCTGTTCCGTCACGGCCGGTGGAGGCGGCGTCCCGGGGCGCGCCGGCCCGGGGCGGCGACGTCGGCCGCCGGGGTCCCCGTCGGGTCGCCGCCACCCACGGCGACCGGGGACGGTCCCCGGCCACGCGGGCCGCCGACGACGCCCTGGGCACGAGGGCCGCCGGCGCGTGACCGCGTCCGGCCCACCCGGTCGTCGGTCCCGCCGATGGCCGCGCCACCGGGGACAAGACCTCGGGTCCAATCCGGCCCCGAGAGCTCGGAGCCCGGCCGATGAGTTGCGGCCCACGGATTCACCGCGCCGACGGGTGCGTGCGGAACCGCGCCCCGAGTCGCAAACCTGTGCCCGACCACACGCAGGGCGTATTCTTGCCCGCAGATGTGTGCACCAGGGCGGCGCTAGCAGGGGCGAGGACTCGTCATGACCAGGTCGACGGCCAATCGGCGGGCTAAGACGAAACAACGACGAGACCATCGCGTCGGCCCGCTACGTTTCAACGACGACGAGTTGCGGCTGGTCCAATTGGCGGCCGACAAAGCCGGTCTTTCAGTCGGGGCATACGTCACCGCCGCGGCGGTGAGAGCCGCCTGCGGGGACCTGCACCCGGGCCCTCCCGAAGGCGAACTGCGCACCGAGCTCCACGACATCCGCACCATCCTGGCCCTCCTGCGCTGGCGGCTGGACATGGCCGGCAGGGACAAGCAGGCCGAGCTGGTCAACGAGTTGCTGACCGAAGCCATCAACGCGACCCTGCACCAGCAGGCTGGCGCGCCTGCCGGGCACCCCGCGCCGCCGCCCGGCCGCCGCGACATCGGGTGACGCCCACCTTCGACCGCCACCGCGGGAACAGGCTTCGTCACTGTGCGTGCATGACCTCCGGCCCGGCGGTCGCCGGGCGCGCCGACCCCCACCGCCACGCCGAGGCGAATGCGCCCCGCGCCGACGCCGCGCGACGCCGGAGCCGGTCCGCGACGCGGAGCCCCGGCCCACGGCAGGGCAAGGCCGAACGGTGCCACGACAGGGGGCCGCCCCGACGCGACCAACGACGTCGGATCCGCCACGCGCACAGAAATCCATCGACCATGATCATCGCTTGCGAATTGCGCCCAACATAACTCTGCGCAACTGCAAGAAGAGCGTTAACAGCATGTCTGACATACACTGCGGTAGTCCGACAAGCCACTTCTTGCGGCGCTAAAATCCCAATAAAATCCCAGGTGAATCGGCCCGCGGCCATGGTGTGTCGTAGATCACACAAGTTTTGCCGTTTGCTGCACAACAAGCCGCTTGTTAGAGTTCGTCCGGCTCGAATGAACAGCTGCCGGACGGGGGCGGCGATCTGCGCCTAAGCGCGAGAAGAAACTGTTTTCCGCCAGAATGGGGTCTGCTATCGTCGCGTCGCTCCGATTGGAGTACTTGGAGGCCACGGCTTGAGATACGAGATTCTTGGTCCCGTTCGCATCACGGCCGGCAAGGAAACGCCATCGGTGGGGACGCACAAGGTGGAGGTGCTGCTGCGGACGCTCCTGATCCGCAACGGACACATTCTGTCTCTCGATCAGCTAGCCACGGAACTGTGGGGTGACCGGCCTCCCATCCGAGCCCGGGCCTCCATCCACGTGTACGTGTCCCAGCTCCGCAAGGTGCTCAACAGGTTCTCGCGCAACAACTGCGTCATAACGACGCGGGCCCCCGGCTACATGCTGGAGCTCGGCGGCGACGAACTCGACCTCGAACTGTTCGTGGCCCTGGCCGAGAAGGCGCGCCTACAGCGCTCGGTCCACCGGCACGACCTGGCCGTCGAGACCCTGACCGAGGCGCTGCGGTACTGGCGGGAGCCGGTCCAGGCCTCCTCCTACAAAGGGCCGATCATCCGGGAGTTCGCCAACTGGGCCGAGGAACTGCGGGTCGAGTGCACCGAAATGCTGGCCCGCTCGCTGCTCGCCTCGGACCAGAGCAGCCAGGCCGTGCGGATACTGTACGGACTGATCGCCGAGTTCCCGCTCCGGGAGAAGCTCTACGCGTTCCTCATGGAGGCGCTCAGCCAGTCCGGTCGCCGCGCCGACGCCCTGGAGGTGTACCAGACGGCGCGACGGCAGATCCGCGAGGAGCTCGGCCTGGAACCGTGCCGATTTCTCCGGGAAACACAGGAGATCATCCTCAGGGGCAATCTCGACGAGCTGAGCTTCAGGCACGCTCGCCACGAGCAACGCGTTCAGCCCTACGCCGTCTGATCGCACGCGGCCCCGGCGGGGAGCAGACACCGGCGCCGAAGCCCTCGCGGAGCGTCCCCGCCTGCCGCCCGAGGCTCAGCACCCCTTGCCCCGCACCGGAAGTAGCCCTAGTTTGCATTGATGATCCTCAACGAGGAGCCTCGCCCCGACCCGCACGGTGTCAGCCCCGGCGAGCTGCGGCCGGAGGAGCTCGCCGGCGTCGCCTACCTGCGCGGGCTGTCCAGGCGGGGGTTCATCACCGGGGCCGCGTTGGCGGCGTCCGGGGTGTCGGCCGCCTTCGCCCTGCTGCCCGGCTCCGCCCGGGCCGCCGGCAGCTATCAGCGGCCGTGCGGGAACGTCCGCATCTCGAGCTCCTGGCAGGACCACCGCAACCGGACGCCGCCCTCGGGCGAGCCGGGCACCGACTACGCGGTCGGCACTGGCACGCCCGTCGTGGCTGCGGCGAACGGCACGATCCGTTACGTGAAGACCGACACCTCGACCGCGACCGGGCGTGTCGTGGGGATGGCCCACGACGACGGCAACTACACCCGGCACCTGCACCTGTCGGCGGTCGCCGTCTCGACCGGTCAACGCGTGTCGCGCGGGCAGACGATCGCCTACTCCGGCGCCTCGGCGAACGGCAGCGACCAGGGTGTCGGGCCGCACGTGCACACGAGCCTCTGGCTGAACACCGGAAGTCCGACGAACTTCGGCGCGACGGCGGACTTCGAGAGCTACGTCGGAGACGTCGCCACCCCCAACCCACCCGACCAGGAGGTAGACGAAGTGTTCATCGCCAACGTACGGGGCAGCTGGTATCTCGTGGTCCCCCAGGGCACCGGCAAGCCGCGCGCGGTGGTCCTCGGCGGCGACAGCAATGCCGCCGCATCCGGCCTGCCCGTCCTGAACTTCAGCTGGGACCCGTCGATCAATGCGCTCCGGGCGGCCGTCGACGGCATCGGTTGACGCATCGCGGCGCGTCCCTGGCCGGACGCCACCGTGGACAGCCGGGGCGGCCGCCCCGGCCAGGTCGCCGCGCGGTGGGGCCGCGCCGGGGCCCGCGCGCCGCACGCGGGGGCCGGCCGGGAAGTGGCGGGGGCGCACTACGCTGCGGCCGACCTGATCGAAAGGAAGAACATGCGCAGGACGCTGCTGCCGCTGGCCGCGCTCGCCCTGGTCCTCGTGGCGGGCGGTTGCACGATCGAGATCAACGATGGCACCACGCCGGACCCCGGCGGGAGCAGCACACCGTCGGAGTCACCGGTGACCGACGAGCCGTTCGGCGATGGCAGCAGCGAGAACGACAACGTCTCGCCGACCGCCGCCCCGCCGGCGAAGGCCGCCGCGCTGACCTGCGACCAGGTGGCCGAGTCGGAGCTGGGCAGCGCCAAGGTGCGGTACAACGACTACCCCGACCCGATCCCGCTGACCGAGGGGCGTTGGGCCGGTGAGGACGGCGTGGTGGTCGCCCTGCAACCCCCCTGCGCGATCGGCGACCTGACCGGCGACGGCGCCGCCGACGCGGTGCGCGCGGTGATGCTCGACGGCGGCGGGACGGGCAAGTTCTGGGGCATCGTGCTCTGGCGCAACGTCAAGGGCGTCCCGGCCTACGTCGGCACGGTCGACCTCGGCGACCGCACCCCGGTCGAGAAGGTCACCATCAGCGCCGGGCAGGCGCACGTGGTCTACCTGACCCGGCCCGACGACGCCTCGATGGTCGAGCTGGTGATCGAGCGGACGGCCACCTACCGGCTCATCGACGGCAAGCTGGAGGAGATCGGGTACGTCGACAAGCCGCACTCCTAGCCCGCGTCGACCTGCGGGCCGGGTGCCCGTACCCCGTGGTGAACGCTGCCCCACCTCCGCCGCCGTCGGTGGCGGAGGTGGGGTTCGCGCAGCGCAGGCCACTGATCCCCCGGCGGCGGACCACCGTCGCCGCGCCGCCCCGCCGGGCCGTGCCCGAGGCAGCGACCGGGGTTGATCCGACCGACCACAATGCTGGTGGTGGCAGTCCACCTCAGCTCCCACCAGCCCCGACTCCGGCTGATCGGTGGCGCGCTCTTCGTGGCCGCTGTCGTTGCCGCCGCCCTCGCCCTGGATGCCACGGTCGTCGCGACGGTCACGACAGTGCTGGGCGCGGTGGCCGGCGTGCTCGGTGTCTGGCTCCCGCTGCGCCAGCGGACGCCGCAGGCCGAAGGGGTCGCGGCGGGCCCGCCGCGCCGATCGGTGACCGCGCCGACCGGTGATGCGCCCCGGGTGCTGCACGGACGCGAGACCGAGCTGGCCCGGCTGCGGTCGGCGCTGGCCCGTCCGGGAGGACGGTTCCGGGTGCTGGCCGGCCTCGGCGGGGTCGGGAAGTCCGCCCTGGCGCTGGCCCTGCACGAGCACGCGGCCGCCCGGCGCGGCCGCAGCGCCTGGTGGATCTCGGCGCGCACGCCGGAGACGTTCGCCGACGGGATCGTCCACGTCGCGGAGACCCTCGGCGCCACCCCTGCCGACGCCGACGAACTCCGGGCGGGCACCGCGCGCGCCCGGGACCTCTGGTGGGAGCTGCTGTCCCGGGCGCGTCGCGGCTGGCTGCTGGTCATCGACGACGCCGACGAACTGCGGGTGCTCGGCGCACTGGACGGCACGGGCTGGCTCCGGCCGAGCGGACAGGGGCTGGTCCTGGTCACCAGCCGGGTCGGTAGCCCGCACCCGTGGGGACGCGCCGCCGAGGTGATCCGGCTCGGGCCGCTCGCCGAGGGACCGGCCGCGCAGATGCTGCTGGACCTGACCGGCGGCGGCAGCGAGGCGGCGGCGCGCCGCCTCGCGCGCCGCCTCGGCGGCCTGCCGCTGGCGCTCAAGGTCGCCGGCAGCGACATCGGCTGGGAGTTCTCCCGATGGGAGTCGCTCGCGGATTACGAGAGCGCGCTCGACGCAGGGGACGTGACCGGCCTGCTCCACGTGGACCGGGGCGTCGGCGGGCCCCCGGATCCGCGCCAGGTCCCGGCAACGACCTTCGAGATCTCCCTGGCCAGTCTCACCGGGGAGGGCCTGCCGCACGCGACGCCGCTGCTCCGGCTGCTGTCCTGCTACGCCCCGAACCTGCCGATCCCGGTCGACCTCCTCGCCTGCGAGGCGGTCGACGCGCTGCTCGGCGGCCCCGCCGACGAAGCCGGCCGCCAGCGGCACCTGCACACCGCGCTCCGCGGGCTGGCGCAGTTGAGCCTCGTCGCCGAAGGACACCTGGAGCGGCACGGGACGCGGATCCGGACGGCGTCGCTGCATCCGCTGGTCAGCGAGGCCAGCCGCAGCCGGGCCGCCGGCGCACCGCACCAGGCGGCCGTGGAAGCGGTCGTCGCGGCACTCGCTCCGCTGCGCTCCGACGACAGCCGCACCTGGCCACTGGCCGCCATCGTCAGCCCGCACGTCCGGCAGCTCCTCGACACGAGCCTGGCCTACCTCGACGACGAGCACCTCACCGCGCTGCTCGACGTCGCAGCCCGGCTGGTGGCCGCCGCGGCGTGGAGCGGCGCGGCCGACGCCAGCGGACAACTCGCCTCCCATGCGCTCGCCCGCACCACCCCCCTCGACGAGGACCACCCCGCGCGCCTGAACCTCCGCGCGGAGCTGGCCTGGGCGACCGGCCGCAACGGCGACTGGGACACCGCCCGCACCATGCTGGCCTCGGTGCTGCGGACCTGGGAGAGCCAGGCGGACCCGCCGCCGCTGCCCGTGCTGGACGTGCGCCACAAGCTCGCCTGGTCGATCGGCAGGACCGGGGACTGGGAGTCGACACGAGCCCGACTGACCGCGGTCGGCGAAGCACGTCGACGCCTGCTGGGGGCCGACCATCCGGACACGCTGCACACCCGGTGCTGCCTCGCCTGGGCGATGTGGCGCACCGGATCCCCCGCCGAGGCCGAGGCCGAGTACCGGAGCGTGATCGCGGACCGCCGGGCGGTGCTCGGCGACGACCACGTGGAGGTCCTCGACGCCTACCATTCACTCGCCGAGGGCTACGTGCTCGACAACCGCCACGAGGAGGCCGAGGCGGTGCTGCGCACGGTCGTCGCCGCTCGTGCCCGCCTGCTGGGCCCCGACCACCCGGAGACCCTCGACAACTGCCCCCGCTACTGGCTCGGCCGCGCCCTGCAGGGCCAGGGACGCCACGCCGAGGCCACCGACCTCCTCGAACGGCTGCTCAGGGAGCAGACCAGGTGGTTCGGCGTCGACCATCCGGCGACGGCGGCCACCCGGGCGTGTCTGACCGGCCGCCCCGGGACGACCGGCACGGACACCACCGACGCCCGGTGACCACGCGGCGGCGCGACCCAACGATACAGCCGTCCGTTAATTCATAGCACGATGTATCATTGCCGGGTGCAGACGTTGACTCAGGGGCAGGCCCTCGCCCGCTTCGGCCACGCCCTGTCCGACCCGGTCCGCGCCCGGCTCCTGCTCGCCCTGCGCGAAGGCCCCGGCTACCCGGCCGAACTCGCCGACGCCCTCGGCACCAGCCGGCAGAACCTGTCGAACCACCTGGCCTGCCTGCGCGGCTGCGGCCTCGTCGTCGCCGTGCCCGAGGGCCGCCGCAACCGCTACGAGCTCGCCGACCCCCGGCTCGCCCACGCCCTGAGCGACCTGCTCGGCCTCGTCGTCGCCGTGGACCCCGCCGTCTGCCCCGCCGCGGACCGGGACGGGTGCTGCTGATGGCCGCCACCGCCCTGCCCACCACCCCCCCGTCGACCGCCCGGCGGGCAGTCCTCACCCGCCGGATCCGGCTGTTCGTCGCCGCGACCGTCACCTACAACGTGGTCGAGGCGATCATCGCGATCACCGCCGGCGCCCGCGCGTCCTCCACCGCCCTGATCGGCTTCGGCCTCGACTCCGTCATCGAGGTGTCGTCGGCCGCCGCCGTGGCCTGGCAGTTCTCCGGCGTCGACCCCGAACGCCGCGAACGCGCCGCCCTGCGCGTCATCGCGGTCTCGTTCTACGCCCTCGCCGCCTACGTCACCGTCGAATCCGTCCACGCTCTGATCGACGGCGACCAAGCCGGGCACTCCACCGTCGGCCTCGCCCTCGCCGCGGTCTCCCTCGCGGTCATGCCGCTGCTCTCCGCCGCCCAACGACGCGCCGGCCGCGAACTCGGCTCCGCCTCCGCCGTCGCCGACTCCAGACAGACCCTGCTGTGCACCTACCTGTCCGCCGTCCTGCTGGCCGGGCTCGCGGTGAACTCGCTGTTCGGCTGGTGGTGGGCCGACCCCGCCGCCGCCCTCGTCATCGCCGCCGTGGCGGTCAAGGAAGGCAGGGACGCCTGGCGCGGCGACACCTGCTGCGCCCCGACCACCGCGCCGGCCACGTCACCCGCCACCGCCACCGACGACTGCTGCTGCGGCTGACACCCGCGCACTCTGGCGCCCGTTCCCGCGCTGGTCCGGGCCGGTGGCCCGGATGGGAGGATCGACGGGCGGTGGGATGGCAGGCTGTGGTGCATGGACAGGAAGCACGTCGGCGACTGGCTCGCCGCCTACGAGCAGGCGTGGCGCACACCGGGAACGGACACGCTGGTCACGATCTTCACGGAGGACGCGAGCTATCAGCAGGGGCCGTACTGGACGCCCGTCGTGGGTCTGCCCGCCATCGCCCGCATGTGGGAGGAACAGCGCACGGGGCCCGACGAGGTCTTCCAGATGACCTGGGAGATCGTCGCGGTCGACGGCGACACGGCGGTGTCACGTCACGAGGTCCGCTACGGCGATCCGGTCGAGCAGGAGTACCGCGACCTGTGGGTCGTGCGATTCGCCGACGACGGTCGGTGCCGGTCGTTCGAGGAGTGGCCGTTCTGGCCGGGGCAGCAGCCGGCCGACCCCCCGCAGGGATCGTGACCGGGCCTGCCGCCTCCTGAGCCGGCGGCCCGTGCCCCGCCCCGACGCCACCCCCGCATAGCCAGCCGGTGCTACGTTGGGGCCGTCCACTTGCGATGGTTGCGGGGGTGTGCATGGCGGAGACTGCCGGGCGGGTGCTGCCGGTCTATCTGGTGGCGGACGAGTCCGCCTCCATGACTCCGGTCGTGGACGAGCTGAACGCGGGGCTCCAATCGCTCCACGACGCACTGCTGCGCGAGCCCCTCGCGGCGGCCAAGGTCCGCTTCTCGATCGTCGGCTTCTCCGAGGACGTGATCGTCCATTCGGCGCTGTCCGACCTGCGCAACGAGACGGCGCTGCCGCAGCTGTCGGTGCGGGCCGGGACCGCCTACGGCGTCGCGTTCGGCCTGCTGATCGATCGGATCCCGGCCGATGTGCGGGCCCTCAAGCGGGAGGGCTTCGCGGTGCACCGGCCGGCGGTGTTCTTCCTCAGCGACGGGCAACCGACCGATCCGGGCGAGTGGGAGCCGGTCTATGCCGAGTTGGTCGACCGGGAACGCAACCCGACCGCGCCGAACATCATCGCGTGCGGCATCGGCGAGGCGCGCGCCGAGACGATCCTGCACGTGGCGACCCGGCCGGAGTTCGCGTTCGTGGCCACGCCGGGCGTGGAGGTGGGCTTCGCGATCGCCGAGTTCTGCACCGCCCTGACCCGCAGCGTCATCCGGTCGGGGCAGGCCGTCGGCGGTGACACGGCGGAGCTGGTCGTGGAGCGGCCGGACAGCTTCCGGATGGCCGTGGACGTGGTGTGACCTTCGACTGGGCGCCTCCGCAGATCGGGTCACCGGGCCCGGAGTCGCCGGCCCGCGCCCCGCAGACGCAGCCGTACCGGTCGGACACGGTGATCGACGGCTGGGCGACGGCCGGTTTCGAGGTGCGCGCGGCGTCGGTGCGCGGGCCCGGCCACCGGGCGTCCGGCGTGCCCCGGCAGGACGACTTCGCGCTGGCCACGGCGGCCGGCTCGGTGATCGCGGTGGTGGCCGACGGGGTCTCCAACGCCCCGCTGTCCCACCTGGGCGCCACCATGGTGTGCCGGACGGTCGTCGACTATCTGCTGCGCGCCGACGCCGCCGTCGACTGGCACGACCTGCTGCGGTGCGCGGGATGGGCGCTCGTGGAGTACGCCGGCCGGCAGCTGGGCGAACCCGATCCGCAGCGGGCCGAGGCGCTGCTGGCCAGCACCGTGGTCGTCGCCCTCGTCCGGCCGGACGACGCCGGTCGGGCCGTCGCCCAGCTGGTCCGGGTCGGCGACTCGGCCGCCTGGCGGTTGCGCGACGGCACGTGGGAGCCGCTGTTCGCCGCGCTGTCCGACCCGCAGGACGAGCTGCTCCCCGACGGCGTCGCCGCGCTGCCCCGGGTGCCCGCCGAGGTCCACCCGGTGCAGGTGACGATCGCCGAGGGCGACGTGCTGGTGCTGGCCACCGACGGCTTCGCCGAGCCGCTCGGCGACGGCACCGGGGACCTCGGGCGGCTGTTCGGCGACGGGCTGGCCACGCCACCTCCGATGACCCGGCTCGCCTGGATGCTCGACTTCGCCGGGGGGTCGTCGGACGACGATCGCACCGTGCTGGCCGTCTGGCCGGTGTCGCCCGGTCGGCCATGACCAGCCCGCTGCCGCCCGAGGTGAGCCTGTCCGCCCTCGGCCCGCGCACCCGGATCGGCGCCGGCGGCCAGGGCACGGTCTACGCCCTCGCCGAGGATCCGCGGTGGGTCTACAAGGAGTACGCGAGCCGGCTCGTCGACGACGTCGACGTCGCCACGTTGAACCGCTTCGTCCGGCTCGCCGCCGAGGCCGGACCGGACGCGGACGCGCTGCTCGGTCTCGCCGCCTGGCCCACCGCGGTCGTCCGCAAGGAGGGCACGGTCCGGGGGTTCCTGATGCCACGGGTGCCCGACCGGTTCCGGGTCCGGCTCCGGCTGCCGCGCGGGCCGGACACCGTCCTGGCGCAGGTGCAGTACCTCCTCAACAGCGACGACTACCTGTTCGACCGCGGGCTGCACGTCGACGACCGGATGCGCCTCGAGCTGCTGCGGGACACCGGCGAGGCGCTGACCCTGCTGCACCGGCTCGGCGTCTGCGTCGGCGACCTGTCGCCGAACAACCTGCTCTTCAGCCTCGACGGCCGGCCCCGGTGCTACTTCATCGACTGCGACGCGATGCGGCTGGCGGGCGACTCGGTGCTGGCGCAGGCCGAGACCCCGGAGTGGCACGTGCCGGACGCGGACGCCGAGGAGCTGGCCACGCCGGCCACCGACGCGTTCAAGTTCGGGCTTCTCGCGGTTCGCCTGTTCGCCGGTGACCAGCAGACACGTGACCCGGACGCGGCCCGGCGGCGGCTCGACCGGCCGCTGGTCGCCCTCGCCGGCAGGAGTCTCGACCCCGCCCCCGACCGCCGGCCGACGCCGGAGCAGTGGTTGGGCGCCCTGGACCGGAGCATCCGACGCACGCCGCCGACGCCACCGCCGGCGGAACCGGCCGCTCCCCCGCCGCGCCGGGGCCCGACGCGCCGCAACGCGCCCCGGTGGAGCCCCGTGCGCCGGGTCGTCCCGGGGCCCGGGGCGGCGAGCCCCCGACCGGCCACCCGGGGCTGGGGTCCGCTCGTCGTCGCGGCGTTCGCCGCCATCGCGGCGCTGGTCGGCCTGCTCACCGCCAACGGCGAGCCGTCGCCCACGACCCGGCAGAACCTGCCGACCGGACTGTGGCGGAACACCGCCCCGCCGTTCGCCTACCCCGGGTCGCCGACGGGGATTCCCGGTCTGGTCCTGCCCACCGGCAGCTCCGCGGGGCTGCCCGGATATCCCGACCTGTCCCTGCCGACCCATCCCGACCTCGGCGACCGGCTTCCCCTGATCGAGGTCTGTCTCCTCACCGACGTCAGGGTGGGAGCCGGCCTGAACCGGACGTCCGCCCGGACGAAGGCCGCCGTCCTCGCCGTCCGCAGCTTCCTCTGCTCGATCAACAACGAGACGCCGCCCCTGGACGACCCGAGCAGGACCCAGGCCGCCCGCGTCGCCGCGTTGACGAAGCGGGGCCCGTTCGCCGGCGCGAAGATCATCGGGCTGCGCACGGCGGCCGACGGGAACCCTCAGGTCAACGTGGTGTTCGAGCCGCGCGGCGCCGGCTCGTCAGCCGGCTGCCGGCGTTCCCGGCTGTCGCTCGCCAGGGACGGCGACGGATACCGCGTCAACTCGCTCGCCGCACCGGTGTGGGCCTCCTGCCCGTGACCGCTGGCACCCTTGTGCAGCAGGTCGTTGACGGCGTCGGCGGTGGACGGCGCGAGCGGACGGCCCTCCTCGACCGGGAAGCCCAACTCGGCGACCAGGCTGCGGTGCCGCAGGTCGACGGTCGCCTCCACGATGTCGGCGAACAGGCCCGCCGCAGACCGGGCCCGTCGCCAGGAGACGACACCGTGGACCGTGCCGAGCAGGGCCGCCGGCCACCACCAGGGCGTCAGCGTGAGGTAGAGCACCGCCCAACCGGCCGAGCCGACGGCCCGGTCGAGCCGGTCGCGCGCCTGTAGCACGTCGGTCCGCCCGTCGGGCCCGAGCAGCAGCCACAGCCGCGGCCAGATCAGGCCCAGGCGGAGCCCGTACTGCGCGGCCACCCGGTCGTCGAGAAGCCGGAGCCGGTCGCCGATCCACGTCGGACGCGCGGGCAGGTACACCGCCGGCACCACCCGGCGCTGCGCGGCGAGCCGCCGCAGGGCAGCGGCCCGCCGGCGGGCGGTCACCGCGGCCGCGATCCGGCTCGCCGGGCCGGCCCAGACGCCCAGCCAGACGCGGCGGACGACGCCGCCGGCCGCCTGCGCGCCGACCGCGGCCGCCGCCGCGACCGCGACGACGAGCGCCCCGACCACGACGGCCAGGCTGACCCGGCCCTTCAGGTGATCGAGCGCGTCGGCGGCGGCGCGCGCCGCGCCGGGTACGTCGAGGACGGAGCCGCGACCCGGCAGCACGGCGAAGGCGGCCACCGCGCACCACAGCAGGGCGGGGCCGAACGCCCGGGTCAGCCAGCGGTGTTCGATGCGCCGCCCGACCTCGCCCAGCAGCACTTCGATCATGGCTCGGACCGGTACGTCATCGGCGTCCCGGCCAGCGCGCAGTGCGGCACCCGGCCCTGGTCGTCGCGGTGCGCCCGGCGCGTGCACCGGTGACGCGGGCAGCGGTAGCCGCCGTCCAGCACCACCGGCGCGAGCCCCTCCAGCCGGGCGCCCCCGGCGTGGTCGGGAACCGACTCGCCGACGCCGCGTTCGGTCTCGGTCTCAGCCTCGGCCTCGACCGCCCAGCCGAGCTGCCGGCAGACCTCGGCCACCGGTCTGCCGGCGGCCAGGTCGTCGAGCGCCTCGTCGAGCAGGTCGGTCCACAGCCCCGCCTCCGCGTGCTCGCGCAGGATCGGCACGGCGGCGCACAGCTGGGCCAGCAGACGGCGTTGCTCCATCCACGACACTCCCGTCGGTTGACGCCCCGGCTCCTGTCGAATCTACTGAGTCGGTGCCATCCGCAGCGGGATCCGCCGATGCGGTGGACCCGCTCGTCGTCGCCTACAACGACAGCGGTGACGAGTCGCTGCTGGTCCGGGCCGAGGGCCTGGCGCGGGGCCTCCTCGCGGAGGATCCGTCCCGGGTGGACGTGCTCGCCGCGCTCTCCACCGTGCTGATGCTGCGCGGCCGGGCCTCGGACCCGGCGCGCCTCGACGCCGCCGTGGCCGTCGCCACGAAGGCAACGGCGCTGACCTCGCCCGACGACCCGTGGTGGCCGTACGTCAACGCCCAGCTCGCCTCGGTCGTCGGCTTCCGTTTCGAGCACCGGCGCGAGGTGTCGGACCTGTCGGTGGCGAGACGGCACGCGGACGTCGCGGTGGCCGCCGCCGGCGAGAGCGACCCCCTCCGCACGGACGTGCTGATCCGCTGTGTGAACGTGTACCGGCTCAGTTTCGAGCGGTTCGGCCGGCTGGCCGACATCGACACCGCGGTCCGCCTCAGCCGGGAGATCCACCGCTCCACCGACCCGGACCACGCGCTCACCGCCCGGCAGCTGCTGGCGCTCTGCCTGGTCATGCGCTTCGCCCGGACCGGCGGCCGACGCGACCTCGACGAGGCGATCGCGCACTGCCGGGACGGCCTGGCCGCCATGCCCGAACGGCACGTCGACCGGGCCGCCCTCAACGGCGTGCTGGTGATCGCGCTGGTGCAGCGCTGGGTGAGCGCCGACGGCGACGACGCCGACCTGCACGAGGCGGTCCGGGTCAGCCGGCGGGTGGTCGAGGACCTGCCGGCCGTCGGCGCGGTCCGCGCGCAACTGCTGGCCACCCACGGCGCCCTGCTGGTCATGCACGGCCTCAGCAGCAACTCGTCGCGGCACCTGGACGAGGCGATCCGCAGCACCCGGGAGGCCGTCGACTCGCCGACGGCCGACACGCAGCGGGCGGGCCACCTGGTCAACCTGGCCCACTCGCTGCTCGTCCGGGCCCGGATGAGCAGCGACCCGGCCGGGGTCAGTGACGCCGTGGAGACCGGCATGGCCGCCCTGGCCGGGTTCTCTCCCGGCCACCCGGACCGGGCGCGCGCCCTCAACGTGCTCGGCATGGCGTTGCGGACCCGCTACCTGATCGCGCACGACCCCGCCGACCTCGACGCCGCGGTCGGCATGTGGCGGTCGGCGGCGGCCTCCCGGGCGGGCGCGGTCGAGATCAGGATGACCGCGGCCCGCACCTGGGCGCGGACCGCCGCCGAGGCCGGCGACGCGGAGCTGGCCCTGGAGGCGTACGTCGCCGCCGTGGAACTGCTGCCGCTGCTGGCGTGGCGTGGCCTGGACCGCGCCGTGCAGGAGAAGCGGCTGACCACGGTGACCGGCCTGGCCGGCGACGCGGCCGCCTGGGTCGTCGCTGCCGGGCAGCCGGAGCGCGCGGTGGAGCTGCTGGAGCAGGGTCGTCAGGTGCTGTGGTCGCAGGCCCTGCAGACCCGCAGCGACCTGTCCGAGCTGGCCGCGGTCGCGCCCGTGCTCGCCGACGAGCTCGACCGGACGCGCCGGGAGCTGGACGGCGCCGAGGCCGCCCAGCTCGTCGAGCTGCCGGCCCACCCGGGCTGGGAGCTGGGCCGCGACCTGCTGACCAGCGCGCTGGGCGGACCGCACCGCGCCGAGACCGAGGACGCCGGTCACCGCCGCCGGCTGGCGGAGCGCTGGGAGCAGCTCGTGGCCGAGGCCCGCCGCCGGCCGGGCTTCGCGGGCTTCCTCCGTCCGCCGTCGTTCGCCGACCTGCAACCGGCGACCGCCGGCGGCGCGGCGGTGCTGGTCAACACCTCGCGGTGGCGCAGCGACGCGATCATCGTCACCGCCGACGGGGTACGCGCGGTGCCGCTGCCGTGGCTGTCCCACGACACGGCACAGCAGCGCGCCGTGGCGTTCCTCAAGGCCCAGCGGGCGGTGGAGGAGGGCGGCGGGCCGGCCGAGCGGGTCGCGCTGCGCCAGACGCTGGTGACGCTGCAACGGTGGCTCTGGGACACCGTCGGGGAGCCCGTCTGCGCGGCCCTCGACGACGTCCTCGGCAGCGCGCCGGATCGGCGGCACCGGGTGTGGTGGTGCCCGACCGGGCCGCTGACGATGCTGCCGCTGCACGCTGCCGGCCGGTTCGGGGCGAGCGCGCCGCTCGCCGCGAAACGCCGGATCTCGGTCGCCGCTCGGTGCGTGTCGTCGTACACCCCGAGCCTGACGGCGCTGCTGCGCGCCCGCGCCGCCTCGGCGTCGCCCGGACCACCGCGGGCGTTCGCGGTGGGACTCGGCGTGCTGCCCGGCCAGGCGCCGCTGCCGGCGGTCAGCGACGAGCTGCGCGCGGTCAGCTCGCACGTGCCCGGCCTACGGGTGCTGACCGGCCGCAACGCCACCGTCGAGGGGGTGCTGACCGCGCTCGGACAGCACGGGTGGGCGCACTTCGCCTGTCACGGCGACCAGGACTTCGAGCGACCCAGCGCGGCCGCCCTCCGCCTGGTCGACGGCAGGCTCAGCGTCCTGGACCTGGCCGGCCGTCTCGCCGCCCGCAGCCGGTCGGCCGGCGGCGCCGACCTCGCCTACCTCTCGGCGTGCCGCACCGCGGCGGGCGGCCGTGACCTGCCCGACGAGGCCATCCATCTCACCGCGGCGTTGCAGATGGCCGGCTTCCGGCACGTCATCGGCAGCCAGTGGGCGGTCTCCGACCGGGTGGCCGCGCAGGTCGCCGACGACGTCTACGCCGGCCTGAGGGCCGGGGAGCGCCTCGACGCGGACACCGCGGCCGTCGCGTTGGACCGGGCTGTCGACCGGGTGCGACGCGCGCACCCGGATCGCCCGGAACTGTGGGCGGCGCTGATCCACACCGGCCCCTAGCGCCCCGGCCCGAGGAAGCACGACAGCAGGTGCCGGAACTCGTGCGGATGCTCGACGGCCGGCACGTGCCCGCACCGGCCGAGCACGTGCAGCCGGACGTCGGCCAGGTGCCCGAGCAGGGGCAGGGTCGACGCCGCTAGCGGGGTGACCCGGTCCTCGGCGCCGTGCACGAGCAGCACCGGGGCGCGGACCGCCGCCAGCGTCCGCGCCGGGAGGGCGAGGTCGTCGGCCCAGCGCGCCCGGGGCGGCGGGAACAACGACGCGTACGCGGCCGCCCCCGCCCGCATCGCGGCGGCCCGGGCTTCGACGGCCGGGTCGGTCACGAGCGCCTGGTCGTGGACGAGGCGGCGCAGCATGTCGCGGGCCCCGAGCGGGCCGGCGGGGGCGGCCCAGATCGCGTCGAGATCGGCGGACAGCGGTGCCCCGGGGGCGCCCATCGTCGAGACCGCCACGACACGGGTGACCTGCTCAGGGCGCGCGGCCGCCAACGCCAGCGCCACCGCCCCGCCCATGGAGTGACCCACCACGGCGTAGCGCTCGACCCCGAGGGCGTCCATCAGGCCGGCGGCCTGCTCCGTCCACAGCTTGAGCCCGCCCCGGGCCCCCTCCGGGACGGGTGTGCGGCCGAACCCCGCCTGGTCGGGAGCCAGCACGCGCCAGGACGTGCCCAGCGCCTGCGCCGTCGTCGCCCAGGCTCCGGACCCGGTCGTGCCGGGTCCGGAGCCGTGCAGCATCAGCACCGTGGGCCCCGCGCCGCTGTCGAAGACGTGGACGGGACAGCCGTCGACGGTGACGGTGCGGAGTGCCGTCACCGGGACCGGCCGGGTGTGCTCATGCCGACGCGGGGTTGACGGACTTCGAGAAGACCTCCATCATCGCCCTGCCGAACTGCGGCATGTCGGGCCAGCCCCGGCACGAGACGAGGTTGCCGTCCACGACGTCGGGAGCGTCGATGACCGTCGCGCCCGCGTTCTCCATGTCACCGGTGATGGGCGGGAAGCAGGCCGTCTTCCGGCCCTTCAGCAGCCCGTACACCGCTGGCACCTGCGCGCCGTGGCAGACCAGGGCGATGGGAAGGTTGCGCGCGAAGAAGTGCTCGGTGATGCGCCTGACGTCGGCGTCGACCCGGATCCACTCGGGGGCGCGCCCCCCGGGGATGATGAGGGCGTCGTAACGCTCGACGTCGACCTCGGCCCAGGGCACGTCGACCGGGAGCTTCCGGCCGTTCTTCTCCACGTAGGCGTCGGAGTTGGGGTCGAACTCGTGGATGACCAGTTGCACGTCACGTCTCGTCCGCGACGAGACGTCGACGTCCCAGCCGCCCTCCTGCACGCGGTAGTAGGGGTACATGGTGTCGAGTTCCTCGGCGGCGTCGCCGGTCAGGAGCAGCGCTCTGGGCACCTGCTTCTCCTCGCATCTGGTGGCGGTGGGCGGTGAGGCGGACGCGATCAGATCCGATCTGATCCGGTGGGGCTAGCATTCCCCTGCCCCGCCCGCCCGTCAAGCCTCCACCGCCACTGCCGCCGCGTCCTCGACCTCGTCGAACAGTCGCCGGAACCGCTCGCCGGACCGCAGGATGTGTCGCCGCATCGCGTAGGCGGCGGCGTCGGGGTCGCGGGCGGCGATCGCGGCCACGACCTCCTCGTGCTCGGCCATGGCCAGGTGGGTGACCTGGGTGTCGTGGAGCAGCCGGAAGAGGTGCACGTGGCTGTGCAGGCGGGCGAGCGCCTCGCGGACGACCTGGTTGCCCGCGCTCAGGGCGACGAGATCGTGGAAGGCGGCGTCGCGCAGCCCGAAGGCGCCGTAGGCCATGGGCCCGCTGCCCCCCTCCAGCTCCGCCATCTCCTCCAGCATCCGGCGCAGGCCGGCCACCTGCTCCAGGGACGCGCGTTCGGCGGACCTGCGCGCCGCCGCCGGTTCGAGGAGCAGGCGGATCTCGAGCATGTCCTCGAACCGTTGCCGGGTGATCTGGGGCGGAATGCGGTAGCCGGCGTGGGGCACCCGCACGACCAGCCCCTCGGCCTCCATGCGGTTGAGCGCGTCCCGGATCGGCGTCTGCGAGACCCCCAGCTCCCGCGCCAGGACGTCGATCGTGACGCGGGAGCCGGGCTCGATCCGCAGCGACATCAGCTGTCCGAGCAGCGTGTCGTACACCTCGTCGGCGAGTCGGCCGCCGGCTCGCCCCGGCGACGTTCCGCCCGCCACGACCCTGCGGCCCCGCGCGGTCATCGCTTCGTCGTCCATCGTGACGTGAGGTCCTTTCCTGCATCTTCGGGAACCTGTTGACATCGGTAACGACGCTGCGACATGCTGACGCCCCGCTCGATCGTATAGGAAATCCGACGAGCGCCCGTCATCCCGCACCGCCAGAACCACCTGCCACCGCTCCACTCGATCACCTGACGCTCCCCTGAGCATGCTCGACGTCCCGCCCCGGCCGGCACCGGGCCGGACGGGCCGACGGGCCGCCCGACGGCGCGAGGACCCGGCGCGTCCCGGCGCGCCCGCGACGCCGGCCCCCGCGGGGTCGGCCCCGCGACAGCCCGGCAACCCGCCTGGACGATCCGGCACCCGCTCGGCGAAGCACCTAGCGAGGCTCCACACCCCCACCAGAAAGCAGGCCAGAAGATGCGGCATCCGAAGCTGACAGGACGATTGTCCGTTCCCGGGCGAAAGGCGCGGCTGGCGACGGCGGCCATGCTGCTGGTCGCCACCACCCTGGCGGCCTGCGGCGACAGCCAGGACGACGACGCGCAGGCGAGCGCCCCCAAGGCCCCGGCGACCATCCCGGAGCTCACCAAGGACCCGCTGACCCTCAGCTTCATCTGGTTCGACTGGCCCCCCGCACACGCGCTGGAGGAGTTCGCCAACGCGGAGTACAAGAAGGAACGGCCGAACGCGACCATCAAGGTCAACACCGTGCCGAACGCGAACTGGCACGACGCGATGTTCACCCAGTTCGCCGCGCGCAAGACCGACTTCGACATCGCGGTCCTGGACTCGCAGCACATCGGCGAGGCCGTGACGAACGGCAACATCCTCGACCTCACCGACTTCGTCAAGAACAACATCGACGTCAACGCCTACAACCCGTACCTGCTGGCGGCCTACGGCCAGTTCCCCCAGGCGGAGACCGGCAAGCGCGACGAGAACGCCAGCCTGTACGGACTGCCGCTGCTCGGCGACACCTGGACGATGATCTACCGCAAGGACCTGATCGGCGACAAGCCGCCGCAGACCTGGGACGAGATGATCTCGGTCGCCGGGAAGTGCCAGGCGGAGAACCCGGGCGTCAGCGGGCTGGCGTTCCACCAGGCCAACGGCTCCGACGCCGCGGCCGTCACCTACAACACGGTCAACGGCGTCTACGGCGGCAACCTCTGGGACCCGAAGACGCGCAAGATCGACGGCGTCCTCAACGACGCCGCGGGCCAGGAGGCGATGGACGTCCTGGTCAACAAGATGAAGCCGCTGACCGCCAAGGGCTCCGGCAACTGGTTCATCGACGAGGTCAACGCGGCGGTCGCCCAGGGCAAGGCGTGCATCGCGTTCAACTGGATCGCCGCGAGCGGCGGCCTGCTCGATCCGAAGCAGTCGACGCTCGGCACCACGCGGGAGCAGATCCTCGACAAGCTGGGCTTCGCCACCCTGCCGAGCCAGAAGACGAACCTCGTCCCCCTCGGCGGCATGGGGATGCACGTGTCGGCCTACTCCCCCGCGGCCAACCAGGCGGAGGCGCTGAACTTCATGAAGTGGTTCGAGCGGCCCGACATCCAGAAGAAGTGGGCCGCGGCCGGTGGCGTGCCGGCGCGCACGGACGCCCTGGAGTCGCCCGAGTTCCTCAACGCCGGGCCGTTCAACCGGGTGTACGCCGACTCGGTGCCCCGGATGCGGGACATGTGGAACGTGCCCGAGTACGCGCGCCTCGTCGACATCGAGAACACCAACGTGAACGCGGCCCTCAACGGCGCGAAGAAGCCGAAGGAGGCGCTCGACGACATCGCCCGGGAGCAGCAGAGCGTGCTCGACTCGAGCGGCCGCAAGGGCGGCGGCGGACTGTGAGTGACCCCGTCCCCCTGACGACCGACGACCCCGGGCAGGTGGCGTCCGCGACACCGCCTGCCCGGGGCCGGTCCCGCCGGCTGGGCGACCGCGGGCTCGCCGTGGCCTTCGTCTCCCCCGCGCTGCTGCTGTTGCTCGCGATGTCGGTGTTCCCGTTGCTGTGGGCGTTGTACCTGTCGTTCACCGACTACTCGGCCACCCGCGGCGGGCCCGCCAACTTCGTCGGGTTCGGCAACTACACGGCCATCCTGACGTCGGCGCAGGTCCACACCCGGGCCCTGACGACGTTGGTCTACGTGGTCGGCGCGGTCTCGCTGCAGACCGTGCTCGGCTTCGCCATCGCGTACCTGATCTCCCGGCGTACGCACGGGCGGGGACTGCTGACCACCCTGTTCCTGGTGCCGATGATGCTGTCGCCGGTCGTGGTCGGGCTGTTCTGGCGATTCATGCTCGACGCGCAGTTCGGCGTGATCAACAGCATGCTCGGCTCGGTCGGCCTCGGGCAGGTCGAGTGGCTCACCCGGCAGCGGACGGCACTGGTCTCCCTGATCGTGGTCGACACCTGGCAGTGGACGCCGTTCATCATGCTCATCGCGCTCGCGGGCCTCACCGCGGTGCCCAGGTACCTGTACGAGGCGGCCTCGATCGACCGGGCCTCCGAGTGGTTCCGGTTCCGCACCATCACGCTTCCGCTGGTGTGGCCGCTGCTCCTCATCGCCGTGCTGTTCCGGGCCATCGAGGCGTTCCGGCTGTTCGACCTCGTCTACATCCTCACCAGCGGCGGCCCGGGTGTCTCCACCGAGACGTTGTCGTTCCACGTCTACAAGGTCGCGTTCCTGGGCTTCAACACCGGGACCGCCTCGGCGTACGGGATTCTCATGGTCCTCGTCGTCGTCGTCCTCACGCAGCTCTACCTGCGCTACCTGAACAAGCTGAAGGAGGGCTGATGGCCGTCTCCGTCGACGAGGCCGTGTCCACGGGCCCGGCCCGGGACAATCCGCCTCCCGCGCGCCGCTTCGGCGGCCGGGGCCGCTCCGTCCTGGAGATCGCGCTGCTGACCGTGCTGGCCGTCGTGATGCTCTTCCCGGTGCTGTGGATGATCGAGACGTCCATCAAGGAGAACCGGGACGTCTACGCCATCCCGGCGAAGTTCTTCGACTTCGACGTCACCATGGCCCACTTCAGGGACGTGTTCGTCGCCCCCGACGGCGGCCGCTCGGCCCTGTCCGTCTCGTTCCTCAACTCGGTGGTGGTCGCCGGGGTCTCCACGGTGCTGGCCACCGTGCTGGGGGTCCCGGCGGCCTGGGCCTACTCGCGCTTCGGCATGAAGGCCAAGAAGGACCAGCTGTTCTTCATCCTGTCCACCCGCTTCATGCCCCCCGTGGTGGTGGTGATCCCGATCTTCCTCATGTACCGCCAGGTCGGGCTCATCGACAGCAAGCTCGGCCTGATCCTGATCTACGCCGCGTACAACGTCCCGTTCACGATCTGGATGATGAAGGGCTTCGTCGACGAGGTGCCCGCGGAGTACGAGGACGCCGCCATGCTCGACGGCTACACCCGCCTGCAGGCGTTCTGGAAGTTCACCCTCCCCCTGCTCGTGCCCGGCATCGCCGCGACGGCGGTCTTCGCCCTCATCTTCTCGTGGAACGAGTTCGTGTTCGCCATCTTCCTCACCTCCAGCGACGACGTCCGGACGGCCCCGCCCGCGATCGCCGGCCTCATCGGCGGCACCACCGTGGACTGGGGCCTGGTGGCCGCCGCCTCCGTGGTGTTCGCCCTGCCGGTGCTCATCTTCGCCTACCTGGTGCGCAAGCACCTCGTCGCCGGTGTGACGCTCGGGGCGGTGCGACGCTGATGGCCCGCATCGAGGTGACCGCCCTGCACAAGCGCTACCCGGACGGGACCGTCGCGGTCGAGCACGTGGATCTGTCCATCGGCGACGGCGAGCTGTTCGTGATGCTCGGCCCCTCGGGCTGCGGCAAGACGACCACGCTGCGGGCCATCGCCGGCCTGGAGCGGCAGACGACGGGCGACATCCGCATCGGCGACACGCTGGTCAACGACCTGCCACCCGCCGAGCGCGACATCGCCATGGTGTTCCAGTTCTACGCCCTCTACCCGCACCTGAGGACCCGCGACAACCTGGCGTTCCCGCTGCGGGCCGAGGGACTGCCCAAGCCGGAGGTGCAGGCGCGGGTCGCCGAGGCCGCCCGGCTGATGCGGCTCGGTCCGCTGCTGGACCGGCGACCCCGCCAGTTGTCCGGCGGGGAGCAGCAGCGCGTCGCGCTCGCCCGCGCCCTGGTGCGACGGCCGCGCGCGTTCCTCATGGACGAACCCCTCACCAACCTGGACGCGGAGCTGCGGGCCGACATGCGTACGGAGATCAAGCACCTGCAGGGCGAGCTGGGGGCGACCATGGTCTACGTCACCCACGACCAGGTGGAGGCGATGTCGCTCGGTCACCGGATCGCCATCCTCAACAAGGGCCGCGTCGAGCAGGTCGGCACGCCGCTGGAGGTCTACGACCGGCCGGCGAGCCTCTTCTGCGCCGCGTTCATCGGCTCCCCGCCGATCAACCTGATCGAGGTGGAGGTGGCCGACGGGACGCTGCGCGGCCAGGGCGGGCTGGTGCTCACGCCACCGCAGGGCCTGCCGCGCGACCGTCGCCTGGTCGCCGGCGTCCGGCCGGAGGCGCTGGAGGTCACCGCGCCGGGGGCCGAGGGCGCGATCCCGGCCCGCGTGGTCTCCGCCGAATGGCTGGGCGACGAGATCATCTACGTGGTCGACCACGGCGGCGAGCGCGACGTGCGGGTGCGGATGCCACCGACCGTCCGGTTCGCCGCCGACGCGACGGTCGGGCTGCGGCACACCGGCGGGACCCCGGCGGTCTACGACGTACGCACGGAAGAACTGGTGGCCTGATGGGAACCGTGGCGGTGCAGGGGCTGTGCAAGTCCTTCGGCAAGGTCCAGGCCCTGGACGGGGTGACCCTCGACGTGCCGGACGGCGCGTTCTTCGTCGTGCTCGGGCCCTCGGGGGCGGGCAAGACGACGACCCTGCGCGCGATCGCCGGCCTGGAGAAGCTCGACGCCGGCTCGGTGCACCTGGACGGCCGGGACGCGACCGGTGACACCCCGGCCGCACGCGACCTGGCCATGGTCTTCCAGAACTACGCCCTCTACCCGCGACGCACGGCCTTCGAGAACATCGCGTCGCCGTTGCGGGCACGCGGCGCGTCCTCGGGCGAGATCGCCGCGGCCGTCGAGCGGATGTCGAGCCTGCTGCACATCGAACGGCTGCTCCAGCGTCGTCCCGCGCAGTTGTCGGGCGGGGAGATGCAGCGGGTCGCCCTGGCCCGGGCGCTGGTCCGTCGCCCGCGCGCGTTCCTCATGGACGAGCCGCTGACGAACCTCGACCTCAAGCTCCGCGTCGAGATGCGCACCGAGCTCACCCGCATCCACCGCAACCTCGGCGCGACCTTCGTCTACGTGACCAACGACCAGGTCGAGGCCCTGTCCATGGCCGACCAGGTCGCGGTCCTCAAGGAGGGGAAGGTGCAACAGGTCGGCACGCCGACCGAGGTGTACGAGCGGCCGGCCAACCAGTGGGTCGCGGGGTTCGTCGGGAGCCCGCCGATCAGCCTGCTCGCCTGCCACGCCGAGGGGGACCGCCTGGTCGGCGCGGGGGGCTGGACGCTGCCGCGGCCCCGCTGGACCACGGCGGAGGAGGGCCGGGCGCTGCTGCTGGGCCTACGCGCGGAGGACCTCTCCGTCGAGCAGCGCGGGGACGCGTCGTTGGCGGGCGAACTCTACGGGCTCGAACCGCTCGGCGACCGGACGGTGGTCGACGTCCGGGTGGGGACCGAGATCCTCAAGGTCAAGGCACGACCCACCGCCACCGGCACGCCGGGCGAACGGGTGCAGGTCACGGTCGACCTGGACCGGGCGCACCTGTTCGACGCGGGCACCGGGCTGTCGCTGTCCGGGGCGGGGCGGTAGCCGCACCGCCGACGGTGCGGACGACTGCGGGCGACTGCGGCCGGCGACTGCGGCCGGCGCGCGCCGGACATGACCAAGAAGATCACAGGAGGCGACGCGATGAGCGACCCAACGAACGTCCTGGCCCCCGAGCACCGGCGGCTGCGGATCGGCGACGCCTGGCGCGCCGCCGCCAGCGGAGCCACCTTCGCCGTCGAGGATCCGGCCACCGGCAAGACCATCGCCGAGGTGGCGGACGCCGACGTCGTCGACGGCCTCGCCGCCCTGGACGCGGCGAGCGGCGCGATGGCGGGGTGGGCGGCGACCCCGCCGCGGAGGCGGTCGGAGTTGCTGACCGCGACGTACCGGGCCCTGACCGGGCGGTCCGAGGAGATCGCCCGGCTGATCACGCTGGAGATGGGCAAGCCGCTCGCCGAGGCGCGGGCGGAGGTCGCCTACGGCGCCGAGTTCTTCCGGTGGTTCGCCGAGGAGGCGGTACGCGTC
This sequence comes from Micromonospora carbonacea, assembly GCF_014205165.1. Taxonomy (NCBI): domain Bacteria; kingdom Bacillati; phylum Actinomycetota; class Actinomycetes; order Micromonosporales; family Micromonosporaceae; genus Micromonospora; species Micromonospora carbonacea. The sequence goes on along the minus strand of NZ_JACHMZ010000001.1, from coordinate 2,019,948 downwards.
GAGGGGCGCTACGGCACCGCTCCCGCAGGCGGATACCGCATCCTCACCGTGCCGAAGCCGGTCGGACCGTGTGTCTTCGTGACGCCCTGGAACTTTCCGTTGGCCATGGGCGCCCGCAAGATCGCTCCCGCGCTGGCCGCCGGCTGCACGACGATCACCAAACCGGCCGCGCAGACGCCGCTGACCATGCTGTTGCTGGCCCGCATCATGGAGGAGGTCGGCGTACCCCCGGGTGTCGTCAACGTGGTGACCACCAGGCGTTCCGGCAAGGTCGTCTCCGCGCTGCTGGCCGACAGCCGGACCCGCAAGCTCTCGTTCACCGGGTCGACCGAGGTCGGGCGCGTGCTGCTGCGGCAGGCCGCGGACAACGTGCTGCGCACCTCGATGGAGCTGGGCGGCAACGCGGCCCTGATCGTGTGTGCCGACGCCGACCTGGACGTCGCGCTCGACGGGGCCATGGTGGCCAAGATGCGCAACATCGGGGAGTCCTGCATCGCGGCCAACCGGATCTACGTCGAGGAGCCGGTGCGCGAGGAGTTCACGGCGCGCTTCGCCGAGCGGATGGGCGCGCTGTCGGTGGGCCACGGTCTCGACGACGGCGTGGACGTCGGGGCGCTGATCGACGAGGCGTCGGTCGCCCAGATCGACGAACTCGTCGCCGACGCGGTCGACCGCGGCGCGCGGGTCCTGGTCGGCGGCGGGCGTCCGGACGGGCCGGGCCACTTCTACCCGCCGACGGTCCTCGTCGACGTGCCCGAGGACGCCCGGCTGCTCCGGGCGGAGATCTTCGGCCCGGTGGCGCCGATCATCCCGTTCACGTCCGACGACGAGGTGCTGGCGAAGGCCAACGACACCGAGCACGGCCTGGTCGGCTACGTCTTCACCCGTGACCTGCAACGGGCGCTCCGGTTCGCCGAGGGGCTGGAGACCGGAATGGTCGGCATCAACCGTGGTCTGATCTCGGACCCGTCGGCCCCGTTCGGAGGCGTGAAGCAGTCCGGGATCGGCAAGGAGGGGTCGCACGAGGGCATCCTCGAATACCTCGACCTCACCTACGCGGCGATCGACCTGCCGTGACCGTCCCGCCGCCCCGCGCGCTCGCCGCGGATCACCGCGCCCCGCGCACCCATGACCTGACCGGCCTTCACCCGGGGGACGGCTGCGCCACCCGGGCGGCCGACCTCGCCGACGCCGTCCCGGTCACGCAGGTGACCTGGACGTCCGCCCAGCACACCGCCGCCGACGTTCCGGAGAGGCACCGACATGCTTGAGACCGTCCGCGGACCACGCCAGCTGATCGTGGGCGAAGGGGTCGCGCAGAACATCCCACGGGTGGTGGCCGAGAGCGGCTCGCGGGTCCTCGTCGTGACCGACCGGGTCCTGCTGGGGCAGCCGGGCGTCGCCGGGATCGTGGCCGCCGTGCGGGAGCAGACCGAGGCCGTCGAGGTGTTCTCCGACGCGACCCCGGACGTTCCCCTCACCGATGTCGCCCTGGCCGTCTCGGCCGCCGCCCGGGTGGACGCCGACGTGATCCTCGCCATCGGCGGCGGCACGGTGATCGACCTCGCCAAGATCGTCGGCGTCATCCGGCGACACGGCGGGACGCCGCGCGACTTCTACGGCGAGTCGAGGGTGCCGGGGCCGACCATTCCGCTCGTCGCGGTGCCGACGACGTCCGGCACCGGCTCCGAGCTCACCCCCGTCTCGGTGCTGACCGACCCGGAGCGCGCGCTGAAGGTGGGGGTCTCCAGCGTCCACATCGTGCCCGACTTCGCCATCGTCGACCCCGAGCTCACCTACACCTGCCCCGCGACCGTCACCGCCCACTCCGGCATCGACGCGTTCTGTCACGCGGTGGAGAGCTACACGGCGCGACCCCGGCCGCACGGGCCGCGCGACCCGGTGGAGCAGGTGTTCCTCGGCCGCAACCCGGTCACCGACCACTACGCGCTCCTGGCCGCGGAGCGGATCGCCCGCAGCCTGCGGCGCGCGGTCGCAGACGGGGGCGACACCGACGCGCGCGCGGACATGTCCTACGGGTCCATGCTCGCCGGGCTCGCCTTCTCCCACGCGGGCAACGGCGCCCCGCACGCCCTCCAGTACCCCATCGGCGCGGCCACCCACACGCCGCACGGCCTGGGCGTCGGGCTGCTGCTGCCCTACGCGCTGGACGCGGCCAGGGACGCCATCAGCGACCGGCTGGCCGACCTCGCCCGGGTGTGCGGGCTCGACGTGGCCGACGCCTCGGACGCCGAGGCCGCGGACGCGTTCCTCACCTGGCTCGACGGCCTCCTCGCCGACATCGGCATCCCGGCCAGCCTGGCGGACATCGGCGTGGCCCGCGCCGACCTCCCGCGCTTCGCGGAGCTGGCCGGTGGCGTCACCCGTCTGATCCAGAACCACCCGGGCCCGACCGACACCGCCAGCCTCACCGCGATCCTCGAAGCGGCCTGGGCCGGGGACCGGGCCCGGGACGTCCGGACTCCGCAGGGACGGTGACCGGCCTGTCACCTGACGCCGGGGCGCCTGCCCCGCCCTGGCTGCCGCAATGCCCGGCTACGCGGTGACGCCGGCCTCGCCCTCGGGCTCGTCGGCGACCGGCCAGCGCCGCATCAGGTGCAGCAGGACGGCCACGTCGGGGATGTTGCGCAGCCGCTCGGAGATGACCGGCCGGCGCTGCCCGGCCCAGATCTTCAGGCGGGTCTTGCCGCATTCCACGTTCGTGATGGCGGAACGGGTGACGAACTCGCTGCCTCGGCGCACCCCCGCGCCGGTCAGCGTGACCGGCCCGAAGGTCGCGGCGCCGGTGCGCAGCGCCTCGTCGACCTTGACCGGCAGCACGGCGGCGGCAGCGAACTTCTCCACGTGCGCGACCAGCTCGTGCTTGTCCCTGTAGTCGGGCTTGGCCAGGTCGACGACCGTGCCGTCCTTGAGCTCGACGCGGCCCTGCAGGACCTCCACGTACGCGCTGACCAGGTAGAGCACCCGGACCCAGACCCGCACGTGCGCCACGTCGTCCCAGGTGAACAACGAGGTGACGGCGCCGGTGTGGTCGACGGTCAGCGAGCCGTTGTCGTACAGGTAACGGCACCTGCCCGCCTTGCGTCGGGTCACCCACGCGGCGAGCGCGGCCAAGGCCAGCAGGCCGGCACCGAGCGCGACGACGGCCTGGGCGCCGCCGCTCACGAGGATCAGGACGACGCCCAGCACGGCGACGGCCACCGTGATGGAGATGTCGGCGCCGACGGAGGACCGGTAGCGGCCGACGGTCTCACCCAGCCCGAGCTCGGCGGCGACGTCCACGTAGGACTGTCCATTGACATTGCTCTGCATGGATGCATCTTCCGGCCGCCCACCACGGCCGGTCAACGGTGCGTGGGCGACCGGCTCACATGGCGAGTTCTGCGGACGCGCTACCGGGCCGGATCCGCCCGACGGACCGGCTCACCGACTGTCAGGCCGAGCAACCGCAGGTTCTCCTGTGACGGGCTGCCCGGGTCCGTGGTGTAGAGGAACAGGGTCTGGTCCTCGTCGCCGGGCAGCGTCAGGGCCTCGTACCGCAGGGTGATCGGCCCGACGGCGGGATGGATCATGTGTTTGACCCCGTGGGTGCGCTCGTGCACCTTGTGGCCGTTCCACCACGTACGGAACTCGGGGCTCTTGATCGTCAGCTCGCCGACCAGTTCGCTGAGCCTGGTGTCGTCCGGGTGGCGGCCGGCGTAGAGGCGCAGCGTGCCGACGACGTCCGCGGCCACGGACGGCCAGTCGAGGAAGGCGGCGCGGGCGTCGGGGTCGAGGAAGATCCACCGCGTGTAGTTGCGGTCCCGGGGCGGCAGCCGCGTCCAGTCGGTGAGCAGGGCCCGGGCGAGCAGGTTCGCGGCCAGCACGTCGGTGCGCCGGCCCAGGATCAGCGCCGGGTGCTCGGTCATCGAGGCGATCATCTGCTGCATGGCCGGGCGCACGCGTTGCGGCGGCGCCTGCCTGGCGCGTCGCCGGGCCGGTCGCGCGAGGTCGGCCAGGTGTGCGCGGGCGGCCGGCTCCAGCCGGAACACCCGCGCCAGGGCGTCGACGACCGCGTCCGACGGGGTGCTGTGGCGGCCCTGCTCCAGGCGGGTGTAGTAGTCGACGCTCACCCCGGCGAGCTGCGCCACCTCCTCCCGACGCAACCCGCGTACCCGCCGCCCGGCCGCCGCCTCCGGGGCGACGATCCCGGCCGTCTCGGGGGTCGTTCGCGCCCGGCACGTCCGCAGAAAGTCGCTCAGGTCCGTGTTCGCCGCCATGTCAGGAATTATGGCGCGGCCAGTCTTCCGGCGAGAAGACCGTGCGGGGGCATGGCGTTCCCAGGTAGCGCTGGGCCAGATCGGACCTGTCGACGCCGGTGACACAGCTCCCAGGATGGAACCCGTCGAGATCCGACACCACGAGGAGAGACCCATGTCGCACCCCACCACCTGGTTTGTCACCGGCACCTCGCGTGGCCTGGGACTGGAGCTGGTCACCCAGCTGCTGCGCCGCGGCGACGCCGTGGCCGCCACCACCCGCACGGCGCGGCGCCTCGACGAGGCACTCGGCGGAGCCGATCGGTCCCGACTGCTGATCCTCGAGCTCGACCTCACCGACGAGGCGGCCGTCGCGGCAGCCGTCGACCAGGCCACCCGGCACTTCGGCCAGATCGACGTGGTGGTCAACAACGCCGGTTACGGCTTCCTCGGCGCGGTCGAGGAGGTCTCCGACACCGAGGCCCGGCGGATGTTCGACGTACAGGTCTTCGGAGTCTGGAACGTGCTACGGGCCGTGCTGCCGGCCATGCGGGCCCGGCGTGGCGGCCGCATCATCAACATCTCGTCGATCCTCGGCATGACCGCGTTCCCCGGCTGGGGTCTCTACTGCGCCGGAAAGTACGCCCTGGAAGGCCTCACCGAGGCCCTGGCCGCCGAGGTCGCCGGGTTCGGCATCGACGTGAATCTCATCGAGCCCGGCTACACGCGCACCGACTTCCTGCGCACCACGTCTCTCGGCCTGCCGTCGGCGACGATCGCCGGTTACGAGGCGATCCGGGAGATGACCGAGGCGCACCTGGCGATGCCCGGCACCCAGCTCGGCGACCCGGTCAAGGCCGCCGCCGCGATCATCGACGTGGCCGCCGACGGCAGGGCCCCGTTGCACCAGCTGCTCGGCTCCGACTCGTACGGGCTGGCGAAGGCCCGCATCGAAGCGCTGGCCGCCGATGTCGAGAACGGCCGCGAGGTGGCCTTCTCCACCGACGGCACGCCGGACGCGTAACCCGGTGGCGGGTGCGGTAGCTGCGCGAGCTGGCGCTCCGTGTCCCTGGGCGGCCGGTCACCCGGCACGGGGCGCCGCCGCGTCCGTGTCCTCAGGTGTCGGGCAGGGGGTCGCCGGGCCGGACCAGGTGGTGCTGGTAGGCGAAGACCACCAGTTGGGCCCGGTCGCGCGCGCCCAGCTTCATCATCGTGCGGTTGATGTGCGTCTTGACCGTCAGCGGAGACAGGTGGAGCCGTTCGGCGATGGCGTCGTTGGACAGCCCGTGCGCGACCAGGAGCAGGATCTCCTTCTCCCGGCCGGTGACCAGGTCGAGCTCCGGGAGTTGCCGGGCCGGCGGCTGGAGGTGGTGGATCAGCCGGCTGATCAACCCGCTGGTGGCCCGGGGCGACAGCAGCGCCTCCCCGTCGGCGACCACCCGGATGGCGTTGACCAGGTCGCCGGGGGCCACGTTCTTGCCCAGGAAGCCGCTCGCCCCGGCCTGGAGGGCGTAGATCACGTTGTCGTCGTTGTCGAAGGTGGTGAGCACCAGCACCCGCACGCCGGCGAGGCGCTCGTCGGCGCCGATGCGGCGGGTCGCCTCGATGCCGTCCAGGACGGGCATGCGGATGTCCATCAGCACGACGTCGACCCGGCTGCGGTGGCACAGGTCGACGGCTTCCCGGCCGTCGGCGGCCTCGCCGACGACCTCCAGGCCCGGCTCCGCATCGATGATCATCTTGAAGCCGGCGCGGATGAGCGCCTGGTCGTCGGCCAGCAGCACGCGGATGCTCATGTCACCTGTCCCTCCGGGCGGCGGGCGGAAGCCCCGGGTGGCTGCGGGGCGTGGGGGTTGAGGCGGTTGACCGCCCGTTCGTCGGTGGGCAGCTCGGCGTGCACGCGGAACAGGCCGCCGTCGACCGGTCCGGCGACGATGGTGCCGTGCGCGGCCGCGGCCCGTTCCTGCATGCCGAGCAGCCCGAACCCGAAGCCGGTCCGGCGTCCGCCGGACCCGGCCGTCCGGTTGGTGACCTCGATGCGCACGGTGTCGGCGGTGTACTCCAGGTCCACGGTGGCGCCGCCGGCACCGTAGCGGTGGGCGTTGGTCAGCGCCTCCTGCACGATGCGGTACGCGGCCAGGCTCACCACCGCCGGCAGCGGCCGGGGCTCGCCGTGCTGCCGGTGCCGCACGGCGAACCCCGTGGCGCGCAGCGCGGCCAGCAGCTCCGGTAGGCGTTCCACGCCGGGTGCCGGTTCGGTGCTGCGGGCCTCCTCCGGATCACGGAGCACACTGATCACCGACTTGATCTCCTCCAGCACGGTGTCGGCAGCGGTGCGGATGTGCCCGAGCACGGGCCACACCTTGTCCGGCTCGTTGCGCAGCACGTGGTTGGCGGCGCCGGCGTGCACGCTGATCACCGTGATGTGGTGGGCGACGACGTCGTGCAGCTCCCGGGCGATGCGCAGCCGCTCGTCCATCACCCGGCGGCGGGCCTCCTCCTCGCGGTTGAGCTCCGCCTGCCGGGCCCGCTCGGTCACCTCCGCGACGTACGCCCGGCGCATCCGGACGGCGTCCCCCGCCGCCGCCCCGCCGAAGATGATCGCGAACGCGGTCAACTGGTCCGCGTTCCACCAGTCGGCGCGGTACACCACGAACCCGGTGAGCATGAGCGATCCCCACATGAGGGACGCGTAGACCCAGGGCCGACGACGCGGGCTGGCCAGCCCGGCGGAGTAGGTCAGCAGGCCCGCCACCAGGAACATCCCGTCCGGTGGGCGGCCCAGCGCGACGGTGAGCACGAAGACCGCGCTGGCGGCCAGCACGACCGGCACGGGATGCCGGCGGCGCGCCAGGATCAGCACGGCGCACACCGCCGCCAGCAGCACCGTGCCGCCGTGCACCGCGTTCGGGCCCAGGTACAGCACCAGCGCGCCCCCGGCCGCCGCGAGCAGCACGTCGCCCAGCGGGCCGCGGTAGCGGTCGAGGCGTCGGGGCCACCACTGCCTGATCGCCGCGTCCATGGTCACGACGGTAGTGCGGCAGGCCGGCCCCGATCGACCTGTTCCCGCGGTAGCGCCACGCCGCCTGCCTACTGCGCCCGCAGTACCCGGACGCCTGCGTCGGCGGGACGACGTGACCCGGCGCCGGCCGGGATCGTGGAACCGCTCTCGGAACCGGGGCCGTACGACCGACGGAGGAACATTCGTGGCGACCATCCTGTACCGCCTGGGGCGACTCTCCTTCCGGCGTCGCCGGCTGACGCTGGTCGTGTGGGCGCTCTTCCTCGGCCTGTTCGGCGTGGGGGCGGCCCAGCTGTCGGGGCCGACCAGCGACGAGTTGACCGTCCCCGGCACCGAGTCGCTACAGGCGCTGGACGTGGTGGCGGACAGGTTCGGCGACGGCGGGGACACCGCCACGGCGAAGGTGGTGTTCACCGTCTCCGGCGACGCCGCGCTGACCGACCGGGAGCCGCAGGACACCGTGCGGGCCACGATCGCCGCCCTGCGCACGGCGCCCCAGGTCACGGCGGTCACCGACCCGTACCGGGCCGGAACGATCGCACCGGACGGCAGGACCGGCTACGCCACCGTCGCCTACGCGGTGGACGCGACCGGGGTGGACGCCGCCTCCCGCGCGGCACTGCTCGCCGCCGGCGACGCCGCACGGCACGCCGGCCTCGGCGTCGAATACTCCGGAGAGGTCACCGAGCAGGCCGGAGCCGACGACGGCAGCGAGGCGCTCGGCATCCTCGTGGCAGCCGTCGTCCTGCTCGTCACCTTCGGCTCACTCGTCGCCGCGGGCCTGCCCGTGCTCACCGCGGTCGTCGGCGTCGCCATCGGCCTGCTCGGCATCGAGATCACCACCGGCTTCCTCGACCTGACCTCGAACACCGCCGACCTCGCCACCATGCTGGGCCTGGCCGTCGGCATCGACTACGCGCTGTTCATCCTGTCGCGCCACCGCCACGAGCTCGCCGCCGGCCACGACGGCGAGGAGGCCGCCGGCCGGGCTGCGGGCAGCGCCGGGTCCGCCGTGGTCTTCGCCGGCCTGACCGTCATCATCGCCCTCGCCGCGCTCGCGGTGATCGGGATCCCGTTCCTGGCCGCCATGGGCGTCGCGGCCGCCGCAGCCGTCGCCGTCGCCGTCGTGATCAACCTGACGCTGCTGCCGGCCCTGCTGGGCTTCGCCGGCCGCAGGGTCCTGCCCCGGGCCCAGCGCGACGGCAGGGGCGGCCGGCCCGCCGGCACCCCGTACGGCGAGCGCTGGGCGCGCGCCGTGCTCAGGCACCGCGTCCCGGCGCTGGTCCTGTCGGTCGTCGCCGTCGGTGTGGTCGCGGTCCCTGGGCTCGACTTGCGGCTGGCCCTGCCCGACGACAGCTCCTCCTCCCCCGCGTCCACCCAGCGCAAGGCGTACGACCAGCTCGCCGAGGGCTTCGGGGCGGGCGTCAACGGGCCCCTGCTCCTCGTGGTCGAGGCCCCCGCCGGCACGGTCGCCGCCGCAGGCGAGCAGGCGCGGCGGCTCGCCTCCGGCCTCGACGGCGTGGTGCTCGTCACCCCGGCGACGCCGAACCGGGCCGGCGACACCGCCACCCTCACCGTCGTTCCCCGCGGCGGCCCCACCAGCGAGGAGACCAGGCAGCTCGTGCACGACCTGCGGGCCCGGCAGGCGGACTTCACCGCGGCCACCGGCGGCGCGACCCTGGCCGTCAGCGGCCGGACCGCCGTCGACATCGACGTGTCGGAGAAGATCAACGACGCGCTGCTGCCGTACCTGTCCGTCGTGGTCGGCCTCGCGTTCATCCTGCTGATGGTGGTGTTCCGCAGCATCCTGGTGCCGATCAAGGCGACGGCGGGGTTCCTGTTGTCGGTGGCCGCCTCGTTCGGCGCCCTGGTCTTCATCTTCCAGCAGGGCAACCTGGCCGGCGTCCTCGGCGTCGCGTCGACCGGCCCGATCGTCAGCTTCATCCCGATCTTCCTGATCGGCATCCTGTTCGGCCTGGCCATGGACTACGAACTGTTCCTGATCATCCGGGCCCGGGAGGAGTTCGTGCGCGGGGCCGCCCCGGACGAGGCCGTCGTGTCCGGCCTGCGACACGGCGCGCGGGTCGTCACCGCCGCGGCACTGATCATGATGAGCGTCTTCGCGGGCTTCGTCCTCGTCGACGACATCGTCATCAAGTCGCTCGGGTTCGCCCTCGCATTCGGCGTCGCCGTCGACGCCCTGCTGGTCCGCATGACCATCGTCCCGGCCGTGCTGTCGCTGCTCGGCAGGTCCGCGTGGTCGCTGCCGCGCTGGCTGGACAGGGCCCTGCCGAACGTCGACGTCGAAGGCGGGCGGCTCGCCGAGCGACTCGCCAGGAACGAGCACTGACCAGATCCGAAGAAACGGGCGGCGGCCGGGCGACGGCCGCCGCCGTCCCCGACGCCGCGCTGGTGCTGATCGCCGGCCTGGGCCACGACCTGCCCGAGGGCGGGTGGGACCGGGTCGTCGACGCCGTCGCCACCAACGCCGCCCGGGCCTGACGCACCCACCCGAGCGTCGCCGGGGCTCCGTCGGGCGGATGCGTCAGGACACCGCCGACGCCACGTCCCGCTCCCCGTCCCCGGCGGTCAACAGCTCGGTCAGGTGGTCGGCGATGGCGGTGACGGTCGGTTGGTGCCACAGCAGCGTCGCCGGGAGCACGTGGCCGAACCGGCTCTCCAGGCTCCGCCGTACGACGATGGTCATCACCGAGTCCAGACCCTGCTCGGACAGGGAGCGGCGGGGGTCCAGACCCTCGCCGGACAGCCCCGTCTCGGCGACGATCCGTTCGGTGACCTCCGCCAGGAGGCGGCTGCGCAACTCCTCCGGGGTCAGGCCGCTGAGGTCGACGACCTCGGCCGGTCCGGCCTCCGCCGGGTCGGCCGCGCCGACGCCGGCCACCGTCTCGGCCAGCACGACGGGCCGGTCCATGCCGGGTTCCACGGGCAGGACCCGCAGCACGGTGCACTGCCCCGCGCCATGACGGTACGCCCAGTCCCACGCGTCGAACGCCTCCCGGACGGAGATCGCGCCCACCCCGCGGGCCCGCAGTTCGAGGTCGACGACCTCGTTGACCGACATGCCCTTGGACCGCCACGACGTCCAGCCGAGGCTGAGGGTGACGTCGCCGTCGGTGGCCTGCCGGAACGCCGCCAGCGCGTCCAGGAAGACGTTGGCCGGCCCGTAGGTGCTCTGGCCGGGCAGCCCGAGCAACTGCCCGCACGACGAGAAGAACACGAGGAAGTCGAGGGTGCCCGGCGGGAACAGCTCGTGCAGCGTCCACGCGCCCGCGGCCTTCGGCCGCAGGACCGTGCGCACCGACTCCTCGTCGACGTCGGCGAGCATCCGGTTGTCGAGCACACCGGCGGCGTGGACGACGCCACGGATCGGGGGGAGCCCCAGCCCGTCGGTGTCGAGCAGCGCGGCGGCCCGCTCGGCGTCGCCGATGTCCAGGGCGACCGAGTGGACGGTGACGCCGAGCGCCTCCAGGTCGCGCACCACCCTGATCTGCGCGCGCTGGCCGTCGTCGGCCGGGTCGTCCCAGGTGGCCCGTGGCGGCAGTGCGCGGCGACCGGTCAGCACCAGGCGTCGGGCGCCCCGCTCGACCAGCCACTGGGCGACCTCCAGCCCGAGCGCGCCCAGCCCACCGGTGACCAGATAGGTGCCGTCCGCCCGGCAGGTGAACGGCGCACGGGTCGGCGCGCCGTCCACGGCGGTGATCCGCGCGACCTCGAAGCCACCGTCGCGCACGGAGACCACGTCCTCGGCCGGGGCCGCCCCGAACAGGCGGAGCACGAGGTCGGCGGGCACGTCGTCCCCGCACGGGACGTCCAGGGTGCCGCCCCACAGCTGCGGAAGCTCGCTGCGCAGCACCCGCCCGAGCCCCCACAGCGGGGCCAGCGCGAGGCCGGCCCCGGTGCGGCCGTCCCGCACGCCCGTGGTCAGGCACCACAGCCGCGGCGCCTGCGCCGGCGGACCGCCGGCGAGGTGCTGTGCCACCGACGCCAGCAGCCAGGTGGCGCGGGTCGCCGCCTCGGCGGGCGGGTCGTCGGACACCGCCGGCAGCAGCAGCACGTCCGTCCACGCGCCCGGCGCCGGCACCAGCCGGGCGAGGGCGGCGGGGTCGGGCACCACGCGTACCGGCGCCCCGGCCGCCGACAGGCGCTCTCGCCAGTCGTCCGCCGCCCGCGCGTCGGCAGCGACCAGGACCACCTCGCGGCGGTACGGCTGCCCGTCCGCCTCCGCGAGCTCCAGCTTCCGCCACACGGTCCCGTGGACCAGGTGCTGCGGCGCCACGGAGTCGGCCGTGACGTCCGGCATGCCCGCGTACCGCAGGCCGGCCAGCGTGGCCAGGACGGCACCGTGTCCGTCGCTGATCGACACGTCCACGAGGTCCGGGCCGGCATCGCTCACGACGACGTCGATGACGGCCGTCTCCGGCGGCTCGCCGACGATGCGCACCTCCCGTACCCCGGCGACCATGCGCAGGGCGGGCACCGGATCCGCCACCGGGGCGACGGACAGGGCGGCGTCGAGCAGCGGCGCCCACGTCCCCGCCGGGTGCTCGGGCCGCTCGGCGCGGACCCGGGCGCGGAGCCCGCGGGGGCCGCGGCGCAGCTCCTCGACGGTCCAGTCGAAGGCCATGGTGGGTACGCCCACCGAGGCGAGGTGCCGCGCGACGGTAGCCGGGTCCTCGGCGGTGGTCTCCAGGCCGTCCGGCGGCGGCGACGGGGGCATCGCGGCAGGCGACGCCGGGACCAGTGCGCTGGTGTGCACGAGCCAGGGCCGCTCGGTGCCGGTGCCGTGGTCCTGGTCCTGGTCCTGGTCCTGACCCTGCGCCTGGGAGGCCAGCCGCAGCACGCCGTCGGCGTAGCTGACCTGGACCTCGCGGTGCTCGTCGGTGAGCGGCACCCGGAGGGAGACGTCCCTGAGCACGGGCCTGGCCCCGCCGTCCGCAGCGGCCCGCAGCAGCGTGTTGATCAGGACGGCGGCGGGGACGATCTCGACGCCGTTGATCGTGTGACTGCCCGGGTACGGCCGGCAGGACCCGTCCAGCAGGGTCCGCCACAGCCGCATGCCGTGTCCGCCGACGGGAACCTCGGTGCCGAGCAGGGTGTGCGAGTCGCCGTCGTGGCAGAGCCCGGGCCCGGCCCCCCGGGGCCGGGTCTCCCGCCAGAGCGGGCGGCGCTGCCAGGCGACGGTGGGCAGGGCGGCCAGCCCGCCCGCCGGCTGCAACGTCGCCCAGTCGAGCGCGACGCCGCGGCAGTACAGGGCCCCGGCGTTGGCCAGCAGCGTCGCCCGTTCGGGCTGGTTGCGTCGCAGCGACGCGCCGACGAAGGCGTCGCCGTGCGGGTCCGCCAGCGTCTCGCGGATCGAGTGGGCCACGACCGGATGGCTGGAGATCTCCACGAACGTGCGGTGTCCGTCCTCGGCCGCCGCCAGGACCGCCGCGGCGAGCCGTACCGGGTTCCGCAGGTTGGCGGCCCAGTAGGCACCGTCCACGAACGGCGTGGCGCACGGCTGCGGCATCGAGGTGCTGTACATCGGGATCCGCGGCGACGCGGGCGACAGGCCGGACGCCGCCTCGGCGAGCTCGGCGAGCAGCGGATCCATGTGCGGGCTGTGGAAGGCGACGTCGGAGGCGACGCGCCGGACGTCGACGTCCTCGGCGGCCCACCGCCCCATGACCTCCTCCACCGCGGTGGGGTCACCGGCGACCACTGTCGACACGGGCGAGGAGGCGATGGCGGCCACCACGTCGGCGCGTCCGGACAACCGGCGGGTCACCTCGTCGAAGCCCAGCCCGACCATCGCCATGGCGCCCTGCCCGGCGACCCGGCGCAGCAGCCGCGACCGCCGGCAGATCAGCACGCCGCCTTCCTCCAGCGTCAGCGCGCCGCTGACGACCGCCGCGGCGATCTCGCCGACGGAGTGCCCGATGACGGCGTCCGGCGTGACGCCGTAGGAGTTCCAGACCGCCGCGAGGCCGACCTGCAACACGAAGATCATCGTCTGGATCCGGTCGACCTCCACGAGGTCGCCCTCGGCGAGGACCGACCGCGGCGAGAAACCGATCTCGCGCGTGAAGACGGGGGCCAGCGTGTCGACGACGGTGGCGAAGGCCGGTTCGGTGGCGAGCAGTTCCCGGCCCATCCCGGTCCACTGGGAGCCGTGCCCCGAGAAGACCCAGACCACGCCCCTGCCCGGCCCGGGAGGCACGACGCCGGAGACGGTCCCCTCCCCCGGCCTGCCGTCGGCGACGTGGCGCAGCCGCGTGACGAGTTCCTCCCGGTCGGCCGCCACCACCGCCGCCCGACGGCCGAGGTGCGACCGCCGCAGCGCCAGGGTGTGCCCCACGTCGGCGAGCGTTCCCCCGGCGGCGGGGTCCGACAGCCACGCCGCCAGGTCACCCGCCTGCTCCCGCAGCGCGGCCTCCGACGCCGCGGACAGCGGGAACAGCAGCCCTGCGGCGGTCGCCCCCGTCGGCGCGGGCTCCGACCGGGCCGGCGGCGGGGCCTCTTCCAGCACGAGGTGGGCGACGGTTCCGCCGTACCCGAAAGCGGACACGCCGGCCCGGCGCGGATGGTCCGTCCGGGGCCAGGCGGTCGGTTCGGTGACCACGCGCAGACCGGCGTCGTCCCAGTCGATCGCGGGGTTGCCGGTGGTGTGGTGCAGCGTCGGCGGTATCTCGCCGTGGCCCAGCGCGAGAACCGCCTTGATGACCCCGGCCACGCCCGCGCCGGCCTCGAGGTGGCCGATGTTGGACTTGACCGAGCCGATCAGGCACGGCCGGCCGGGTTCCCGGCCCGCGCCGTACACGGCGCTCAGCGCGGAGGCTTCCAGCGGATCGCCGAGCCGGGTGCCCGTGCCGTGGGCCTCGACGTAGTCGACGGACCGCGGGTCCACCCCGGCCTGCGCGCAGGCGCGGGCCAGCACGTGCCGCTGCGCCTGCGCGTTGGGCGCCATGATGCCGTTGGTACGCCCGTCCTGGTTGACGGCGCTGCCCAGGATGGTCGCCAGCACCCGGTCGCCGTCCCGGCGCGCGTCGCCGAGGCGCTTGAGCACCAGGACGCCGGCGCCCTCGCCACGCCCGTACCCGTCCGCCGAGCTGTCGAACGACTTGCACCGCCCGTCCGGGGCGGTGGCCCCCGCGGCGTCCAGGGTGAGGGTGAGGCCCGGGGAGACGACGAGGTTGACGCCGGCGGCCAGCGCCACCGGGCTCTCGCCCGTCCGCACGCTCTGGCAGGCCAGGTGCAGGGCCACCAACGACGCCGAGCACGCCGTGTCGACGGCCAGGCTCGGCCCCCGCAGGTCCAGGGCGTACGAGATCCGGTTGGCCACCGCGCACATGGCGGAGCCGATGCCGGTCCACGCCTCGATGGTGGGCAGGTGCTCCAGGAGCCGCCGCCCGTAGTCGTCGGAGCCGACGCCCACGAAGACGCCGGCGTCGCTGGCCGCCAGGGAGTGCGGGGGGATGCCCGCGTGTTCGAGCGCCTCCCAGGCGACCTCCAGCAGCAGCCGTTGCTGGGGGTCCATCAGCTCGGCCTCGCGGGGGCTGAGCCCGAAGAACTCGGCGTCGAAGCCCTCGATGTCCGGCAGGAAGCCGCCCCAGCGGGTGGCCCGCCGCAGCGCGGCGGCAAAGTCGCCCCCCAGGTCGGCGTAGGGCTGCCACCGCCGTTCCGGCAGGAGGCCGATGCCGTCGCGGCCGGCGCGCAGCATCTCCCAGTAGCTCGCCGGGCTCGTGGCGCCGCCGGCGAACCGGCACCCGACGCCGATCACCGCCACCGGACCGGTGTCGGCCGGCGAGGATTCTCCGGGGCCTTCCGTAGCGACCATTGGCGTGTCTCACCTTCTGACGACGGGGCGTCGTTCCCCGCGCGCCGGACTGACCGACAGGGGCGGATGCCGGCTCAGCCGAGCCAGGACGGGCGGTGCAGGATCTTGACGACGGCGCTGCACGCGGTCATTCCGGGGCCGAGGCCGAACAGCAGCACGTGGTCCCCCGCGCCGATCTCCCCCGCGGTCAGCAGGTGGTCCAGGGAGACGACCTGGTCGCTGGCGCCGATGTGCCCGACGGTGCGGCCGAAGTCCCACGTCGACCGGGACAGGGGCAGCCCGAGCATCGCGAGGTAGCGGTTCTCGATGATCTCCCGGGAGAAGTTCATGACGGCGATACGGCTGACGTCGTCGATCGTGATGCCCGCCTCGGCGAGGTTCCGCCCGATGACGTCGGGGACCGTCTGGTACACCCGGTCCCACACCGCGGTGCTTCCCGTTTCGGCCATGGCCTTCGCGTTGAAGGACTCGCCCCGGCCGGCGAGGTCGAGGTCCCGGCCGACGAGGCAACCGGGCGGGAACAGCGCTTCGCCGCTGCGGTGCACCTCCTCCGCCTCGGGGACGGTCGTCGTGCACACCGAGAGCAGCTGGGCGAACCCGGGCTC
Source organism: Micromonospora carbonacea (assembly GCF_014205165.1). Classification (NCBI taxonomy): domain Bacteria; kingdom Bacillati; phylum Actinomycetota; class Actinomycetes; order Micromonosporales; family Micromonosporaceae; genus Micromonospora; species Micromonospora carbonacea. The sequence goes on along the minus strand of NZ_JACHMZ010000001.1, from coordinate 2,004,225 downwards.
CCTGCCCAGCAGCACCGCGCAGGCGGCGTCGCCGAGGATGAAGCCCGCGCCCGTGCGCCACCTGTCGATCAGCGGGGTGCCGAAGTTGTCGGACGCGACGAGCAGGGCCGACTCCCGTTCGGGAACGGCGCGCAGGTAGCTGGCGGCCAGCTCCAGCGCCCCGAACATGCCGTTGCAGCCCTGCCGGATCTCGATCCCGAGGGCCCGGTCGCAGCCGAGGTTGCGCTGGACGAAGAACTGCGGCTGCCAGCCGTCCGGGCCCTGGTGCCAGGAGTCCGCGTACAGGATGAGATCGGTGTCCTCCGGCCGCTGGCCGCAGCGCTTGAACGCCTCCTGGGCCGCCGCGAGCGCCATCTCCGGGGCCGAGATCATGCCCGCGACCGCGGCACCGCCCAGATCGTGCGCCTCGACCTCGTCGCGCGGGTACAGGCCCCGCCGCACGGCCTGCTCGACGCTCACCGTCTGCGGCAGGAACACTCCGAGCCCTTTGAGATACACATCGGACGTACGCACCGTGCCTCCTTCGATTCGACGATCATGAGCGGGCGGATCACCGGCGGGCCGGGAGCGCCGGGGGACGCGCCGCGCAGCGGATCACCAGGCGGCGCGGTCCGCGGCCACGGCACGGGCGCTGACCGTTGTCGAACGTGCGGTGCGGACTCGGGGAGGACGGGACGTCGGGGGCGTCCGGGGACCGGGCGGAGGGTCGGCGGGCGGCTCAGGCGGGTCGGCGCCACGGACGACCCCGCGGTGGCGACGTCGTCCTCCGGCCCGTCGGGAATTCTGTGGAGACAGGTCCGTTCGCGCCCGCCTCGACGTCCCGACCCCGTGCCGCGCAGCAGTTCATGTCAGCTCCAGTGCCAGACTCGGTCGTGACGAGGCCGGGAACCGGGCACCCACGGAAAGCACGTCGCCCGCCCCCTCGCCGATCCAGATCTCCGTGCACACTCCTCCGCACCGACCAGGGTAGGTCGGTCCGCTAAAGCCGATCTAATATCGATTTTTCGTGATGCGTGGGGCGGGGTGGCGTCAGGTCCTCGTCGGGCCGTTCCCGCGGCGGCCGGACGAACGGGCCACACACGATTCGCCACTCAGCGCAAGGCGTCGGGCACGCTTCGGAAGATCCGCTACTTTCCGAGACCTGATCGCCACGCCTGGATCGCCGTACCCCCGACCGAACGCGGCGCGACGCCGCAACCGGACGAGTTGGCCGAGCAGAACGGGGCGATCGGGAGAGCCGGCCCCGCCGTGCAGCTGGTCGACGGGGTCCGGCCTCAGTCGACGGCGACCGCGGCGGGTCGTGGCGCCGTGCCCAGGACGGTGGCCATGGCGACCGATGCCGCCGGCTGACCGAGGTAGGCGGTCAGCAGCACCATCAACTCGGCCAGGCCCTCTTCGGTGACACCGGCGGCGCGGGCGGCGTTCAGGTAGGTGATCAGCCGGGCATCGACGACGTGTTGGCCGACGAGGGCGGCGATGACGGCGACGCTGCGGTCGCGGTCGGTCAGTCCCGTTCCGGACCATCCGGGTCCGCCGGCCGCGAGGAAGGCCTCCCGGGCGTACTGTGCGCCGGCTCGCCCCGCGAGCATGCGCTCGGCTTCGTCCTCCGGGACGCCGAGGTTGCGGGCGTACACGGCGCGGCCGGCGGCGATGCGGTCGGCCACGTCGTCGGACGCGTTCATATGCACGATCCCGGGTCTTCGGCCGAGCCGATGATGAGGTAGAGGGCCCGTCGCAGCTGTGCGACCTCGGCCGCCGGGATGGGCCGGACCGCGTCGGCCTCGCGGGCTTCGGTGCCGGCAGCGACAGCCGCCCGCGCCGCGTCGCCCTTCGGGGTGATGGCGATGATGCGGGCCCGCCGGTCTCGCGGGTTGACGCGCCGCGAGACGAGTTCCATGCGCTCGAGCCGGTCGATCTCCGCGGCGAGAGTCGTCTTGTCCATGCCGAGGGCTTGCCCGAGTTCGACCTGGGTGAGATCGGCGGTCTTGTGCAGGGCGCTGAGGACGATGTGGTCGCGCAGCGACAGGCCGTGGCGTTCCGCTTCCGCGCCGACGAGTGCGTGCATCCGCTGGGCCGCCCGGTGGAGCAGCCACGTCAGCTCGGAGTCGGGCCCCGGTCCCAGAGTGGGGCGCTGCGGCGCCTCGTCGTCGGTCGTCGGATCGGGGCGGCTCGGGGCGGGTGAGGCAGGCATGGTCACAGTGTCACGCTCGGGAACCGGGGCGGCAGGAGCGGGATGCTGTCGTAGGCGGCGACATCGTGGGCCGGAACGACCTGCACCACGCGGCTGAGGGCGATGCTGCGCCGCAGGCCGACCCGGACGGCCCTGGCGTCGACATCGGCGACGCGGCGCATCAACCACGGGCGTTGCGCGCCACGGGAGATGCCGTCCAGCTGCCAGGTGAGGTCGCCGATGAACGCGTACCGCTGCCCGGAGGGCAGCGTGACGAATACGACGACGGAGCCCGGGGTGTGCCCCGCGGCGAGGGCCACGACCACCGAGCCGTCTCCGTAGAAGTCGAAGCTCGCCGGAAAGCCGAGATACTCCGGGCCGTCGAAGGCGTACTCCCGGATCTCCAGGCCCTGCGACACCGCGCGGAACACCCTGCCGTGCGAGTCGTCGGCGCCGTAGCGGTTCTCGGCCTCGTTGATCCACACCGGCACCCGCAGGGAGTCCAGGCCGCTGACGTGATCCCAGTGCACGTGCGTGACGAGCACGCCCAGAAGCCGGGAGCGGTCATAGCCGGCCGCATCGAGCTGCTGCGCCGCGGTCCGGCCGAGCCGGTGGGGAGCGCGCTCCATGCGCGCCAGCATCCTGATGTGCTCTGCCACGTGCTCGCCGAACCCGGCGTCGACGAGCAGGTCGCCCTTCGGGTGGGAGATGAGCACGGCGGTGGCCGCGAAATCCCGCTTGTCCCGTACGGACCCTCCGGTCACGGCGAACACCGCTCGCGTCCTGTACGTGCCGGTGGGCAGACGGTACAGCGCCATGTCCGCCGGCGGAGCCGCCTCGGGCAGCCGGCGTGTCCAGTACGAGGACGGTGAGATGACCATACGCGAAACCGTACGACCCAAGAACGTCCGAGTCAAGACTATCCGAGTCAAGAGCATTCAACCGCCAGGGTCCCCGTGCGGACGACCATCGGATGGCAGAGCGTGGACGGCACCGTCGCCTTGCAGCGGGCGACGTTCGAGCGGCGGGACCTGCGGGGCGACGACATCGCGGTCCGCGTCGACTACTGCGGCGTCTGCCACAGCGACCTGCACCTGCTCAACGGCATGATGCCGCACTACAAGAGCGCCGCCGGCGTCGTGCCCGGCCACGAGTTCACCGGCACGGTCACCGCCGCCGGGGCCGAGGTGACCCGCTTCGCTCCCGGCGACCGGGTCGCCGTCGGGACCCTCGTCGACTCCTGCGGGACCTGCCCCATGTGCCAGGTCGGCCAGGAGAACTTCTGCCTCGAACGCCCGACCAGCACGTACGGCAGCCCCGACCGGCTCGACGGCACCATCACGCAGGGGGCGTACAGCCGCGAGTACGTGCTGCGGGAGAAGTTCGCCTACCGGCTGCCCGCCGGCCTCGACCCGGCCGGTGCGGCTCCGCTGATGTGCGCCGGCATCACCATGTGGGAACCCCTGCGCGAGGCGGGAATCGGCTCCGGTAACCGGGTGGCGATCGCCGGCCTCGGGGGCCTCGGGCATCTGGGGGTCAAGCTCGCCGCCGCGCTCGGCGCCGAGGTGACCGTGCTGAGCCGCACCCCGGGCAAGGCCGACGACGCCCGCAAACTCGGCGCCGCCGATCTGCTCGTCACGACCGATGACGCCCAGCTCGCGCGGGCCGCCGGTCGCTTCGACCTCATCCTGGACACCATCTCCGGCCCGCACGACCTGTCGCCGTTGCTGCGGCTGCTGACCCTCGAGGGCACTCTCAGCGTGCTCGGCTTCCCCATGCAGACACCGGTGAACCTCATGGAACTGAGCTTCGGCCGCAAGAAGCTCAGCTCATCGGGGACCGGCGGCACCAGGCACACGGCCGAACTGTTGTCCTTCGCCGCCGAGCACGGCATCACCGCCGACATCGAGCTGCTGCCCTCCGCCCAGGTCCAGCAGGCCTTCGACTGTCTCGAACGCGGCGACGTCCGCTACCGCTTCGTGCTGGACCTCGCCGACCTCGACTGAGACACCCCCGCCACCGGCATCCGGGCCCGCATCGACCGGGTCGTCGCCGACCGAGCTGTCCTGCGGCCTGGTGTCGCACACCTGCGGCGCCGAGGTGAGGCGCGTGCCGCCTCACCTCGGCGCTCCTGCGACGGGTCAGGATCCCGACAGGGTGAAGTACGGCGACCCGGGAATGCTGCCGTACGTCCGGAACACGCTCTTCTTCAGGTCGTTGATGTTCCGGGTGCCGAGGTAGACCGTGACGCCGTTCTTGTAGCCGTAGACGTTCACCGGCTCGCTGGTGTACTTGCCGAAGTGGACCGAGGAGCAGCCGCCCGGCGGCGCAACGTACGTGGTCAGGCCGCCGCGATACGGAAATTCGAGGTACGAGCTGTAGTTGCCCTTGCTGCACACCCCCGTCGCGCCAGTGGCCGCGAGGGCCGGACTCGCGGACGCGAGCGTCCCCACCGTGGCAGCAACGGCGAGCAGGCCGACAATCTTTGCCCGTCGCCGATTCTGAACGTTCTTGGCCATGCTGTTCCACTCCCGCCTGGTTGCCAGTTGCCTGGCGCATCTGCGTACACCTCGTGCACGTGCACCGCTGGAGGATGGTTCACGCTTTCTCCAGCCCGGACGAAGTGCGAGCAGCGCTGGATCTACGGGCCGCTCGGCGATGCGGTTGTCCGTGCCTCGCCGCGACGAGACAGCCGGTCAGGCTCAGGCAGGGAACGGAGCAATGCCGGCAGGGCGCCGAACACGAGGGGAATGCCTCCCAGCTCGCTGATCCCGACCCATGCGACGTCGTCGTGCTCCTCAGGGGCACGGTTGGTGGGAGAGCCGACCCAGTCTCTGATGCGCCAGACGCCCACGTGGACGGCCTCCTGGCCGCTGCCGGCATACAGGTCGCCCAACCGCGACGAGGACTCCGCCACGATGTGAACCCCGAGCTCCTCGTGCATCTCGCGCGAGAGTGCCTGTAGTTCCGACTCACCCGCTTCGACGTGCCCCCCGGGCAGATCCCAGAGATCCGGGTATGCCCGGCGGGTCGGGCTGCGGTGCACCAACAGCACCGCGCCGTTCTCCACGAGTGCGCCGCAGACGACGACATGCATGACGGGATTAGAGCACAGGGGCAGGACAAGCTCATTCCAGCCAGAGGGCACGCGCAGGACGGAACGTCGTGAGGGCCGTCGACCTGGCGTGAAGGATGCCGATGGGCTTGTGCGGACCGACGACCAGCATGCCGCCCCCGTGATCGGCTCACCACCAGGCGGCACGAATGGACACCACTGGGTGCTGGCAGCTCGAAGCGCGTCTCGGGCCCAGCGGCGCGGAGCGGCAGTGGCTACGACGCGATCAGGGTCCAGGCGCTGATTCCGCCCAGCACGATCAGGGCGGGCACGACCAGGAACAGCTCGGCGGCCGAGCCGGTGCGGAAGCGCAACGGGGCCCGCATGCCCAGCGGCGCCCACCGGCAGCCCCGGATCCGGATCGGCCACAGCAGCGGCACCCGGCTGAAGGTCAACGCGTCACCGAGGGAGTGCACCAGGCAGCCCAGGCCCAGCGGCAGACCGACCCACCACCATCCGGCGACCGGGCCGGGCAGCGCGGCGGCCATCACCCCGACGAACAGCCCGGCCGCCGCCGCCCCGTACGCGCCGCGGGTGCGCCTGCGCAGGGCCCCACGCACGGCCAGCGCCGCGGCCAGCCCGGCGACCACCGCCGCGGCGACGTCCCCGCCGACCCAACACACCAGCGACACCAGCAGGCCGGCGGCAACCGCGAACAGCAGAGTGTGCGTGACCGCCCGGTGCCCGCCCCTGCCCACACAGCAACGGCAGGAGGCCCCGCGCAGCGCCGCCGCGCCCGCCGCCGCCCCCTGGGCGACCAGCCGGGTCACCGGACCCAGCGACCGGGCGACGACCGAACCGGGATGGTCGACGTCCGGCAGCAGCGCCCCACCAGCGGTGACGGCCGCGCCGACCACCACGGTGCCCACCGCCGGCCGCGCCCCCAGCCCGGCCACCACCGCGCAGCCGCCCAGCCACACCACCGCCCCGGACAGCGCGTGAGAACGCCCCATCACCGCCGCGCCACCACCCTCCACCATCGACACGAAACGCGAACGAAGCATCGCAGAGAGCACCGACACTTGAGGGCGGTCGGGTCGGGCCCCTGGGCGTCACCCGGTGCGACACCCAGGGGTTCCCGGGCCCCGTCGGCCCGTCATCGGCGTACCGGGACCGTCCTCGCCGGTCCGGTGCGCTGCCGGTGTGCGCGGATCAGGTCGGCGTACCGCAGCCCGCTCGCCTTGACCGTGCGCCGTTGGGTGGGGTAGTCGACGTGCACCAGGCCGAACCGCTTATCGTAGCCGTACGCCCACTCGAAGTTGTCGAGCAGCGACCAGACGAAGTAGCCGGCGAGGGGAACGCCCCGGCCGACGGCGGCCGCGCAGGCCGCCAGGTGCCGCTCCAAGTGGTCGGTGCGCTCCCGGTCCTCCACGGTGCCGTCGGCGGTGACGTGGTCCGGCCAGGCCGACCCGCTCTCGGTGACGACGATCCGGGACGGCGCGTACTCCTCGTGCACCGCGACCAGCAGCCGTTCCAGCCCGGCCGGATGGTTCTCCCAGCCCATCGCGGTCTCCGCCGCACCCGGCACCGGCACCTGCCGGGCGTACGGCGGGGGCCCCTCCGGGTCGTCGACGACGACCTGCCGGAAGTAGTAGTTGACCCCGAGGAAGTCGGTCGGCGTGGCGATCACGGCGAGGTCGTCGCCGCGTACCGGCGGTTCCACCCGGTAGGTGGCCAGCATGTCGGCGGGGTAGCCGCGGCCGTGCAGCGGGTCCAGCCACCAGCGGTTGACGTGGCCGTCCATCCGGCGGGCGGCGGCGATGTCCGCCGGATCGTCGGTGGCGGGCTCGCAGGGACTGAGGTTGAGCACCGCCCCGACGGAGGCCCGGCGGGCGGCGTTGGCGCGGACCGCCAGGGTGGCCAGGCCGTGGCCGAGCAGGGTGTGGTGGGAGGTACGCACCGCGCGGGCGAGATCCCGCTCGCCCGGTGCCATCCGGCCCTCCAGGTGCCCGATCCAGGACACGCAGAGCGGCTCGTTGACGGTGGTCCAGTCGGCGACCCGGTCGCCGAGGCGGGCGGCGACGACCGCGGCGTAGTCGGCGAACGCCTCGGCGGTGGCCCGTTCCGGCCAGCCGCCCCGGTCCTGGAGGGCCTGCGGCAGGTCCCAGTGGTAGAGCGTGACGAACGGCCGGATCCCGGCCGCCAGCAATGCGTCGACCAGCCGGTCGTAGAAGTCCAGCCCGCTGGGGTTGACCGGGCCGACGCCGGCGGGTAGCACCCGGGGCCAGGCCACCGAGAACCGGTACGCGTCGACGCCGAGGCCGCGTGCCAGCGACACGTCCTCCGGCCACCGGTGGTAGTGGTCGCAGGCGACGGTGCCGCTGTCGCCGTTGTCGATGGCCCCGGGCACCTGGCAGAAGGTGTCCCAGATCGACGGTGCCCGGCCGTCGGCGGCGACGGCGCCCTCGATCTGGTAGGCGGCGGTGGCGACACCCCAGATGAAGTCGGCTGGCAGCGTGGACAGGTCGGGCACGTCGGGGTTCTCCTCGCGGGACACGGTGGCGGGACTCACTTGACCGCGCCGGCGGTGAGGCCGGCGACGAAGTAGCGCTGCAACGCCAGGAAGCCGGCGACGACGGGGATGCTGACCACCAGCGAGGCGGCCATCACCTGGTTCCAGTAGACGTTGAACTGGGTCGAGTAGCCCTGGAGGCCGACGGCCAGGGTCCGACTGCCCTCGTTGGTCATCACCGAGGCGAACAGCACCTCGCCCCAGGCGGTCATGAACGCGTACACGGTCACCGCGACCACTCCGGGCACTGCCGCCGGCAGCACCACCTGGAACAGCGTGCGGAGCGGGCCGGCGCCGTCGACCTGGGCGGCCTCGTCGAGTCCGCGCGGGATGGAGTCGAAGTAGCCGACCAGCATCCAGATCGAGAACGGCAGCGAGAAGGTGAGGTAGGTGAGGATCAGGCCGGTGCGGCTGGCGTACAACTGGATGCCGGTGGCGTTGCCCAGGTTGACGTAGATCAGGAACAGCGGCAGCAGGAACAGGATGCCGGGGAACATCTGGGTGGACAGGACGGTCACCGAGAACAGGCCCCGGCCGCGGAACCGGTAGCGACTGACCGCGAACGCCGCGAAGATCGCCACGGCCACCGACAGGACCGCCGCCACCGAGGAGACGACCAGGCTGTTGACCAGATAGCGGCCCAGCGGCACGGTCGACCACATGTCCACGAACGCGTCGACCGTGGGCCGGCGGGGCCACCAGGTGAACGCGTTCTGCACGTCCTGGAGCGGTTTGACCGCCGAGCTGACCATCACGTAGAGCGGGACGAGGACAAACAGCGTGAGCAGGGTCAACACGGTCCGGCGGGCCCAGCGCTCGGCGGTGGTCTCACGCATCGTTCCTCCGGCGGTTGGTGAGCAGCAGGTACCCGGCGGTGACCAGGAGCAGGAACAGCAGCAGCGCCACCGACATCGCGGAGCCGGAGCCGAAGTCCCAGGTCTTGAAGGAGCTGCGGTAGATGTGGATGGAGACCAGGTCGGCCTGCTCCGGCGCGGAGCCGCCGAACAGCACGTACGGGGTGTTGAAGTCGTTGAAGGTCCACAGGAACAGCACCAGCAGCAGCACCAGGTTGACCGGACGCAGCATGGGCAGGGTCACCGAGCGCAACCGCCGCCAGAAGCCCGCGCCGTCCATCGCGGCGGCCTCGTACAGGTCGGCCGGGATGTTCTGGAGGCCGGCCATGACGCACAGGAAGGCGAACGGCCAGGACCGCCAGATCGACACGGTCAGCAACGCGACGAAGCTGTTGTCGCCGATCAGCCAGAACGGCCGGTCGCCGAGCAGGTGCAACTGGTCGACCAACACGTGGTTGACCAGGCCGTTGTCGCGCTGGAACAGGAAACTCCAGGTGATCACGGCGGTGTAGACCGGCAGGGCGTACGGGGTGAGGAAGAGCGCGCGCAGCAGGCCCCGGCCGCGGAACGGGCGTTGCAGCAGCACGGCGGCGGTGGTGCCGAGCACCCAGGAGAGGCCGACCGAGCAGACCGTGTAGAGCACGGTCACCTGGAAGGAGTGCAGCAGTTCGGCTCCGGCGGCGGAGTCGAAGTCGAGCACCATCCGGTAGTTCTCGGCGCCGACGAACGGGGCGGTGGACCAGTCGCGGATGTGGAACTGGGTCAGCTGGAGCAGGCTCATCCAGGCGCCGACGAGCATCGGCACGACGTGGATCGCCAGTTCCAGCACGACGGCCGGGGCGAGCAGCAGGTACGGCAGGAGTGACCGGCGGGGTCGGCGGGGGCGGTTCTCCGGCGTCCCGGCCCGGGGCGGCCCGTCCCGCCCGGTGGCGTCGTGGACGGTGGTGGTGGCCATCGTGGTCCTCTCGCTGGGTGGCCGTGGCGGGGTCGGCGTCCCTGCCACGGCCACCGGTCCGGCGCGTCAGCGCATCTGCTGCTGGGCCTGGCTCAGCTTGTGTCGGACGCTCTCCTCGGTGACCGGCTTGCCGCTGGCCGCGTCGGCGAAGAGTTCCTTGATGGCGGTGCCGACGAGCGTCTCGAAGGTGCTCTCGTCGGGCACCTGAGGCAGCGGGGCCGCGGTGGTGGCGAGGGTTTCCTGGAGCACCTTCTGCTCGGGGGCGGCGAACGCCGGATCGCCGGCGGCGGTCGTGACCGGCGGCAGCGATCCGTACGTCCTGTTGAGCGTCACCTGCTCGGCGTCGCTGGTCATGAACTTCACGAACTCCAGGGCGGCGTCGGGGTTCCTGGTGTGCTTGAACACGGCGATGTTGATCCCGGCGACCATGCTGTTGACCTTCCTGCCACCGGCCGGCGGGGCGGCCAGGAACGGCACGGGGGCCACGCCGTACGCGTCGGCGGCCATGTTCTGGGACTTGAGGTTCGCCCCGACGGCCTGCCAGAGCAGCATCGCCGCCTTGCCGTTGGCGAAGTCGGACACCGACTGGTTCTGCGCGTACTCGGCGTTGCTCGGGTTGATGATCTTGTCGGTGGCCATCAGGTCGACGTACCGCTTGACCGCGGCGACGTTCTGCGGGGTGTCGAAGGTCGGCTTGCCGGCGGAGTCGAACCACTCGCCGCCGTGCTGCTGGCTGAAGGTGAAGGCGTGGTGCGCGTTCTCCGAGGGGTTGGCGCCCTCGACGGCGAGGCCCCACCGGCCGCCGCCGGTCAGCTTCCGGCCGACCTCGGCCACCTGTTCCCAGGTGGCCGGCGGGGTGGTGATGCCGGCGTCGGCGAACGCCTTCTTGTTGTAGTAGAGGGCGTAGGCGAGGCTGTAGAGCGGCACCGCTGCGGGCGGTTCGCCCGGGGCCCCGGCGGCGGCGAGCGCGGCCGGAACGAACCGGTCCCTGCCGCCGACCTTTGCCAGGGTGGCGTCGTCGAACTCGACCATCGCCCCGGTCGCCTGCAACGACGCCGACCAGGTGTTGCCGATGTTCACCACGTCCGGGCCCTGTCCGGAGGCGGCGGCGGCGAGCAGCCGGTTGAGCAGGTCCGACCAGGGCACCACCTCCACGTTGACCTTGATGCCGGTCTGCTGTTCGAACCGGTCCAGTTCGGGCTGGAGGATCTGCTTGTCGGCTTCCAGGCTCGCCCCCTGGTTGCTGGCCCAGTAGGTGAGGGTCTTGGCGGATCCGCCGGACGGGTCGTCCGAGCCACCGCAGGCGGTGAGCGAGGCGGCAGCCAGGACGGCGGCGGTGAGTATCGCGAGGCGACGTCTCGACACGATCGGCCCTTCCGGTTCTGGTGGTGGGGGTGTGTCGGTGCGGTGGCGTGCGCGAGGGCCCGGCAGCCGGAGATCCGGGGCCGTCGATCCGAAGGTTCGCGCACCGTGTCGTGGAAGTTACATCACGGCTTAATTAATGTCGTCATTAAAGTGGTTGTCCGCAGGGCCGTCAACCCCCGGGTCGTACAGTCGCCCCGGACGGCCCGGGGATCGAGGTGGCGGGGTGGAGTTGGCGCGAGCGACGAATCGGAGCGTGCGGCTGCGGAATCGGTCGGCGCTGCTGTCCAGGCTCTTCCTCGACGGCCCGCTGACCCGGCAGGACCTGATGCGCAGCACCGGTCTCAGCCAGCCCGCGATCAGCAACGTGGTCAGCGACCTCATCGGCGAGGGGCTCGTCGTCGAGGCCGGCGCGGCCGAGTCCGACGGCGGCCGTCCCAGCATGATGCTGCGGGTCGCGCCCCGGTTCGCCTTCGTCATCGGGGTGGACGTCGGGGAGACCCTGATCCGGGTCGAACTGTTCGACTTCGCCATGACCCTGCTGGCCCGCGCCGGCTACCCGCTGGACCCGGCGCGCACCGAACCGGCGACGGTCGCCGGACACGTGCTGGCCGGCATCGACGCGGTCACCACCCAGGCCCGGGTGTCCCCCGCCGACGTGCTCGGCGTCGGGATCGGCGTGTCGGGCGTGGTGGAGCAGGGCGCCGAGGCGGTGGTGCACGCCCAGGCCCTCGGCTGGGACCGGGTGCCGCTGGAGCGGTTGATCCGGTCGGGCACCGACCTGCCGCTGCACATCGACAACGGCGCCAACACCCTCGGCCAGGCGGAGATGTGGTTCGGAGCCGGACGCGGCGCCCGGCACGCCGTGTTCGCCCTGGTCGGGTCCGGTGTCGGCGCAGCCCTGGTGACCAACGGGGCCTCCTACCGGGGAGCGTCCAGCAGCGCCGGCGAGTGGGGACACACCACCCTGGTGTACGGCGGCCGGACCTGCCGCTGCGGGGCCCGGGGCTGCCTGGAGGCGTACGTCGGCGCCGAGGCGATCATCGACCGCTACCAGGAGGCCCAGGGCGGCCGGGCGGTGCCCGGCGAGGACGAGGAGTCCCGGATCGCCGCCCTGGTCGAGGCGGGCGCCAGTTCGCCCACCGCCCGTCGGGTGCTGGACGAGACCGCCGGATACCTCGGCGCCGGGGTCGCCAATCTGATCAACCTGTTCAATCCCGAGCGGGTGGTGCTGGGCGGCTGGGTGGCGATGGCGCTCGGCGGCCTGCTGCCCGAGATCCGCGAGGCGGCCGGGCGGCAGGCGCTGCGCCAGCCGTACGAGCAGGCGTCGATCGAACTGTGCCGGCTCGGCGTGGACGCGGTCGCGCTCGGCGCCGCCACCCTGCCGATGGCCCGGCTGCTCGCCACCGGAGGACTGCGGCCGGCGGTCAATAACCACCATAAGTAGCAAACCGGGATAAATAACACTGCTATAGATCGATGTCTTGACGCCCGCGCAACACGGCCGCAACACTCGGGAGAGAGCGCTCTCCGGTCGCGGGGCCGGCCCGGCGGCACCATCCCGGCACCCGTGGCCGCTCTCCTCAGCCCCGTCGCGCCCGGCGTCCGCACCCCCTACCGACAGGCGAAGTCATGACATCTCGTGTCACCCCCGCACGCCCGAGAACGGGCCGACGGCCCTGGCGGCGTACCGTCGTCGGCATGGTCGTCGCGCTCGTCGCGGCCCTGACGCCGACCGCCCTGGCCCCGCCGGCGCACGCCGCGCCGGCGCTGTTGTCCCAGGGCCGCCCGGCGACCGCGTCGTCGACCGAGGGCGCCGGCTTCCCGGCGTCGGCGGCGGTCGACGGCAACACCGGCACCCGCTGGTCGAGTGCCTTCAGCGACCCCCAGTGGCTACAGGTCGACCTCGGGGTCCAGGCCACCCTCAGCCAGGTCACCCTGGTCTGGGAGGCCGCGCACGCGCGGGCGTTCCAGATCCAGACCTCCGACAACGGCACCACCTGGACCACCGTCTGGAGCACCACCACCGGCACCGGTGGCACCCAGACGGTGCCCGTCACCGGCAGCGGCCGGTACGTCCGGATGTACGGCACCACCCGGGCCACCGGCTACGGCTACTCGCTGTGGGAGTTCCAGGTCTACGGCGAGAGCGGCGGAGTCGTCGACCCGGTCGAGCCCACCGACCCGCGCAACCCGAACTTCGGCCCGAACACCTTCGTCTTCGACCCGTCGACGCCGACGGCCACCATCCAGAGCCGGCTGAACACCCTCTTCTCCCAGCAGGAGACCAACCAGTTCGGCCCGCAGCGGTACGCCGTGCTGTTCAAGCCCGGCACCTACACCGCCGACGTCAACCTCGGCTTCTTCACACAGGTCGCCGGGCTGGGCATGAGCCCCGACGACGTGAACCTGAACGGCCACGTCCGGGTCGAGGCGGGCTGGTTCGGCGGCAACGCGACACAGAACTTCTGGCGCGCCGCGGAGAACCTGTCGGTCACCCTGCCCGCCGGGGTGACCGTCGAACGCTGGGCGGTGTCGCAGGCCGCGCCGTATCGCCGGATGCACCTGCGCGGCGCGCAGAACCAGATTCAGCTCTGGAACGGCGGCGATGGTTGGTCCAGCGGCGGCCTGCTGGCCGACACCCGCATCGACGGGCTCGTCGTCTCCGGCTCCCAGCAGCAGTGGTACTCGCGCAACAGCGAGTTCGGCAACGGCTGGACCGGCTCGGTGTGGAACATGGTCTTCCAGGGCGTGACCGGCGCGCCCCCGCCGCACTTCCCGAACCCGTCGCACACCGTCATCGCGCAGACCCCGCAGATCCGCGAGAAGCCGTTCCTCTACGTCGACGGCACCGGCGAGTACCGGGTGTTCGTCCCGGCCCTGCGCACCAACTCCACCGGCACGAGCTGGTACGGCAAGACCCCGGCCGGCTCGTCCATCTCGCTGAGCCAGTTCTTCGTCGTCCGGCCGGGCACCAGCGCGGCCACCATCAACGCCGCGCTCGCCCAGGGCCGGCACCTGCTGTTCACCCCCGGCGTGCACCGCGTCACCGAGCCGATCCAGGTCAACCGCGCCGACACGGTGATCCTCGGGCTCGGCCTGGCCACCATCCAGACCGACAACGGCGCGGTCGGCATGCGGGTCGCCGACGTCGACGGGGTCAAGGTGGCCGGCATCATGTTCGAGGCCGGGCAGACCACCTCGCCGGTGCTCATGGAGGTCGGCCCGCCCGGGTCGTCGGCCGACCACTCGGCCAACCCGATCTCGCTGCACGACGTCTTCTTCCGCATCGGCGGGCCGGGCGTCGGCCGGGCCACCAACACCCTGACCGTCAACAGCGACGACGTCATCGGCGACCACATGTGGCTGTGGCGCGCCGACCACGGCGACGGCGTCGGCTGGACGGTGAACACCGCCGACACCGGGCTGACCGTCAACGGCGACGACGTCACCATGTACGGCCTGTTCGTCGAGCACTACCAGAAGTACCAGACCGTCTGGAACGGCAACGGCGGCCGGACGTACTTCTACCAGAACGAGATGCCGTACGACCCACCCAACCAGGCCGCCTGGACGAACGGGGCGACCCGGGGCTACGCCGCGTACAAGGTGGCCGACTCGGTCACCAGCCACCAGGCGTGGGGGCTGGGCAGCTACTGCTACTTCAACGTCAACCCGGCGGTGGTCGCCGACCGGGCCCTCGAGGCGCCGACGAACCCGAACGTCCGGTTCACCAACATGGTCACCGTCTCGCTCGGTGGGGTCGGCACCATCAACCGGGTCGTCAACAACAGCGGCGGCACCGCCAACACCGCCAACCAGGTGGTCTACCTGACCAACTACCCCTGACCGGCGCGGGGCGGGGGCCGGACGACGCCGGCCCCCGCCCCATGGGCCCACCCACCGCCCGCGCCGGCCCGCCCCCATCGGAGACGGCATGACACGACACGTCCGCGTCCGCAGCCTTCCCCTCCTGGCCGCCCTCGCCCTGTTGGCCGGATCGCTCGCGCCGGTGGCCACCGCGCACGCGGTGCCCGCCAAGACGCCCCCGCTGACCACCCCGTGGACCAGCCAGGCGCTCGCCGGCACCCCCCTGCCGGAGTACCCCCGACCGCAGATGACCCGCCCCGACTGGCTCAACCTCAACGGCGAGTGGCAGCTACGCCAGTCCGCCACCAACGACGCCCCGCAGTTCGGCGCCGACCTTCCCGAACGTGTCAACGTGCCGTTCCCGGTGGAGAGCGCCCTGTCCGGCGTGCAACGTGCCGCCGCCGACAACCGCCACTACCTGTTCTACCGGCGCACCTTCACCGTCCCGTCCCACTGGTCCGGCCGGCGGACGCTCCTGCACTTCGGCGCGGTCGACTGGCAGACCACCGTCTGGGTCAACGGCACCCGGGCCGGCCAGCACACCGGCGGCTACGACGGCTTCACCCTCGACGTCACGGCGCAGCTCAACGGCGGCACGAACGAGATCGTCGTCAAGGTGTGGGACCCCACCGACAGCCGACAGAACGGCAGCCTGCCCCCGATCGGCAAGCAGACCAAGACGCCGAGCGGGATCTTCTACACCCCGAGCTCCGGCATCTGGCAGACCGTCTGGCTCGAACCGGTGCCGACCGCGTCGATCAGCAGCGTGGACGTGTACCCGAACCTGGCCGACGACACCCTCCGGGTCCGGGTGTTCACCCGTGGCGACGTCACCGGGCACAGCGTCCTCGCCGAGGCGCTGACCGGGGCGACCGTGGTGGGGTCCGCCGTCGGTGGCTTCGCCGAGTTCAGCGTGCCCGTGCCGAACGCCCGCCGCTGGTCCCCCGACGACCCGTTCCTCTACGACCTGCGGGTCACCCTGCGCGGTCCCGGCGGCGGCCAGGTGGACCGGACGACGCACTACTTCGGGATGCGGGAGATCACCACCGGCCTGGTCGGCGGCGTGCTGCGGCCGAAGCTCAACGGCCAGTTCGTGTTCCAGGTCGGCACGCTCGACCAGGGTTACTGGCCCGACGGCCTCTACACCGCGCCGACCGACGCCGCGCTCGCCTTCGACCTGCAAAAACACAAGGACCTCGGGTTCAACATGGTGCGCAAGCACATCAAGGTCGAACCGCAGCGGTGGTTCTACCACGCCGACCGGCTCGGCCTGCTGGTGTGGCAGGACCTCCCGTCGATGACCGCGCAGGACGTCAACGCCGACAACGCCCAGCAGGCCCAGTTCGAGGCCGAGGCACGGGAGATCGTCGACGAGCACCGGAGCAGCCCCGCGGTGGTCGCCTACACGGTCTACAACGAGGGGTGGGGCGAGCGTGCCCTGGCCGACACCCGGCGCGTCGGGCAGAACGTGAAGAACCAGGACCCGACCCGGTTGGTGAACGTGCACAGCGGCCACAACTGCTGCCAGTCCCTGGGCGACCCCGGCAACGGCGACATCGACGACTGGCACGTCTATCTCGGCCCCGCCTCGCCGGCCCCGTCAGCCTCCCGGATCGCGGTGCTCGGTGAGTTCGGCGGCCTGGGGCTGCGGACACCGGGGCACGAGCACAGCCCGAGCGGCGGCTTCTTCGCGTACGAGTGGCTGCCGAACTCCACAGCGCTCACCGACCGGTACGTCGGCCTCGTGCAGGGCACCCAGAACCTGATGCTCGGCACCGGCCTCAGCGCCTCGGTGTACACCGAGATCACCGATGTCGAAGGCGAGCTGAACGGGTTCCTCACCTACGACCGTCGGGTCGTCAAGATGGACGAGGGCCGGGTCCGTGCGGCGAACCGGGGGCTGATCGACGCGTCCCGGTCGCTCGGGAGCAGCCAGCCGGCCGCCCTACCGGTCAACACCCGGCGGTCGTTGCAGGTGACGACCCCGGGCTACACCGACCGGTACCTCCGGCACCGGGACAGCCTCGCCTACACCGAGATCGTCACCGCGGACAGCCCCGCGCTGCTCAAGAACGACGCCACGTACACGATCCGGCCTGGCCTGGCCGACCCGAGCTGCTACTCGTTCGAGTCCGTCAACTTCCCGGGTCAGTACCTGCGGCACGTCGAGTCCCGGGTCCGCAACTCCCCCGACGACGGCTCCGCCCTGCTCCGCGCCGACGCGACCTGGTGCGCCCGGACCGGGCTCACCGGCAGCGGCGTGTCGCTGGAGTCGTACAACTTCCGGGGATCGTTCCTGCGCCACTACGCCTCGGAGGTCTGGCTGAGCAACGGCGCCGGCGGGGCGGCGTACAACTCACCCGGGCTGTGGGCGGCGGACAGCACCTGGAACGTCGCCGGCCCCTGGGCTCCCTGACGGCCCCGCCCCGGGCCGGCCGCCCGCCGGCCCGGGGCGGCGCCCTGGCCAACGGCGCCGGCTCGGGGCCAGTTCCTGCGCCGCCGGGGTGGGCGGGTCACCGATCAGCATCGCGGGTTGCCCGCTGGTCGGGTTGCCGAAGACCAACGGCACGTCCAGGCCGCAACGGCGGGGCTTTTCGTGGTTCAAGCGAAAGTTCGCCGCGGCTGGGCAGAAGGTATGGACAGCGAGATCGAAGCGGCTTAATGTCTTCGCCAACACGAAAGTGTTTCGGCGAGGTGAACCGGCGGCGCGGTGATCCATCGACCCCCCTCCCCCGCTACGGCATCCGGCGCGACGGCGCGCGCCCCGCCCTGGCATTCGAACGTCAGGAAGGGACGGACAGACAGTGTCCACACACGACGGCGCGTTCAGCCGGCAAATGGCGTCGGTCAGCTCCGCACTACTACTGGTCGCCGCCGCCGGGCTGGTTGCCCTCGGCAGCCCGGCCCCCGCCCAGGCCCACACCATCACCCCCACCGACTTCCAGCAGGTCACCCTGGCCAAGGGGGTAGCCGAGGTCGGCGAGCCCATGACCATCGCGGTGCTGCCCGACCGGTCGGTGTTGCACACCGCCCGCAACGGCACGCTGCGTCGAACCGACGCGGCCGGCACCACCACCGTGGTCGGCACGATCCCCGTCTACACCCACGACGAGGAGGGCCTCCAGGGCGTCGGCGTGGACCCGAACTTCACCACCAACCGGCACGTCTACCTGTACTACGCCCCGCCGCTGTCCACCCCCGCCGGGGACGCCCCGGCCACCGGCACGGACTTCTCCGCCTGGCAGGGCGTCAACCGGTTGTCCCGGTTCACCCTCAACGCCAACTGGACGCTGAACACGTCCAGCCAGGTCAACGTCCTGGACGTGCCAGCCGACCGGGGCATGTGCTGCCACGTCGGCGGGGACATCGACTTCGACGCGGCCGGGAACCTGTACCTGTCGACCGGCGACGACACTAACCCGTTCGACTCCGCCGGATACGCGCCGATCGACGAGCGGACCAACCGCAACCCCGCGTACGACGCGCAGCGCAGCGCGGCCAACAGCAACGACCTGCGCGGCAAGATCCTGCGGATCAAGGTGAACGCGGACGGAAGCTACTCCATCCCGGCCGGGAACATGTTCGCCCCGGGCACCGCGCGGACCCGTCCGGAGATCTACGCGATGGGGTTCCGTAACCCGTTCCGGATGAGCGTGGACAAGGCCACCGGGGTCGTCTACGTCGGCGACTACGGCCCGGACGCCGGCACCACCGGCACGCGCGGCCCCAGTGGGCAGGTCGAGTTCAACCGGGTGACCGGGCCGGGCAACTACGGCTGGCCGTACTGCACCGGCACCAACACCGCCACCGAGACGTACGCGGAGTGGGACTTCGCCGCCGGCACCGCGGGCGCCAAGTACAACTGCGCCGGTGGACCGACCAACAACTCGTTCCGCAACACCGGCCTGCCCACCCTGCCCGGGGCGCAACCGGCCTGGATCCGGTACGCCGGTGACGCCGGCAGCCCGCCGGAGTTCGGTGGCGGATCCGAGTCGCCGATGGCCGGGCCGGTCTACCGCTACAGCGCGTCGAACCCGTCCACCACGAAGTTCCCGCAGTCCTTCGACGGCCAGTTCTTCGCCGCCGAGCTGGGCCGGGGCTGGATCAAGCCCATCCACGTCAACGCCGACGGCTCCCGGGGCGCCATCGACACGTCGTTCCCCTGGAACGGCAGGCAGGTCATGGACTCCGCCTTCGGCCCGGACGGCGCGTTGTACGTCCTCGACTACGGCACCGGCTACTTCAACGGTGACGCCAACTCGGCGCTGTACCGGTACGACTACGTCGCCGGTGGCAACCGCGCGCCGACCGCCGTCGCCGCCGCCGACAGGACCTCCGGGGCGGCCCCGCTGACGGTGAACTTCTCGTCGGCCGGGTCGTCGGACCCGGAGGGCGGGGCGCTCACCTACTCGTGGGCCTTCGGTGACGGCACCACCTCCACGGCGGCCAACCCCAGCAAGACGTTCACCGCCAACGGCACCTACAACGTCACCCTGACCGTCCGGGACCCGCAGGGCGCGACCGGTACCGCCAGCGTGCAGATCGGCGTCGGCAACACCGCCCCGAGCGTCACCATCACCGGTCCGGCCAACGGCTCGCTCTTCTCCTACGGCGACACGGTGCCGTTCAGCATCACCGTCACCGACCCCGAGGACGGCACCATCGACTGCGCCAAGGTCAAGATGACCTACGTGCTCGGCCACGACCAGCACGGCCACCAGATCACCTCGAAGAACGGCTGCTCCGGCTCGATCACCATCCCGGTCGACGGCGAGCACGACGACGCGGCGAACATCTTCGCGGTCTTCGACGCCGAGTACACCGACGCCGGCGGGCTGACCACCCACCAGCAGCACACCCTCCAGCCGCGCAAGCGCCAGGCCGAACACCTCAAGACCTCCTCGGGGGTGACCCTCTACGACAAGGCCCCGGCCGAGGGCGGCCGGACCGTCGGCAGCATCGACAACGGCGACTGGATCGCGTTCGAGCCGTACCGGCTCGACAGGGCCACCTCGTTCAGCGCCCGGGTCTCCTCCAACGGCGTCGGCGGCACCCTCCAGGTGCGGATGGGTTCGCCCACCGGCACGGTGCTGGGCCAGGCGGCCGTCCCGGTCACCGGCGGCTGGGAGACCTTCACCACCGTCACCGGCGCCATCTCCGGCGCGCCGGCCAGCACCGGCACGCTCTACCTCACCTTCGCCGGGGGCACCGGGGCGCTGTTCGACCTCGACACGTTCGCGTTCGTCACCAGCAGCACCACCCCGGGCACCGGGCCGATCGTCGGGCTCGGCGGCAAGTGCCTGGACGTGCGCAACGCGGCCACCGCCGACGGCACCCAGATCCAGATCTACACCTGCAACGGCACCGCCGCCCAGACCTGGACGGTCACCCCGAACAGCACGGTCAAGGCGCTGGGCAAATGCCTGGACGTCTCGGGCGGGGGCTCCGCCGACGGCACGAAGATCCAACTCTGGACGTGCAACGGCAGCGCCGCCCAGAACTGGTCCGCCCAGGCCGACGGCACCCTCCGCAACCCGCAGTCGGGCAAGTGCCTGGACGTGTCGGACAACAGCGCCACCGACGGCCAGGCCGTCCACCTCTGGACCTGCCTGGCCGCCGCCAACCAGAAGTGGACCCTGCCGTAACCCGCCTGCCGGGGCACCCGCGGGGTGCCCCGGCACCACCCTCCACCCCGTTCGGGAGAGTGACATGCGCAGACTCCTTCGACCCGTCCTCGGCGCGGTGACCGCCGCTGCCACGGTTCTTGCCTGCACGACGGCGGCGGCTCCGGCCAGTGCGGCCGATGCTCCGTACGACGTGCTGGTGTTCTCCAAGACCGCCGGGTTCCGGCACGATTCGATCGCCGTCGGCACCCAGGCGATCCGGGAACTCGGTGCGGCGAACGGTTTCACCGTGACCGCGACCGAGGACGCGTCCCGGTTCACCACCGCGAACCTGGCCCAGTACGAGGCGGTGGTCTTCCTCAACACCACCGGAGACGTCCTGGACGCCGCACAGCAGACGGCCTTCGAGTCGTACGTCAACGGCGGCGGCGGGTACGTCGGCGTCCACTCCGCCGCCGACACCGAGTACGGCTGGTCGTACTACGGCAGCCTGGTGGGTGGCTACTTCGCCTCGCACCCGGCCATCCAGCAGGCGAACGTCCGCATCGAGAACCGGGCGCACCCGGCCACCGGGCACCTGCCGCAGACCTGGACCCGCACCGACGAGTGGTACAACTACCAGGCCAACCCGCGCGCGGGCGCCCGGGTCCTCGCCACCCTGGACGAATCGTCGTACTCGGGCGGCTCGATGGGCGGCGACCATCCGATCTCCTGGTGCAAGACGGTCAACTCCGGTCGGTCGTTCTACACCGGCCTCGGGCACACCCAGGGGTCGTACTCGGAGGCGGCGTTCCGCAGCCACCTGCTCGGCGGCATCCGGTACGCGGCGGGTCGGGCGAAGGCCGACTGCCGTCCGGAGACCGGCTACACCAACCTCTACAACGGGTCCACCACCGGCTGGTCGCAGGCCGGTCCGGGCAGCTTCAGCAACTCCGACGCCACCCTCACCTCCGTCGGCGGCATGGGCCTGTACTGGTACAGCGCCAAGCAGTTCACCAACTACTCCCTGAAGCTGGACTGGCGGATGTCCGGCGACGACAACTCGGGCGTCTTCATCGGCTTCCCGCCGTCGACCGACCCCTGGTCGGCGGTGGACAACGGGTACGAGATCCAGATCGACGCCACCGACGCGGCCGACCGCACCACCGGCGCGGTCTACACCTTCCAGTCCGCCGACCTGGCCGCCCGGGACGCCGCCCTGAACCCGCCGGGGGAGTGGAACACCTACGAGCTGCTGGTCGAGGGGGAGCGCCTCCAGGTCTTCCTCAACGGGCGGAAGATCAACGACTTCACCAACACCGACCCGGCCCGCTCGCTCGCCGGCCACGTCGGGCTCCAGAACCACGGTACGGGCGACGACGTGTCGTTCCGCAACGTCCGGATCAAGGAGTTGGGCGGCACCCCGCCACCGGACGGCGACACCACCGTGCAGGCCGAGGCGTTCAGCTCGGCCAACGGGGTCACCCCGTTCACCAAGGCCGGGGCCAACGGCGGACAGACCCTCGGCTACGTCGACCCGGGCGACTGGGCCGCGTACCCGGGTCTCGACCTGACCGGGGTCACCTCGTTGCGGGCCCGGGTGGTCTCCGGGGGATCGGGCGGCACCATCGGCATCCGGACCGGCTCGGCCACCGGCCCGCTGCTCGGCCAGGTGGCGGTGCCCAACACCGGAAGCTGGACCACGTACGCCGACGTCAGCACCACCCTGGCCGGGGTGCCCGCCGGTACGCAGACCGTGTACCTGACCTTCACCGGCTCCGGGACCGGCCTGTTCGACGTGGACGACTTCACCCTGGTCCGGGGCGGCGGCACCCCCGGCACCCCGGGCACCGGGCCGATCGTCGGGCTCGGCGGCAAGTGCCTGGACGTGCGCAACGCGGCCACCGCCGACGGCACCCAGATCCAGATCTACACCTGCAACGGCACCGCCGCCCAGACCTGGACGGTCACCCCGAACAGCACGGTCAAGGCACTGGGCAAATGCCTCGACGTCTCGGGCGGGGGCTCCGCCGACGGCACGAAGATCCAACTCTGGACGTGCAACGGCAGCGCCGCCCAGAACTGGTCCGCCCAGGCCGACGGCACGCTGCGCAACCCACAGTCGGGCAAGTGCCTCGACGTCTCCAACAACAGCGCCACCGACGGCCAGGCCGTCCACCTCTGGACCTGCCTGGCCGCCGCCAACCAGAAGTGGACCCTGCCGTGACCCGGTAGGCGGGCAGCCCGTGCCCCCGCCGCCGTCAGACCGGCAGCGGGGGCACGTCCGGGCTATCCGGCCGTCGTCGACGAGCTCGGAGAGCTCGTGCGCGCACTGCGCAACTCCGAATCGGAACGCAGAAGCTCGATAACTTGCGTCAGCCGCGGTGGCCGGGTGTTTCGGACGGGCTCAAGTCCACCTCTATGCGGACCTGGCCGCCGTCCCGGACGGCCACCGCGTGGCCAGACCGCTCGACGCCGTCGAGCATGACGGTCAGCGGCGCCCCGGATCCGGTGAAGTTACGCCACCACGCCTTCTTGTCCGGGAGCGCGACGTCGATGATGAGGCGCTCATGCTCGGCCCGGTAGGCCACCGGCAGCGCGACGGCGCGCCCGGATCGCCGCCCGGTGTAGCGGACGACGGTCATCCGACCGGCCGACATGCGGTTGAGGCGAGGGGACGACACGATGGGCAGGACCGCAAGGTTGACGATCCTGGTCACGCGCTGCAAAAGAGTCATGTCTCTACCCCGTTCAGGTCCGTTGCCCGCGCTGGATGCTATCGGCCACCACTTCGGGTTCGCGAGCCAGGCACTGGACGCCGTCCACGATCGTTGGACCGCGTGCGGACGATCCCTCGGCGCCCAGTACGCGCATCGCCCGCTCGATCGCCCCGAGATACTGAAGGTGCGCTGACGCGCCACCGGCCGAGTACGACTCGGCCCACGTTGAGTACGGCTCTACTCACGACGGCGTCGGTGCCGCAAACGTAGTGTAACAACACCCCGCGACCGCTCGGGCGACCAGTAGGCACGACAAGGAAGGAAGGCACAGGACAACCACCGCGGCCAACACGTCGGCGGTGAGCCGCGACGTCGGTGAGTGGCAGCGGGTGGATGGTGGCCCTTGTCGCGGGAGTCGCGACGTCGCGACGCTGTACCACCACTTCGGCAGCAAGCAGGGCCTGCTCGACGCGGTGATCAACCACGGCTTCAGCCAGTACTGCGGGACCTGCTGGGCGCCGCCGCGCGCCAGGGGCTGCTGCGGGTACCGGTCGACGACGCGGCCGAGCAGCTCCTCGCCGCCAACGTCGGCGTCACCCTCAGTCTGATCACGCAGCCCGAGGAGACGCGCGGAGACCTCGCCTGATCGGTCGCTCGTGGCGGTGCGCCGCCGGGGAGCTGTCCCCGACGGCACACCGGACGTCGCGTCAGCTCCGGTTGATGGTGAAGGTGGACGTGGTGTTCTTGATGTCCTGGTGGTTGCCGCTCAGCCGGAGGTTGACGAAGGTGGCCGTGCCGACCGCCGGGCCCTGCCCCGGCTCGGGCATCTCGTTGACCCAGATGCCGAAGCCGGACTTGGCGTCGAAGGCATCGCCGCTCTTGCGGGCCCCGGAGATCGACACGTTGGTGAAGACCGTGTCGGTGACCGGGTTCTCCGGCTGCCCGGCACCGTTGTACTTGGTCTGGAACATGATGCCCGAGTACGTCGGGTCGACGATGTCGACGTCGCTGACCCGGATGCCCCGGAACTCCTTGGAGGCGGAGAACACCCAGATCGCCGGGAAGGTCTGCGCGCCCCAGAAGTGGCCGCCGGCCCGGACCAGCGAGATGTTCTCGAACCTGGTCGGTGGGCTGGCCCCGAACCCGATGAACGGGTACCCGAAGTCCAGCGAACTGATGGTGATGCCGGAGTACGTCAGCATGTCCGCGACGTACATGTTGCGGAACACGTTGTCGTAGCCGCCGTACACCGCCACGCCGGCCGCCCGCCAGGTCAGCGTGGCGGTCAGGTTTTCGAACACGTTGCCGTGGTTGCCGGTCGAGGCGCCCTGGTCGGTGGCGGAGAACAACGCGAAGGCGTCGTCCCCGTTGGACCGGCCCTCCGAGTTGGTGACCAGGTTGTCGGTGCTGCCGTTGGTGAGGTTGACCGCGTCGGCGAAGGTGTTACGGAAGCGGCTGTTGCGGATCTGCAACCCACTCACGCTGACCCCCCAGTACGCGCAGACGGTGTGCTCGACCCAGACGCTGTCCAGGGTCAGGTTGTCGACGTCCTTCAGCTCGCCCCACACCTTGCCCGGACCGTCGATCCGGTTGGTGTAGTTGCCGAAGAACGCCAGGTGCGCGAAGGTCGACCCGCTGGCCGAGGACTCCAGCCGGAAGCCGGCGTCGGTGTTCTCCTGGCTCTGCGGGGTCTGGAAGCGGGTGTACCACATCCCCGCGCCGACCACCTGGACCGCTTTGCCGTACACCTGGAACTTCTGCGCGGTCTCGTAGGTGCCGGCGGGCAGGTACACCCCGACCAGGGTGCCGGTGGTGTCCATCCGGACCGCGTCCAGGGCGGCCTGCACGTCGGCGTGGCTGAACCCGTTGGGCACCCGGTACCGGGCCGGGTCCGGGTTGGCCCGGGGCGCGACCAGTTCCAGGTTCACGAAGTCGATCGCGTACGTGGTGCTGTTCGCCGGGTCCTTCTGGAGCCGGATCCGGCTGCCCGCCGGGATCGTCGAGTTCAACATGACGTTGGCCTCGTCGTAGATGTGCCGGGGACCGCCCGCGCCGGGCGAGTTGCCCGGGCTGGCCTCCGCGCCGTACAGCCAGATGTGCTTCGAGGTGAGGTTGATCGGCTTGTGCAGGGTGCCGTCGACGTAGATGTTCAGCGTCGAGTTGATGCCCCCGCCCCCGGCCGCGTCCGGGATGGAGAACCGGGTGACCAGGGTGTTCGTCGGGGCCTTGGTGGTCCACTCGACGTACGCGCCGGTGGTGTTCAAGGTGACCGCGCTGCGACCGGACGCCTCGCCGGCCAGGTTGCCGATCTCCCGGTTCGGGGCGAGCACCTGGGCTCCGCCGCCGACCGTGCCCTCCTCGGCCTCGTACGTGTCGTAGCCGAGGTTGGCGCCACGGCCGACGAACAGCGGCCGGTCGCTGGTGTTGTTCTGCCGCTTGACCGGCAGTTCGTTGGCGTCGTCGGCGAGCACCACCCGGACGGTGTACCGGCCGTTCGCCGCCGTCCAGGTGCCCAGGTTCAGCGGGCCGGCGGTCGCCCCGGCGGCGATGGTGCCGCTGTACGAGCCGGTCAGCGTCCGGACCACGGCGCCGGCGTCGTCGACCACGGTGAGCGTGACGCCGTGCGCGCCGCCGGCCGAGGCGACCGTGCCCTGGTTGCGAATGGTGACCGCGAAGCTGACCGTGTTGCCGGCGCTCGGGGTGCCCGGCGACCAGGTGACCGCCGAGGCCACCAGGTCAGAGCTGTCCACCGGGCGCACCGTCAGCGCGGTCGGGCTGGTGAAGCTGTTGTTCGCCTCGTTCTGCTCGATGACCGTGTTGGCCTCGTCGACCTTGGCGATGAGCTCGTAGGTCCCGGCGTTGCGGGCACCGATGGCGGCCGAGACGGTGCTCGACGCTCCGGCGGCGAGCGCCCCGACGGTGGCGGTGCCGACCTTCGTCGTACCCAGGTAGAGGCCCACGGCGGTGGCGGCGGAGGCGGTGGTGCCGGCGTTGCGGACGGTGGCCGACAGGGTGATCGTGTCGGTCTCGACCGGCGCGGACGGCGCGGCGGTCAGGCCGGTGACCGTCAGGTCCGGGTTCGGGGCCGGGGTGCCGATCACCTGGAGTTCGGCGACCTGCCCGTTGGAGGAGCCGGAGTTCGCGGTGAACTGGAGGCGGACGTCGGCGGCGGTCGCGGCCACCGGGATGGTGACGGTGTTGCTGCCGGCCGGGCTGAACGAGTACGTCGCCGAACCGACCAGGGTGCTGAACCCCGAGGCGGACTGCTCCCGCCCGAGCACCTGGAAGGTCTGGGTGCGCGGCCCCCACGCCGGGTCGGGGTTGAGCTTGACCACGACCGAGCTGATGCTGGCGTTCGCGCCGAGGGCCACGGTCAGGGTGCTCGGGTACGCCCCCGGCGCGCCCTCCCAGTAGGTCGTCACGTCGTTGTCGACCGCGTTGGCGGCCTGGAAGGTGTGCACCACCGACGAGGCGGTGGCCGGCTTGCCGGCGGCCAGGTTGCTGCCGCCGCCCGGGGTGTCCCCGGGGCGGGTGACCGTGTTGCTGGTCGCCGAGACGTTGCCTGCCGCGTCCCTCGCCCGCACGTGGTACGAGACGGTCGCGGTGTCCGGCTGACTGTCGGTGTAGCTGAGCGTCGAGCCGTTCACGCTGCCCCGCAGCGTGCCGTTGGCGTACACGTCGTAGCCGGTGACGCCGACGTTGTCCGTCGACGCGCTCCACGTCAGCCGGATCTGCCCGGCGGCCGGCCGGGTGTACGCCAGGCTGGTCGGGGCGGTCGGCGCGACGGTGTCCCCGGTGTCACCGGTGCGGGTCACCTGGTTGCTGTTGGCCGACTGGTTGCCGGCGGCGTCCTTCGCCCGGACGTGGTACGTCACCGTGGCGTTGGCCGGCTGGGTGTCGGTGTAGGTCAGCGTCGTCCCGCTCACGCTGGTGCGCAGCGTGCCGTTGGCGTACACGTCGTAGCCGGTGACGCCGACGTTGTCCGTCGACGCGGTCCAGGTCAGCCGGATCTGTCCGGGGGCCGGCTCGGTGTACGCGAGGTTGCCCGGCGCGGTCGGCGCGACCGTGTCGCCGGTCGACGGGCCGTACACCTCCAGTTCGGACAGCTGCGCGGCGGGCCAGCCGGTGTTGGCGGTGACGTTCAGCCGCAGGTACCGGGTGGTGGCGGTGCCGAAGGTGATGGTGACGGTGTTGCCGCTGGCCGGGTTGAAGGCGTACCCGGCCGAGGCGACGAGCGTCGAGAAGGTGGAGCCGTCGGTGCTGCCCTGCACGGTCAGCGTCTGGGTGCGGGCCTCCCAGCCGGACGGCAGCTTCAGCACCACCCGGTTCACGCCGACCGCGCTGCCCAGGTCCACCCGGAGCCACTGCGGAAAGGCGTTGTTCGGGCTCTCCCAGTAGCTGCCCGGGTTGCCGTCGGTGGCGTTGCCGGCGGCGTACACGTCGGAGTGCCCGCTGGCCGTCGTGCTCCGGCCCAGGGCGAGGTTGGTCGACGAGGTGGAGGCCCCGTACACCTCGAGTTCGGCGAGCTGGGCGGCCGACCAGCCCGTGTTCGCGGTGATCACGACTCGGACGTACCGGACCGTGGCGGCCGGCAGGGCGACCGTGACGGTGTTGCCGTTGGCCGGGCCGAACGCGTGCCCGGCCGAGGTGACGAGCGTGCTGAAGCCGCCGCCGTCGGCGCTGCCCTGAACCGACAGGGTCTGGGTACGCCCCTCCCAGCCGGCCGGCAGCTTCAGTTTGACCTGGTCGACGGCGACGGCGGAGCCCAGGTCGACCTGGGCCCACTGCGGGAGGGTGCCGCTGCTCTCCCAGTAGCTGGCCTGGTTGCCGTCGGTCAGGTTGCCGGCGACGTACGGGCCGTTGACGCTGCTGGCCGAGGCCGGTCGACCGGCGGCGAGGTTGGGACCGCCGGCCGCGGCGGCGGGTGCGGCGGAGATCGCCGGTGCCACGGTGACGGCCAGGCCGAGCGCGGCGAGCGCCGCGACCAGTCTGGTACGGAGTCTGGACATGGTGGGGGAACACCTCTCTCCGGGGGTGGGTGCGGGGGTGCGGAGGTGCGGGGTGGTGCCCGGGGTGACGTGGGGGGGCGGGGACCGTTCCGGTGCACGGGCCCCGCCCCGGCACGGCTAGCTGGCGTACGCCTCGAACTCGGCGAGCTGCCCGGCGGGCCAGCCGGTGTTGCCGGTGAAGGTGAGCCGGACGAAGCGGCGGTCACCGGCCGGCAGGCCGATGGTGACGAAGTTGCCGGTGGTGGGGTTGAAGGTGTAGCCGGCGGAGGCCCGGAGCGTGCCGTACGTCGCGCCGTCGGTGGAGCCGAGCACGGCGAACGTCTGGGTGCGGGTCTGCCAGGCCGCCTGCTGGGGCAGCCGCAGCACCAGCCGGGACACCGGCCGGGCCGTGCCGAGGTCCACGGTCAGCGACTGGGGGAAGGCGTTGTTGGCGCTCTCCCAGTAGGTGTTCGGGTTGCCGTCGGTGGTGTTGCCGGCGACGTACACGTCGGCGTGGCTGGTGGCGGTGGCCGGACGGCCGGCGGCGAGGTTCCCGGTGGGTGGGGCCGTGGTCGGGGGCGGCGTGGTCGGCGGCGGGGTGGTCGGCGGGGTGCCGCCGTAGACCTCGAACTCCGACAGCTGGGCCGCCGGCCAGCCGGTGTTGGCGCTGACCGTCAGCCGGACGAAACGACGGTCACCGGCCGGCAGGCCGATGGTGACGGCGTTGCCGGCCGCCGGGTCGAAGGTCCGTCCGGCCGCCGCCGCGAGGGTGGTGAACGCGCCGCCGTCGGTGGAGCCGGCCACCGCGATCGTCTGGGTACGGCGCTCCCAGCCGGCGGGCAGTCTCAGCACCACCCGGTCGACCGACCGGACCGCGCCGAGGTCCACGGTCAGCGTCTGCGGAAACGTGTTGTTGGCGCTCTCCCAGTAACTGGCCGGGTTGCCGTCGACCGCGTTCGTCGGCGCGTACGTCTGGTTGCTGCTGGACGCGGTGACCGGGCGGCCCGCGGCCAGGTTGCCGCCGGACGGGGGCGGCGTGGTGGGCGGCGACGTGGTGGTGGGCGGCGGGGTGGTGGGCGGCGGGGTGGTCGGGTTGCTGGTGGTCGGCGGGGTGGTCGGACCGGTCCCCCACTGCGGCTCCGGCCACGGCCCGCAGTACGGGGTGGCGGTGTACCAGCCGGAGTTGCCGGCCCCCTGGGTGATCTGGAACCCGCTGCCCACGCAGTTGTGGATCGGGTTGGGCTGGGCGATCCGGGTGGCCCGCACGTTGGTGAACGAGACCTGGCTGGCCGCCTGCACCTGGAGGGCGTACGTCCCCGCGCCGTCGATGCGGACGTTGTTCAGGTTGATCCCGTTCGTCTGGCCCTCGATCCAGTGCAGCGCCGCGTAGGAGCTGTCCAGGATGTCGGTGTCGGTGATGTTGATGGTGGGATTCTGGAACGCCTCGTTGAGCGCGGAGAACCAGATCGCGCCGACCCCGAAGCGCCAGTTGTAGTCGGAGTTGCCGTTGCGGATCAGGGTGTTGCGGGCGATCGTCCAGGTGCCCAGGACGGCGGTCTGACCCTGCACCCCGGGATACCGGTTGGCGACGTGGATGCCGCCGCCGTTGGTGACCGAGTCCGCGGTCACGTTGTCGGTGATCTTGATGTCCCGGCCGCCGTAGCTGACCAGGTGGTTGGCGAGAATGGTCACGCCGATGGTGTTGAAGGTGAATGAGTTGTTCACGTTCGGCACGTTCTGCGCCCACATGGCGAGGGCGTCGTCACCGGTGTTGCGGACGAAGGTGTTGGTGACCGTGGAGTTGGTGACGCCGGTGTGGAAGTTCACCCCGTCGGCTGTCTGGTCCAGGATCCGGCTGTTGCGGATCGTGAAGTTGTTCATCGGGCCGTCCATCCAGGCCCCGACCTTGGTGTGCTGCATCCAGACGTTGTCCACCACCGAGTCGGTCATCGCCCCGCCGATGGCGTTGACCTGGTCCTCGTCCACCCGTTCCCGGATGTCGCCGATGATGGCGAAGTCCCGCAGGGTGACGTTGCGGCTCGGTCCGTTCGCCTCGTGCGCGCGGATCTCGCCGGTGTAGCCGCCGCCCGGCACGTACTTGCCGTAGATGCCGGCGGCCCGCTTGCGGTCGGTGGGGTGCCGGCCACCGAGGACGGAGTACCAGGGGCCGGCGCCGCGCAGGGTCACCCCGTCGACCACCACGTGGTCCCAGAGGGTGAAGGTGCCGGTGGGGATCCAGACCGCCCGGCCCTGCGCCTGCCCGGCGTCCACCGCCGCCTGGAACTTCGCGGTCGAGTCGGTGGCCCCGGTCGGGTCGGCGCCGAAGTCGGTCACCACGTCCAGCACGCCGGCGGGCTTGGTGATCGGCGCCCCGACCAGCTCGAAGTCGGCCAGGTCGATGGTGAAGGTCGGCGACTGCGCGGTCGAGGAGACCTGGAGGCGGATCTTCGTACCGGCCGGGTAGGTGGTGCCGAACAGGGTGCGGGTCTCGTCGTAGAAGTGGTGCGGGTTGCTGTCGCCCGGGTTGTTGTTGAACGGGTAACCGCCGTAGTACCAGCCGTACCGGGAGGTGACCGGCACCGCCTTGACCAGGATGCCGTTGGCGCGCAGGTCGATGCTGGCGTCCCGGCCGGTGCCGGCGGCGTTGTCCGGCAGGCTGTACCGGAAGGTCACCGCGTTGGCCGGCGCGGTGAGGGTGAACTCGACGTACTCGCCGACCGCGTCGAGGGTGACCGCCTCCCGGCCGGACGCCTCCGAGGGGAGCGTGCCGTAGCGGCGGTCCGGGCCGATCCGGGCGCCGGTGTGGGTGACATCCTCGGCCTCGTGCTCGACGAAGGGAACGGTCGCGCCCCGGCCGGGGATGTCGAACGGGGACAGGCCGGCGGCCCGCGCCGGGGTCGCGGTGGAGGTCAGCGCGACCACGGTGACCGAGGCCGCGGCCAGCGCGGTCGCGGCGAGGGCGGCCAGCCCGGCGCGGGCCCGGGGTCGGGGTGGACGGTGATGGGGGGTGGTGTGGTCGGCCATGAGGGGTGCTCTCCCTTTCGTCAGGTGGCCAGGTTCCCCGTGTGCGGTGCGGCGGAGCGTGTCCTGCGGGTTCGTCCTTCGATGCCCCGACCCTGCGGCCGTGCCGACGGCGGGGCGCCGGCGGCCGGGACGGGCCGCCGGGCGATCAGTGCGACGCGTCCGCCGGGTCGACGGAACGCAGCCAGACGGCGGTGTCCGGGGGCAGCAGGCCGTCGTCGAGCGGCCCGCTGGCCAGCAGCGGTTCCCCGTCGGCGGGGAGCGGGACCGGCGCGTCGGCGAGGTTGACCACGCAGCGGAAGCCCGCGCCCCGCCGGAAGGCGAGCACCCTGTCCGGGGCGGGCAGCCAGCCGAACTCGCCGTCACCGAGGGCCGGGTCGGCCCGCCGGACCCGGATCGCCGACCGGTACAGCTCCAGCATCGAGTTCGGGTCGCCGGTCTGCGCCTGGGCCGTCCGGTCCTTCCAGTCGGCCGGCTGCGGCAGCCAGGGTGCGGCCACCGCGCCGTCCGGGCTGAACCCGAAGGGTGGCTCGTCACCGGCCCAGGGCAGCGGCACCCGGCAGCCGTCCCGACCGGGGTCGACCCGGCCGGAGCGTTCCCACATCGGGTCCTGGCGCAGCGCGTACGGGATGTCCTCGACCTCGTACAGGCCCAGCTCCTCGCCCTGGTAGACGTAGACGGCACCGGGCAGCGACAGCGACAGCAGGGCGGCGGCGCGGGCCCGCCGGGTGCCCAGCTCCAGGTCGGTGGGGATGCCCTCGCGCTTGGCAGCGAAGCTGAACGTGGTGTCCGCCCGGCCGTACCGGGTGACGTGCCGGGTGACGTCGTGGTTGGACAGCACCCAGGTGGCCGGCGCGGCGACCGGCGCGTGCGCGCTGAGCGTCCCGTCGATGCACTCGCGTAGCGCCGAGGCGTCCCAGGCACAGCCGAGGAAGTCGAAGTTGAACGCCGCGTGCAGCTCGTCCGGGCGCAGGTAGTTGGCGAACCGCTGCCGGTCGGGCATCCACACCTCGCCGATCAGGGCCCGGTCGCCGGGGTACCCGTCGGCGAGCCGCCGCCAGGCGCGGTAGATCTCGTGGACCCCGTCCAGGTCCCGGAACGGGTGCGGCCGGTCGGGCAGTGTCTCGGGCAGCGTGCCGTCCTTGACCAGCAGCCCGGCGGAGTCGATCCGGATGCCGTCCACGCCCCGGTCGAACCAGAACCGCAGCACGTCCTCGAACTCGGCCCGCACCCGGGGGTGGTCCCAGTTGAAGTCGGGCTGCTGGGCGGTGAACAGGTGCAGGTACCAGTCGCCGGGGGAACCGTCCGGGTCGGTGGTCCGGGTCCAGGTCGGGCCGCCGAACTCGCCGACCCAGTCGGTGGGCGGCCGGTCGCCGTTCGGACCCCGGCCGGGGCGGAACCAGAACAGGTCCCGCTCGGGCGCCCCCGGCCCGCCGGCGAGGGCCGCCTGGAACCAGGGGTGCGCGTCGGAGCAGTGGTTGGGCACGATGTCGACGATGATCCGGATGCCGAGCGCATGGGCCTCCGCGATCAGCGCCTCCGCCTCCCCGAGGGTGCCGAAGACCGGATCGATGTCGCGGTAGTCGGCCACGTCGTAGCCGGCGTCGGCCATCGGGGACGGATACCAGGGGCTGAACCAGATCGCGTCGACGCCGAGCGCCGCCAGGTGGTCCAGCCGGGCCCGGATGCCGGCTATGTCGCCGATACCGTCGCCATTGCCGTCGGCGAAGCTACGCGGGTAGACCTGGTAGATCACCGCACCACGCCACCACGGACTACCGTCTGCTGTGGTCACGAGCACCCTGCTTTCTGCGTCGGCACGTCGGCGGATTCGCCGGACCTGGATGAGAGTTTCGGGCGAACGGTCGTTGTTCGCCGTGCGGGAAGGTTGCGCGGATGGTCGCGCTGGTGGTGCGGCGGTGCGGTCGGCCGGGGTCGCGCCCGGCGTCCGTCCCGGCCGGGGTCAACCCTTGAGGCTGCCCGTGGTCAGGCCGGACATGATGTTGCGCTGGAAGATCAGGAAGATGAGCACGGTCGGGATCGCGGCGATGACCGAGGCGGCGATGACCACGTTCATCGGGGTGCCGCCGGAGAAGGCGTAGATGCCGACGCTGATCGTCCGGGTCTCGGGCGAGGGCATGACCAGCTTCGGCCAGAGGAAGTCCTTCCAGACCGCCGTCACCGCGAAGATCGAGACCACGCCCAGGATGGGGCGCGACATCGGCAAAATGATCGACCAGAGCGTGCGCAGCGGACTCGCCCCGTCGACCAGGGCGGCGGCCATCAACTCCTCCGGAATGGAGTCGAAGAACCGTTTCAGCAGGAAGATGTTGAACGCGTTGGCGACCGCCGGCAGCCAGATGGCGAACGGCGAGTCGAGCAGGCTCACGTGCAGGATCGGCAGGTCGATCACGGTCACGTACTGCGGGACGACGAGCACCATCGCCGGAATCATCAGCGTCGCCAGCATCAGCCCGAGGATCAGATTGCCGAGCACCGGCCGCAGCTTCGACAGCGCGTACGCCGCGGCGGTGTCCAGGACGAGCTGGAAGACCAGGGCTCCGGCCGCGTAGTAGAACGTGTTGAACAGCAGCTTGGCGAGGTCGAGGTGGCGCCACGCGTCCACGTAGTTCTGAGGCTGCGGGTCCCTCGGGAACAGCGAGGGCGGGGTCTGCGCGATCTCCTGACCGGACTTGAGCGCGCCGGTGACCATCCAGTACAGCGGCCCGACGAAGACCAGGGTGAAGCCCACCACGACGACGGTGAGCAGCGTCCAGTAGACGATCCGGCCCCGGCCCCGGCGCAGTTGGGCGGAGGAGATGAGGGTCCTGGTCGCGGTGTCCTGTGCCATGGCTCCCCTGCCCTAGTCCTGTTTCGCGCTCAGCCGCACGTACGCGGCGGAGAAACCGGCCAGCACCACGAGCATGATCACGCCGAGTGCCGCGGCGCCGTTCAGGTCGTTCTGGAAGAACCCGTGCTGGTAGATGAGGTACGCCACCGACGTCGCGGAGTCCTGCGTGCCGGTGCCGTTGGCGAGGATCAGCGGCTCGACGAAGAACTGCATCGTGGCGACGATCTGCAACATCGCCAGGAGGGCGAGAATCAGGCGGGTCTGCGGGATCGTCACGTGCCGGATCCGCCGCCAGATCCCGGCGCCGTCGAGTTCGGCCGCCTCGTAGAGTTCGCCGGGTATGCCCTGCAGGGCCGCCAGGTAGATCAGCACCGCGCCGCCCATGTTCATCCAGGTCGACGCGATCACCATCGCCGGCATCGTCATCTCGGCGCTCTGCATCCACTGCGAGGTGGGCAGGTGCAGCGCCGTGAGGATCGAGTTGAACAGCCCGGCGTCGCTGGGGTCGTAGGCGTAGAACTTGAACAGGAACAGCGCCGAGGCCGGCGGCAGCATCACCGGCAGGTAGACCAGGATCCGCAGGTACCCCTTGGCGTGACGGAGCTCGTTGAGCAGGACCGCCACGAAGAACGGCACCGCGTACCCGAGGACCAGCGCGAGGAAGGTGAAGTAGAGGGTGTTCTTCCAGGCCGCCCAGAAGCTCGGGTCGGCGAGGATGCGTTCGTAGTTGTCCCAGCCCACCCAGGTGGTGACCCCGCGCCGGGTGCGCTGGAAGCTCATCACCACGCCACGGACCATCGGGTACCAGGAGAAGAACGCGAAGCAGGTCACCGCGCCGATCAGGAAGGCGTGCCCGGTGAGGTTGTCCCGTACCCTGCGGCCGAGGCTGGCCCGCCGGGGCCCGGGCGGGTACGGCGGCGCGGGGCGACCCGGCTTTCTCGTGATCCCCGGGGCGGTGGTGATCGCCAAGGCAACTCCTGGTGGGTTTCGGTGACCGGACGGTGCGGCGCGGACGGGGTGGGGGCCGGGGCGCCGGCCCCCACCGGACGGGTCAGCTCTGGGTGGCGAGCAACTGGTTGACCTTGTCCTCGGCCGTCTTGAGCAGCGCGTCGATGTTCGCGTTCGGGTTCGTCAGGACCCCGGACATGGCGGCGTCGAGCACCGCGTAGATCGCCTGCGCGTTGCGCGGCTCACCCTTGATCGGGACCGGGTTGGTTTCGAAGGCCGCGAAGTTCGCGGTGTCCACGTTGGCGTTCGCCTTGCGCAGCGCGAGTTCCTGCTTCTGCGCGTCGCTCCCGTTGCTGAACAGCAGCGGCTGGGGCAGACCGACCGGGTAGTTCTGCGGCTTGGCCCGGACGTAGTCGAACTGGCCCTTGCCGGGTGTCAGCTTCTGGTACGCGATCCACTTCAGACCGGCCTCGACCTGCTCGGGAGTGAGGCCCTTCTTGAAGAAGTAGCCCTCGCCGCCGCCGAGGGTCCCCAACGCCTGCCCGTCCTGGCCGGGCAGCGGGCCCATCGCCCAGTCCTGGAACCTGCCCTGGAACTGGCTGACGATCGCCTGGGTGGCGTCCGGCGCGCCGACGAACATGCCGACCTTGCCGGCTCCGGCGTTGGTCAACAGGTCGCCCCACTGGAGCAGTTGGCGGGCGCCCATGCTGTTGTCGCCGTACCGCATGTCCTTGAGGTTCTGGAGAACCTGCTTGCCCAGCGCGTTGTTGAAGTCGGCCTTCTTGCCGTCGGGAGTGAGGATCTGGCCGCCCTGGGAGTAGAGCAGGGAGGTGAAGTGCCAGCCGCCGGTGTTGCCGGCGCTGTACTCGGCGTAGCCGGCGATGCCGTTGCCGAGCGCGGCGATCTTCTTGGCGGCGGCCCGCACCTCGGGCCAGGTCCTGGGCGGGTTGTTCACGTCGAGGCCCGCCTGCTGGAACAGGACCTTGTTGTAGACCAGGCCCATCGAGTAGTTCTTCACCGGGACGGCGTAGAGCTTGCCGCCGTCGCTGAACGCCTCCTTCAGCGCCGGGTCGACGCTGTCCCAGGTCGGGACGGTTTCCTTGGTGACGAGCTCGGTGACGTCCATCGCCTGACCGGAGTCGAGCACCTGCTGGAGATCGGTCATGTACCCGTAGAAGACATCGGTGACGGTGCCGCCGGCGAGGCGGGCGGTGAAGTCCGGCGGGTTGTTGCACTGCTCGCCGACGCTGACGCTCTTGACGACGATGTCCGGGTTCTGCCGCTGGAACTCGGCGACGTCGTCGTTCCAGTTCGCCAGCAGCTCCTTCTGCGAGCCGACCGGCTGGCAGTCGACGGTGATGGTGACCTTGCCGGCTGCGGTCGTGCCGCCGTCGTCGCTCTTGGTGGAACAGGCCGTCAGGCCGAGCCCGAGGCCAGCCGCGAGCGCCATCGCCGCGACCCTCCGGTACTGCGGTACGGACATCCGTCCATCCCTTCGGGAACGTGAGACTCCATGGCCACCGCCGATCCGCGGGATCGTCACGTGGTGGTGCCGTGCCGGCGATCCCCGTGCGCAGGTGACCGGGCCGTGGAGCTGCGTGGTGTCAGGTGTGAGTGGGGACACTGTAACGAGACGGACCGATGGCGGCAAGGTTTCGACCACGCCCTGAAAGGACACGACTTCTGCTCAACAGATGGCGACATGATCTTGCCGGACGTCCGGGGAACAGGGCTCTGCGGGCCACCGGGCAGGGGATCAGCGGCCGGGGCACCCGCACGGGCACGGGTCGGCGACCCGGGACCGTCCAGAGTGAGCGGACGGTCCGGGTGAGCGGGTGGGGCGGGTCAGCGGGTGGGGCGGGTGGGGCGGGTCAGCGCCCCGGGGCGGGGGCGGTGGAGCCGCGCACCACCAGCTCGGGCTCGAAGAGCAGCTCGTCGTGGAGCACTCCGGCTCCCTCGATCTGGGTGACCAGCAGGTCCACCGCGGCCTGCCCCATCGTCTCGATCGGCTGCCGCACCGTGGTCAACGGCGGGTCGGTGCAGGTCATGAACGCGGAGTCGTCGAAACCCACCACCGACACGTCGGTCGGCACCGCCCGGCCCAGTCGCCGGGCGGCCCGGATCGCGCCCAGGGCCAGCACGTCGCTGGCGCAGACGATGCCGGTCACGCCACGCTCGATCAGCCGGGCCGCGGCGACCCGCGCCCCCTCCATGGAGAAACTGGAGCGCTCGACGCAGTCCGTGTCGTCCGCCCAGCCCGCCGCCCGGACCATCGCGTCCAACTTGCGCCGGGACGGCACGTGCCCCTCGGGGCCCAGCACCATGCCGATCCGACCGTGCCCGAGCGACCGCAGGTGCCCGTACGCCTGCTCCACCGCGACCGCGTCGTCGGTGGAGACCCGGGGGAAGTCGAGCGTGTCCACCCCGGCGTTGACCAGCACCACCGGCAGCCCCCGGTCGGTCAGCCGCCGGTAGTGGTCGTGCGACGCGTCGGCCAGCGCGTACGAACCGCCGGCGAAGACGACGCCGGAGACCTGGTGGTCGAGGAGCATCTCGACGTAGTCCGCCTCGGAGATGCCGCCGATCGTCCGGGCGCAGAGCGCGGGGGTGTAGCCGCGTTGGGCCAGCGAACCGGTGACCACCTCGGCCAGCGCCGGGAAGATCGGATTCTGCAACTCCGGGAGCACCAGCCCGACCAGGCGGGCCCGTTCCCCGCGCAGCTTGGTCGGCCGCTCGTAGCCCAGCACGTCCAGTGCCGTGAGCACCGCGGTGCGGGTTGCCTCGGAGACGCCGCCGCGACTGTTGAGCACCCGGCTGACGGTGGCCTCGCTGACGCCGGCCTTCTTCGCCACCTCGGTCAGTCGCTTCGTCACGCCGTGATGGTACTGCACCCTTCCTGCAAGAAAGAGCTGCCCGCTGACGTCTCACGTCAACGCCCGGCCGACCGCCGCCGACCGCCGGAGCCGCCCCGCAGCCCGCGCGGACCACGGGCCGCACGACCTCGACCATTGACGAATCCGTATTCGGTCTGAAACATTGAGACCCATCGTGCTGAAAGAAGTCGACGGAAGGGCGCAATCTCTGCGCCAACCGTCGTAATAAGCGTGAGTCACACCGTCGCGGAACGGGCCTCACCGCCGACGCAGCCCGCCCAGCTCCCACGCAGCGCAGCGTACGGTGCGCCGCCCGGTGCCCGGGCCCGCTTGTCGCCGCTGGCCCGGACCTCTGTCGTGCTCCAGGAAGGACGTCATGACACGTACCCGACTCCGCAGACTGCTGGTCGGCGGCTTCCTCGCGGTCGCGCTGCTCGGCGGCGCGGCCCTCGCGCCCACCCCGGCGCTCGCGGCCGGCGGGCCCAACCTGGCCGCCGGCCGACCGGCCGCGGCGAGCGGGGCCAACGGCCCCTACGTCGCGGCCAACGTCAACGACGGCAACCAACACACCTACTGGGAGAGCCCGTCCCACGCGTTCCCGCAGTGGATCCAGATCGACCTGGGCGGCAGCGTCAGCGTCGACCAGGTGAAGCTGAAGCTGCCCCCGACCGACTGGGGCACCCGGACGCAGACCCTCTCCGTCCAGGGCAGCACCGACGGCAGCAGCTTCGGCACGCTCTCCGCGTCGGCCGGTCGGGTGTTCGACCCGGCCTCCACCAACACCGTCACCGTCGACTTCGCCGCGGCCAGCGTGCGGTACGTACGGGTGCACGTCACCGGCAACACCGGCTGGCCCGCCGCCCAGGTCGCCGAGTTCGAGATCTACGGGGCGGGCGGCGGCCCCGGCGATCCGGGTGATCCCGGTGGCACGAACCTGGCCGCCGGCAAGCCGATCGAGGCGTCGTCGTCGACGTTCTCCTTCGTCGCGGCCAACGCCAACGACAGCAGCCCCACTTCGTACTGGGAGTCCGCCGGGTTCCCGGCCACCCTCACCGTGAAGCTGGGCGCGGGCGCCGACCTCACGGCGGTCGTGATCAAGCTCAACCCGGATCCGGCCTGGGGCCCCCGTACGCAGAACCTCGAGGTCCTGGGCCGCACCGACACGGCCGGCGGCTTCACCTCGCTGAAGGCCGCCGCCGCCTACTCCTTCAGCCCGTCGGGCAACCAGAACACGGTGACGATCCCGGTCACCGGCCGGGTGGCCGACCTGCAACTGAGGTTCCTCGGCAACACCGGCGCGCCGGGCGGGCAGGTCGCCGACCTCCAGGTGCGGGGCACCTGGGCACCGAACCCCGACCTGGTGGTCACCACGGCGAGCTGGACCCCGGCCACGCCGAGCGAGGCCACTCCGGTCACGCTGTCGGCCACGGTCCGCAACGCGGGCACCGCCGTCGCGGGCGCGACGAAGGTGGACTTCAGGCTGGGCGGCACGGTGGTGGGCAGCGCTCCGGTGGGTGCGCTCGCCGCCGGCGCCTCGGCCACCGTCACGGCGACCATCGGGACGCAGCCGATGGGCAGCTACCGCGTCTCGGCGGTGGTCGACCCGGCCAACACGGTCGCCGAGCAGAACAACGACAACAACACCTTCACCGCGTCCACCGACCTGGTGGTCACCCAGGCGCCCGGCCCCGACCTCCAGGTCGTGGACATCAGCTCCACCCCGTCGAACCCGCCGGTCGGGGCGGCGGTCACGTTCACCGTGGCGGTCCGCAACCGCGGGATCACCGGCACCACCGCCTCGTCGGTCACCCGGCTCGTGGTGGGCGGCACCACGCTGACCGGCACCACCGCCACCGTGGCCGCCGGTGCCACCGTCACCGTGGCGATCAGCGGCACGTGGACCGCCACGGCCGGGGGAGCCATCCTCACCGCCACCGCCGACGCCACCAACGTCGTCGCCGAGACCAACGAGTCCAACAACTCGTTCACCCGGTCGATCGTGGTGGGGCGCGGCGCGGCGACGCCGTGGGTCGAATACGAGGCCGAGGCCGCCCGTTACCAGGGCACCCTGATCGAGGCCGACCCGCTGCGCACGTTCGGGCACACCAACTTCGGCACCGAGTCCTCCGGGCGCAAGTCGGTGCGGCTGACCAGCACCGGGCAGTTCGTGGAGTTCACCTCGACCAACCCGGCCAACTCGATCGTGGTGCGCAACTCCATCCCGGACGCCCCGAACGGCGGCGGCATCACCGCCAGCCTCAGCCTCTACGTCAACGACACGTTCGTGCAGAAGGTGACCCTCTCGTCGAGGCACAGCTGGCTCTACGGCACCACCGACGACACCGAGTCGTTGACCAACACCCCGCAGGCCGACGCGCGGCGGTTGTTCGACGAGTCGCACGCGCTGCTGGCCCAGTCCTACCCGGCCGGCACCCGGTTCCGGCTCCAGCGGGACGCCGCCGACACGGCGGCGTTCTACATCATCGATCTCATCGACCTGGAGCAGGTGGCTCCCCCGGCCAGCAAGCCGGCCGAGTGCACCTCGATCACGTCCTACGGGGCGGTGCCCAACGACGGGCTCGACGACACCGCCGCCATCCAGCGGGCCGTGACCGACGACCAGAACGGCGTCATCGGCTGCGTCTGGATCCCGGCCGGTCAGTGGCGGCAGGAGCAGAAGATCCTCTCGCCGGACCCGACCCGTGGGCAGTACAACCAGCAGGGCATCCGCAACGTCACCATCCGGGGTGCCGGCATGTGGCACTCCCAGCTCTACACCCTGACCGAGCCACAGAACGTGGTGGGCAACATCAACCACCCGCACGAGGGCAACGTCGGCTTCGACATCGACGACAACACCCAGATCTCGGACCTCGCCATCTTCGGCATGACGACCAACCGGGCCCACCGCGGCCACGGGATCAACGGACGGCTCGGCCGGAACACGAAGATCAGCAACGTCTGGATCGAACACGTCAACGTCGGCGCCTGGGTCGGCCGGGACTACTCGGACACCCCGGCGTACTGGAACCCCGGGGACGGCCTCGAGTTCAGCGGCATGCGGATCCGCAACACCTACGCCGACGGCATCAACTTCTCCAACGGCACCCGCAACTCGCGCGTGTTCAACTCGTCGTTCCGTACCACCGGTGACGACGCCCTGGCCGTCTGGGCCAACCCCCGCGTCAAGGACCCGTCGGTGGACGTCGCGCACGACAACCACTTCGTCAACAACACCGTCCAGTTGCCCTGGCGGGCGAACGGCATCGCGATCTACGGCGGCTACGGCAACACCATCGAGAACAACCTGATCTACGACACGATGAACTACCCGGGCATCATGCTGGCGACGGACCACAGCCCGCTGCCCTTCTCGGGCACGACGCTGATCGCCAACAACGCGCTCCACCGGTGCGGCGGCGTCTTCTGGAACGAGGACCAGGAGTTCGGCGCGATCACCCTGTTCCCGGCCGGTTCCGACATCACCGGCGTCACCATCCGCGACACCGAGATCCACGACTCGACCTACGACGGCATCCAGTTCAAGACCGGCGGCGGCAACATGCCGAACGTCGCGATCACCAACGTGAAGATCGACAAGTCGAACCACGGTGCCGGCATCCTGGCGATGGCCGGTGCCCGCGGCAACGCCCGGCTGACCAACGTCACCATCACCAACTCGGCCGACGGCCACATCGTCACGCAACCCGGATCGAGCTTCTCCATCACCGGCGGCTGAGCCCGCCGATCCCCGACGTGGGATGTCGCCACTCGCCGACGGTGACATCCCACGTCGAGCCCCACCCGCCCGCACCACCGACCGTCCGCTCCTCCCAGCCCTCAAGAGGAGGCATCGCCATGGGACTCACCCGCCGTACGCTCATCGGAGCCGTGGCGGCCGGCACCGCGCTGGCCGCCGTCCCGCCCCGCGACCTGCTGCCGGGCGGTACCGCGTCGGCCGCCGCAGCCAGCCCGCCGGGCGACGTGGTCGGCAAGATCACCGTCGGCTACCAGGGTTGGTTCAGCTGCCCGGGCGACAGCGCGCCGATCGGCGGCTGGTGGCACTGGGGCCGGGACCGGTTCCAGCCACCGTCACCGAACAACACGACCATCGTGTCCTGGCCCGACATGCGGGAGTACCCGCACGGCTACGCCACCGCCTACCCGGCGCTCGGCAACGGCCAGCCGGCACAGCTCTTCTCCTCCTACGACCAGCAGACCGTCGACACCCACTTCCGGTGGATGCGCGACCACGGCTGCGACACCGCCGCGTTACAGCGGTTCAACCCGGTCGGCGACGAGGGGCCGACCCGCGACGCGATGACGGTCAAGGTCCGCGACGCCGCCGAACGGCACGGCCGCAGGTTCTACATCATGTACGACGTCACCGGTTGGACGTCCATGCAGTCCCAGATCAAGGAGGACTGGACGACGAAGATGTCCGCGCACACCGCCTCCCCGGCGTACGCGCGGCAGAACGGCAAGCCGGCGGTGTGCATCTGGGGGTTCGGCTTCAACGACGACGGCCGCCCGTTCGCCCCGGCACCCTGCCTGGACGTGGTGCAGTGGTTCAAGGCCCAGGGCTGTTACGTCATCGGCGGCGTGCCGACGTACTGGCGGCAGGGCATCAACGACTCCCGGCCCGGGTTCTCCGAGGTCTACCACGCCTTCCACATGCTCTCGCCGTGGATGGTCGGGCGGACCGGCACG
Organism: Micromonospora carbonacea; assembly: GCF_014205165.1. NCBI lineage: Bacteria > Bacillati > Actinomycetota > Actinomycetes > Micromonosporales > Micromonosporaceae > Micromonospora > Micromonospora carbonacea. The sequence goes on along the minus strand of NZ_JACHMZ010000001.1, from coordinate 1,961,673 downwards.
CTGGACGGGCTGGACTGGTTCCACACGAACGTCAACGTCCCCGACCTGGCCGACTGCGCCGCCCACGGCATCGACTACCAACCCTGCGTGATGCCGGGCGACCTCTCCTCCGGGCACCGCCGCCACGGCGACTTCTACTGGCGGCACCTCTACAACATGGTCCGGCTGGGCGCGCAGGGTCTCTACGTGTCGATGTTCGACGAGTACAACGAGGGCAACCAGATCGCCAAGACCAGCGAGACGCAGGCGACCACGCCGGCCGGCGTCGGCATCCGGTCCCTCGACGAGGACGGCACCTTCTGCTCCGCCGACTACTACCTGCGGATCACCGCCGACGGTGGCCGGATGCTCAAGGGCCAGCTCGCCCTCACCGCGGTCCGGCCGACCCCACCGGTGGTGGGCACGCCGCCACCACCCGGGGGCAACCTCGCCGCCGGCCGCCCGACCAGCGCCAGCAGCCAGAACGGCCCGTTCACCGCCGGCAACGCGGTCGACGGCGACCGGTCCAGCTACTGGGAGTCCACCAACGGCGTCTTCCCCCAGTGGTGGCAGGTCGACCTCGGCGCGGCCCATCCGGTGTCCCGGCTCGTCCTCGCCCTGCCGGACGGCTGGGGGGCCCGGATCCAGACCCTGTCGGTGCAGGGCAGCACCGACGGCGCGACCTTCACCACGCTCGTCGCGGCGACCGCGGTCCGCTTCGACCCGGGCACCGGCAACACCGCGACCGTCACCGTGCCGACCACCACCGCCCGGCACGTCCGGGTGACGGTCACCGGCAACACCGGCTGGCCGTCGGCGCAGCTCGCCCAGGTCGAGGTGTACGCGACCACCGCCCCGCCGCCTCCCGCGACCGACCTGGCCCGGGGCCGACCGACCGCGACGAGCAGCCACACCCAGGGGTACGTTGGCGGAAACGTGGTCGACGGTGACGCCCACAGCTACTGGGAGAGCGTCGGTGGCACGTTCCCGCAGTGGGTGCAGGTGGATCTCGGCTCGGCCAGCCCGGTCGGCCGGGTGGTGCTCGGGCTGCCACCGTCGGCCGCCTGGGCGACGCGTACCCAGACTCTCTCGATCCAAGGCAGCACCGACGGCACCACCTGGCAGACGATCGTCGCCCCGGCCGGTCGGGTCTTCGACCCGGCCACCGGCAACCAGGTGACCGTCTCCTTCGCCGCCACCTCGCGGCGGTACGTCCGGGTCCACATCACCGGCAACACCGGCTGGCCCGCGGGCCAGCTCTCCCGGCTGGAGGTGTATGCCGCCTGAACGGTCGGCACCGACCCGGCCGACGAGGCAACCAGGTGCTCCGCCGCGCTTCGCCCCTGGCGCGCATTCCGCCGAGCCACCACGGGCGTTCGGCAGCCCGGGGACGACGGGCGACGGTCGCCTCGTGCGCCGTAGTCGTGCCCGCCGGGCCCGTCGAGGGGGTGCCAGAGGTTGTTCGGCCGGTCGCGGTCAGCGGGCCGGCACAACCCGGCGTCCACATCCCGCACGGACCCCAGGTCACCCTGGCCGCACGGCCCTCAGGTTGCCCCGGCCGCACGGCCGGGGCAACCACGATCAGCTACGCGACCACGAGACAGGTTCGCGCAGTCGGCACGTCCGACCTCCACGGCAGGCGCAGACCTGCCTTGTCCGGCGAGCCCGCGTCCGGCGCGGATCGTCGAGGCCAGGAGGAAGAGCGACCTTTGCCGAGTTCAGGGACGTGGCTCACGGACCCGCTCGAGGCCTAGCTGCGGGCTGGTGACGAGGCGGTAGTCAGCCGACTCCGCATCGGAGAGAGGGTTGCCGCGAACCGGGGTGAAGTCGGGCCCAGTGGAGTCCGGTGCGCGTACGGCCCGCATCTGCACCCGCACCGCCTCCTCCCGCAGTTGATCGGTGATGACACGGGTGGACGAGTTGGCTGCCTCACGCAGGTCAGAAAGGCCACCGATGATCTCCGCGAAGGAACGGGACGAAACGCCTTCCTCCGCCTGTGCGGGTTGCTCGTCTCCGATCAACCGGTCGGACGTGAGGAAGAAGCCGTCCTTACCGAGATAGCGCTCGTACATGATGCTCACCAGCGCAAAGAGACGCATGTACGCACGACGGTAGGCAAACTCGAAGAATCTGAGGGCCTCGGTTTCGCTGACCTCGCCACGGTCCACCGAAGCGAGGCACGCGGCCGCAGTCAAAGCACTGTAGAGCGCGAGATGCACGCCGGTGGACAAGAGCGGATCCAGGAAACACGCCGCGTCACCCACGATCGCGTAACCTGGCCCGCAGAACTGATCCGCGATGTACGAGTAGTCGGTCTCGACCCTCGTACTACCGATGAACGCCGCCCCTGCGGTCAGGCCCGCCACGGTCGGCGATGCCGCGATCAGGTGCCGGTACAGTTCATCCGACGACGGGTGCTCGTGACGATCACGGGCGAAGGCGTCCTTGGTGGTGACGTAACCGATACTCATCCGCCCGCCGGCCAGCGGAATCACCCAGTACCAACCCTCTGGCGAGGAAATGATATTGATTCCTCCGGTCGGCGTGTCGGGCAGTAGGCTGGCACCGGTCCAGTAGCCCCAGATGCCGACATTCCGTAGGTTGCTCAGCGACTCACGGTTGCCGAAGTGACGGGCGCTGAGCAGCCCGTTACGCCCGGTGGCGTCAATCAGAAAGTCGAAATCATCTATGGTGAAGGACTCACCGTCCTCCGGGGAGCACTCCACGGCCACTGGTCGGCCGTCGGCAAACCGCACCGACCGACCGGTGACGCCGGTGGTGACGGCAACCCCGTTCTGGCGGGCGTGCTCCAGCAGCAGCGTGTCGAACTCGCTTCGATCCACCTGCCACGACTGCACCCCGGACTGCTCGTGCCAGTCGAACGCCCACTGGTCGTCATCCCAGTGGATGACGCCTCCGTTCTTCTTCACGAAACCGTAGTCATCGACAATCTTCGACAAGCCGATCGCATCCAGCACCACCCGGCACGACGGCGTGAGCGACTCACCCACATGGTATCGCGGAAAGTGGGCGCTCTCGATGAGCCGCACGTCGAGTCCGGCCTGGGCCATTGCCGTCGCCGCAGTGCTCCCAGCCGGACCACCACCGATTACGAGAACCTTCATGTGACCGCCACCTTCCCGTTCTGGCCGTGGATCGGGGCGTCGACGAGGCGCGGGCCGTCAGCCCCGGCGGCAAACCCACACCGACGGCCGCACGCGGGCGGCGACGAAGTCGATGGCGAACCAAGCAGCACAGGCGTTCCCCATCCTCGCACGACAACGATAGACGCTCGCACATGAGCATGACATCGACGACCGCCAAGGTCCACAAAGGAGCGGAGAACCAGATTAATTCTTATGTTTCCATGCTGTGAACGGGCTGCCAGGTGCCGTGGCCGACGTGGACGCACCGGTCCGGCAGGACGCGATCCCGCCCGGACCGACCATGACTCGAACGCATCCGTATCCGCCATATCCGTCGCCGGTCCCGGATGCTGGCGGTGAACCCGTCGTTCCAGGAGTTCATCGTGTAGCCCACCTCGCAGGCACCGGACTGGCTCGGCGGCGCCGTAGTCGGGGGCGGCGTGGAGAAGGTGACGCTCGAGACGTAAGCGTTGATGTTCCAGCTCGCATCCGAATCGGTCTGGCTGGTGACCGCTTTGCCCTGGACCGTGAAGTTGGTGAAGTGCACGCCTGAGGTTTCCCCGGTTCGCCGGAGGGTTGGTTACCTGGGTGGCGGCCAGGTCCCCGGCCGGCTCACCGGTCGAGTGCAGCCGTGTCACCGCTTGGTTTGAGGTTGGCCGCCGCGCCCTGCACCTGCCGGTGCACGCCCATCAACTCGACCAGCAACGGGCCCGTCTCCCCGCCCCCACCTTGACCGGGCGGGGCGGGTACGAGCGGTACCAAACCGGCCTCCGCCAGGTACGCCGAGGTGGCCATCCGGGCCGCCGCCGCGTTCGCCTCGACCGCCGTCCGTTCCGCCTCGGACAGCCGCACGGTCACCCGGGCACCCGCGGATCATCATCGATGTGGGCACGCCGCCGGCGCTCACTGGCACCGAACCGGACCACACCGACCTGCGGCGGCTCAGCCACGTCGACCACCCTTCCCGCGGGCCGACGCCGCCCTGATCTGCCCGGCCGCCACGCGGCCCGTCTGACCAATAGTCAGACTTCTACTCCAACTTGCTCCGACGACGTCGGGCGCTCGTCGGGTTAGGGCACGCTGCCGCTAACGCCCCCGTTGGCGGCGAGATCCGGTAACAGGATCCACAACTTGCTGCGCTACGCTTGCAAGTTGTCGTGTCCACCCGAACCTTACGGAATCCGGGTCTACCTTGCGGATGATCTTGCGAGCCGTCCGGAACAGGCTGCGAGTCACCCGTACTGACTTCGTCTGGCTCTCCCAGGCCATCGGCGCACTCATCCGCACCAGCCGACCCCGGAGGACACCGTGACCTACGACAGCCGCCCCGGCACCCTAATCCACAGCCTCCGCGTTGGCACCCTCATGGGCGCCCCGATCAAGGAACTGATCGCCCGGTCCACCCAGCACGACCTGTCCAAGCTTGAGCCGCCCGAGGTGGAGACGTACGACGAGTACGTGCCGAAGCTCCAGGCGGCCGAGTACGGCAGCGACGAGTACCGAGCCTGGCTTGCGGCGATGGGCGACGGCCTCGCTCACCACTACGCGCACAACGCGCATCACCCGGAACACCACGACCGTGGCATTAACGGGATGACCCTCGTGGACCTGATCGAGATGCTGGCCGACTGGCGAGCCGCGTCCGAACGGCGCGGCAGCGACCTCGCCGACAGCATGCCGAAGAGCTTCGAGCGGTTCGGCATCGACGCGCAACTCGCCGAGATCCTGACCAACACGGCCCGGCACCTCGGCTGGATCGCCGACGAGACCACCCGCACCGACCGATAGGACCGCCGGGGCTCACCCGCTGCACCTGCACGCCGCCCGTTGCGAACTCGGAGACCTCGTGCGCGCCCTGCGCGACGCCGAGCCGGAACGCAAACTGGAGGTCTACCGCAGCCTCGGGCTGCACCTGGCGTACGACCCGGAAACACAAACGGTGCGGGCAAGTGTTGACCTTGCCGCGCACCGTTGGGATTCGGTTGGTGTCCGAGGGGGGACTTGAACCCCCACGCCCTATACGGGCACTAGCACCTCAAGCTAGCGCGTCTGCCATTCCGCCACCCGGACCTACTCGCTCAGCCTACCGTGTCGCCTGAAGGGGTTTTCGCGGCCCTCCGGTCGACCCGGCGGGCCGCACGGGGGCTTACTTTACACAACCCTCGTGGATCATGCACATCACCCTTGGGCCGCGCCGTCCGCCCAGCTCAGCGGCGACGACGGCCGGCCCGGAGACGCCGCCGGGCGATCACGGCCCGACCCTGCGGGTGGCGTCGGGCCGCCCTCTGCGGGCAGCATGGCTGACGTGTCACAGCCCTCTCCCCTGGCCGCACTTCAGCACCGGGCGCTCGCGCTGCGCGCCGCCGGCGACGTCGCGGGCGCGTGCCGGCTGTTGGCCGACGCGATCGACCCGCTGCGGGCCAGCTTCGGCGAGGACCATCCGGAGGTCCTGGGCACCGCCCACCTGCTCGCCCGGCTGCACCGGGAGGCCGACGACCCGGCCGCCGCGCGGCGCGTGCTGGAGGGGGCCCTCGCGGCCGGCGAGCGCCGGTGGCATCCCGCCGACCCGCTGATGCTCGCGTTCTCCTTCGACCTCGCCTCGGTCGCCGAGGAGCTGGGCAACCGGCACGAGGCCCGCCGCCACTACTCCCGGGTGGCCGACGCCGGCCCCGCCGTGCTCGGTGCCGACCACCCGGCGGTACAGGCGGCCCGGCACTATCTCGGGGGCGCGGGGCCGGGCACGACGCCGCCTGTTCCTCCCGCCCCGCCCGCCCCGCGCGCGGCCGCGCCACCCGGACCGCCGACGCCGCGCGATTCGACCACGTCCCCGCCGCCGTTCCCGCGCCAGCCGCCGCTACCGCCGCCGGTGTCCGGCCCGCCGCGGCAACCGCCGCCGCCCCCGCCCCGGATCCCGGCGCCGTCCCGGTCGCCGGAGTTCGTCGCCCCCGCCCCGCACGCACTGGGGCCGCCGCACCCGGCGACCGCGCCGGGCGCACCGCCGGCTTCGCCGGTGTCCGCGACCCCGGCGGCTGCGACGAGGCCCGTTTCCGGTGCCGACGCGCCGCCGCAGCCGGTCTCGCCGTGGGCTCCGCAGGCGGCGCCACCGGCGCCACGGATCCCGGCTCCACCGCGCCCCGGGCCCGGCAGGCAGGGCGGGCCGGTGCCGCACCCGCCTGCGCCGAGCGCCACGCCGAACCCGCCGGGCCCGCGCGCGCCCGCCGAGCCGGGGCCGCAGCCGTCGCCGCCGCCCGCGCCGCCGCGCGGTTGGGACGAGCCGACCATCCAGGTACGGCAGCTCGATCCCCTGCTGCGGGAGGAGGCCGCCCGGCAGGAGGGCCTCCGGGCCGCGACCGAACCGGGCGGTGACGCCTCGTCGGCCCCGACGACCGGAGCCCCTCCCGTGGGCGCTCCGCCGACCAGCAGGCCCGTGAGCGGAGCGCCCGTCAGCCGCACGCCGGTCAGCGGCGTGCCCGTGAGCGGCACCCCTGTCAGCGGCACCCCCGTCAGTGGCACGCCGGTCAGCGGGTCGCCGGTCAGTGGCACGCCGGTCAGCGGGACGCCCGTGCCGCCGTGGGGCATGACCGCGCCGCCCTGGGGCCGGGTCTCGCCCTCGCCGTCGCCGGCCGAGCCCGTCGACGACGGACTCTCCGCACCGGGCGGCGCGGGCCACCCGACGGCCGGGGGCACGGCCCTGCCGCCCCTCGGGCCCGCTCCCGGGCGTCTGGCGGCCCCGGTCGGGCCCGGACCGGACGCCGCACCGGTACCGCTGACGGTGCCGGCACCCGCACCGCAGCCGCAGGCGCAGGCGCAGGCGCAGGCGCAGGCGCAGGCGTTCCATGACCCGGCGAGGGCGCTCGGCCCGGGCCACGGGGCGGCGCACCCGGACGCGTCCCCGCCGCCGCCCGCACCCGACCCCCGACCGGCGGCCCGGCCCCACCGGCCGCCGTGGCCCGGGCGGGAAGCGGTCGAGGCGGGACCGGTCGGCCCCGGGAGCGCACCGGCCCCGCCCGCACCGGCGGCAGCGGACTGGGACGGGCAACCGGGGCGGGACGGGCAGCCGGGGCGGGACGGGCCGGCGTGGCCCGAGCGGGGTGGCGGGGGGCCCGACGACGATTACCCGTCCCCGCGCGAGGCGTGGCAGACGACGTACCCCGAGGAGAAGCAGGCCGGGCGCGGACGGGTGCTGATCGTCGTGGCCGTGGTGGCGGCCCTGGTCGTGCTCGCGGTCGTGGTCGGCGTCGCGGCGCTGGCGCTCGGTCGCGCCGCGGGGCCGCCCCCGCCGACGCCGCCGTCGGCGGCGGCCGGGCCGACGGTGGACGGTCCGCCGCCGGGTGACCTGGAGCTGCGTGACGACAGCAGCACGATCACCCTGACCTGGACGGACCCGTCGGCCGGCGCGGTGCCGTTCATGGTGGCCGGTGGCCGGGCCGGGCAGAAGCTGGGGGTGATGGCCACGGTGGACCCGGGGCAGACCAGCTACACGGTGAACGGGCTGAACGCCCGGGTGGACTACTGCTTCACGGTGCTCGCCGTGTACTCGACCGACGCGTTCGCCACCTCCGGGCAGGTGTGTACGCAGCGGGAGCGGACCGCCACGCCGCGCTGAACGACCGTCCACAAGGCGTGCACGCTGGGTGCGCGCGGGCCGACGGTGCGGGTTTCCCCTGTCTCAGGGTGGTCATATGATGGCACCCGGCTCACGGGAGGGTCGCCAGTGGACGGCGCTCACCTGCCATGACGACACGGGGAGGCAGCCGCTTGTGGCCACCATCGACGACGCCGTGAGCACGGGGCCGGGTGCCGCCCGCCGCCGGCGCTGGCGCGGTGGCCTCGTCACCGTCGGCACGGTGTCCGCGCTGCTGGCCGCGATGGGCCTCACCGTCCTCGGGTTGGGCGCCGCCGACAACGCGGTGGCCAACTACGACGCCAGCAGTTGGCTGTGGAGCGCGGCGCGCAGCGAGCTGGCGCGGGTCAACGGCGTGACGGCGCGGGTGGACACCCGGGTGGAGGTCCCCGACGCGCGACGGCACCCGGTGCAGGTCGTCCAGACCGACCGGCTGCTGATCCTGCGCGACCTGAACACCGGGCAGGTCAGCTCGCTGGACCTGGCCACCCTCCAGATCACCGCCAGCACCCGGACCACCCCGGGGCTGGGCGTCAACGTGGCGCTGCACTCCGATGCCGCGTTCGTGGTGGACGCCGTGCAGGGCGTCGTCCGGCAGCTCGACCCGCGTTCGCTGGCCCCGGTGGGCGAGCCGGTGCGCTACCCGCCGGGGATCACCGGCGGGGCGTTCGACGGCGAGGGCCGGCTGTGGGTCGCCGTGCCGGCCGAGGGCACCGTCTCGGCGGTCACGGCGGCGGAGCTGCCGTCCGAGCCGGGCCCGGCCGCGCCGCCGGGCGGCGGCATCTCGCCGAAGCGGGTCGAGACGTACGAGGTCGCCGAGCCCAGCCACGAGCTGATGGTCTCCACGCTGGACGACGGCGTCGCGGTGCTCGACCGCACGGCCGGCACGCTGGTGCGGGTGCAACGCGGCGAGGTGGTCCGCACCCCGCTGACGATCGCCGGGCCGGGGGCGCTGCCGGCGCGCACGAGCGGGCCGAAGGTGCCGGTGACCGTCGCCGGCGAGCGGAAGGTGCACGTGATCGGCGCGGGCGGCGAGGAGCGGCAGTTCACGGTGCCGGGCCGGGGCGACGAGCTCAGCCCGGCCGTGGCGTGGGCGGACCGCTTCTACTGTGCCGACGAGTCGACGGGCACCGTCTACTCCTTCGACGCCTCCGGCCAGCTCGTCGACACGATCGGCGGCAAGGGCTCCACCGGCCCGCTGGAGCTGGAGGTGCGGGAGAACCGGCTGTTCATCAACGCGCCGGACTCGTCGACCGCCCGGGTGGTCGACGACAAGCACCGGGTGCGCGAGGTCAACAAGTACGCCAACGACGTGCTCGGCGGCGACCCGCCGCCGGTGCCCCCGCCGCCGCCCCCGCCGAAGAAGCCGAAGGTGGGCAAGCCGAGCGCGCCGCGCAGCGTCACCGCGTCGGCCGGCAACGCGCGGGCCCGGGTGAGCTGGCGGCCGGCGGCCGCGAACGGCGCGGAGATCATCCGGTACGTGGTGGAGGGTGCCGGGGAGCGCCGCGAGGTGGGGGCCAACCAGCGGTCGGTGGAGGTCACGGGCCTGACCAACGGCGAGACGTACCGGTTCTCGGTGCACGCGGTCAACGCCAAGGGCGACGGCCCGGCGCGGTCCAGCAATCCGGTGACGCCGACCGCGGCGGTGCCGGACCCGCCGTCGGGCGTGACGGCCGAGGCCCGGCCCGACGGCACGGTGCTGGTGAAGTGGCCGGCGGCGAACGGCCAGGGCAACACCATCGCGAAGTACGCGGTGACGGCGACCTCGGCGGGCGCCAACGCGCCGGCCGGCGAGTCGACGAAGACCGAGCTGGTGGTGCCGGCCGGCGAGCTGGACTACGGCACGCAGTACGCGTTCACGGTCGTGTCGGTCAACGACCGGGGCGCGGGGTCGGCGGCGTCCCCGGTGAGCAACAGCGTGGTGCCGTTCGCCGCGCCCGGCGCGCCGGTCGACCTGCGGGCGACGACGGTGGCGAACCGGCCGGGCACCGTGGCGGTGCAGTGGTCGCCGGCCGCCGCCAACGGCCGCCCGGTAACGAAGTACCTGGTGGCGGCGGGCGGCCGCAGCAGCGAGGTGACCGACACCCGGGCCACCGTGGACGGCCTGGGCGACGGGCAGAGCGTCACGGTGACGGTGCAGGCGGTCAACGAGGCGGGTCCGGGCGAGACGGCGACGGGCACCGCCCGCACGGTGGCGCCGCCCCGGGTCACGGTCACCGGTTCGTCGGCGACGGCCACGGCGGTCACGGTGAACTTCACGGTGGACGCCGGTGGCGGGCAGGCCACCTGCACGGTCAGCGTCCCGGGCGAGAAGCCGGTCACGGCCGGCAACTGCGCCAGCGCGACCGTGCCGGGGCTGACGCCGGGCACGGCGTACACGGCGACGGTGACGGCGAGCAACGCCGCCGGGGAGGGCACGGCGAGGCGGGCGCAGAGCACCGACCCGCTGTACGGGGTCGCGACGTGCAACAACGGCCCCGACGGCGACCAGCGGACGTACTGCAACAAGGACGTGGATGGCCGCAACGGCAACGAGATCTTCTCCGTTCCCCGGCAGGACAACGACAAGCAGGTCGGCTGGGCCCGACCGGGCACCCGGTTGAAGGCGTACTGCAAGCGGCAGGGCGAGAGCGTCGACTCCTGGATCTACAACGACCAGAAGCAGAGCAGCTGGTGGGTGCGGGTCGAGTTCGAGGGGAAGAACTACATCCCGTGGGCCTGGCTCAACCTCGAAGGCGGCGACAACATCAACGTCCTGCCGACCTGCTGACCGGCCCACCAGGCAAGGAGCACCGCCGTGAACACGCACGAACCGCTCACCCAGCCGGAGGTGCAGGGCTTCGCGGCCCTCGCCGCCCGGCTGGCGGAGAACGTCAACTCGGTGGTGCTGGGCAAGCCGCAGGTGGTCCGGCTGGCGTTGACGGCGTTGTTCGCGCAGGGGCACGTGCTGCTGGAGGACGTGCCGGGGGTCGGCAAGACCACCCTCGCGCGGGCGATCGCCGCGACGGTGAAGGGGCGGTGGCGGCGCATCCAGTTCACCCCGGACCTGCTGCCCTCGGACGTGTCGGGGGTGACCATCTTCAACCAGGCCACCCGGGGCTTCGAGTTCCACCCGGGGCCGGTGTTCGCCAACATCGTCATCGCCGACGAGATCAACCGGGCGTCGCCGAAGACCCAGTCGGCGCTGCTGGAGGTGATGGAGGAGCGCACGGTCACGGTGGACGGGGTCCGGCACCCGGTGCCGCAGCCGTTCCTGGTGGTGGCCACGCAGAACCCGGTGGAGATGGACGGCACCTACCGGCTGCCGGAGGCGCAGCTCGACCGGTTCCTGGTGAAGCTGTCCGTCGGGTATCCCGACGAGGCGGTCGAGGTGGAGGTGCTGCGCGGGGCGACGGTCCGCTCCCCCGAGGCGCTGCCGGCGATCACGGACACCGACACGGTCGGTGAGATGGTGCGGATGGCCCTACGGGTGCACATCGCCGAGCCGCTGTACGCGTACGCGGTCCGGCTGGCCGCCGCGACGCGGGGTCACCCGCAGGTGCGGGTGGGGGTGAGTCCCCGGGGGGTGATCGCGCTGACCCGCGCGGCGTGCGCGTACGCGTTGATCGACGGGCGGGGCTGGATCATGCCGGAGGACCTGAAGGCCCTCGCCGAGCCGGTGTTCGCGCACCGGCTGCTGCTCACCTCCGACGCGCAGGTGCGCGGGGTGAGCGCCGCCGAGGTGCTGCGCCAGGCGGTCGCCTCGGTGCCGGTGCCGCTGCCGTCGGGCCAGGTCGCCCCGGCCCCGTCCGTGGTGCAGGGCTGAGGCGGCTGCGGGGCGTGGGGATCACCGCCCGGGGCGTCGGGCTGCTCGTGGCCGCGTCGGTGCTGCTCGGTGCCGGTTTCCGGTTCGCCTACCCGGAGTTGGCGCTGCTGGGCGTGGCGGCGGCGGGGGCGGTGGGGTATGCGCTGCTGGTGGCGTTGTGGCGGCCCCGGCTGGAGGTGACCCGGCGGGCGGACCCGGACCGGGTGTCGCGGGGCGATCCGGCGCGGATGGTGCTGACGGTGCGCAACACGGGGCGGCTGCGGGCGGCCAACCTGCTGGCGGAGGACCGGTGCGGCGACCGGACGGTGCCGGTGCCGGTGCTGCGGCTGCGGCCGGGGCGGGACACCACGGTCGACTACGACGTGCCGACGGACCGTCGGGGGGTGGTGCCGGTCGGTCCGCTGCGGGTGACCCGGCGCGACCCGTTGGGGCTGGTGGCGTTGGCGCGGTCGTACTCGTCGGTGGTGCCGGTGTGGGTGCATCCGCGGATCCACCCGCTGACGGCGGTGCCGACGGGGGTGGGGCGCAGCCTCGACGGCCGGGTGGACGGGGTGCCGCAGGGCTCGATCACCTTCGACTCGCTGCGGGAGTACGTGGTGGGTGACGAGCTGCGCCGGGTGCACTGGCGCACCAGCGCCCGGGTGGGCGAGCTGATGGTGCGGGAGAACGTCGACACCAGCCTGCCCCGGATCGTGGTGCTGCTGGACAACCGGGCGAGCGCCCACCCGGGCCGGGATCCGGAGTCGTTCGAGGCGGCGTGCGAGGCGGCGGCGTCGGTGGTCGCGGCGGCGCTGCGCGCCGACCTGCCGGTGTCGCTGCTGCTTGTCGCGCCTGAGGGGCCGGCGGGGGAGGCCGCCGGTGCGGGGATCGGGCCGCTGGACCGGCTCGCCGCCGCCCGGCTGGACACCGGGGACGCCACCGCGGCGTTGCGGGCGGCGGCGACCCGGCTGCGCCGGGACCGGCTCGGCGACACGTTGGTCTTCCTGACCGGGCCGGGTGGCCGGGGCGAGCTGGGGCACCTCGGCGCGCTGCGCGGGGCGTACCCGTCGGTGGTGGTGGGGGTGTTCGGGGCGACGGAGCCGGCGCCGCCCGGCGCGACGGGGATCGTGGTCGTCGACGCCGCCGACGGGGCGGCGTTCGCGGCCGAGTGGGACGGGGTCCGCCGGTGGTGAGGGTGTGGCGGGCGCTGCGGGCCGCGCCGCTGCCGCTGGCGCTGGTCGCGCTGGTCGCGCTGACCGGGGTGGCGCTCGGCCGGGTGTACGCGGGCGGGCTGCTGACCCGGCTGGTGGTCGGCGCCGCGGTCGGTTCGGTGCTGGTCAGCGTGGCCGCCCGGCGGCTGCCGTCCTGGCTGGTCGCCCCGCTGTCGGTGGCCGGCCTGGCCGGTTTCACGGCGTGGTCGCTGCGGGTGTCGGCCGACGCGGCGGGGCTGCCGGGCTCGCTGGCCGAGGTGGCGGCGGACGCGGCCCGCAACGGCATCCCCCGGCTGCTGACCGCGATGATCCCGGTCGAGCCGACGCCGGACACGGTGCTGGTGCCGCTGGTCGCGGCGTGGCTGGCCGGGCTGGCCGCGGCGGAGGTGGCGCTGCGGGCGGGCCGGGTGCTGCTGGGCTACCTTCCGCCAGCGCTGCTCTACGCCGGGGCGGTGTACGTGGTGGGGCCGAACGCGGACCCGGCGGTGTGGCCCACGGTGGCGTTCGCGGCGGTCGCCGCGCTGGGGCTGGCGGTGCCGTCCGGGCGACCGGGCCCGGCCGGTCCGGGCCCCACGGCCGGCTTGCCGCCCGGGGTGCGGGCGGCCGTCCGGGCCCGCCTCGCCGCCACCGCGACCGCCGGCCTCGTCGTGGTGGTGGGGCTGGCGGCCGCGGTCGGGCCGGTGGTGGCGGGCCGGGTCGACGAGCGCCCGGTGGACCCCCGCCGGTACGTGGAGCCGCCGCAGGTGGAGTCGCTGGACGAGAACCCGCTGATCCGGATCTCCGGCTGGGCGTTGAATCCGCAGCAGAAGCTGCTGGACGTGGCCACCGAGCGCCCCGACGCGCCGACGGGGGCACCGGGTCCGGCCGGCTCCCCCGCCGGGCCGCCCGGCGACGCCGGGAACGCTGCCGGCAGCCGGTCGGTGCGGATCCGACTCGCGGTGCTCAGCGACTACGACGGGGTGACCTGGCGGGTCGGGGCGACCTACCGCAACGCCGGCCGGATCCTGCCGGCGGCGCAGCCCGCGCCGGGGGCGACGGTGGAGACGGTCCGGCAGGAGATCACCGTGGCGGACCTCAGCGGTCGGTTGCTGCCGGCCGTGGCCACCCCCCGTGAGGTCGGCGGGGCCCGGGTGGCGTACGACCCGCTGACGGGGACGCTGATCCGGCCGGAGGGGCTGACGCCGGGGCTGCGGTACACGGTCACGTCGGCGGCGGAGCGGCCCGACAACAACCTGCTCGCCACGGCGGACGTGCCCGCCGGGGAGGAGGTGGCCCGGGTACTGCGGGTGGCCGACGGGGTGCCCGACCCGATGCGCCGGCTCGCCGCCCAGCTCGCCGAGGACAACGGGGCCCCGTACGCGCGGGCGGCGGCGATCGAGCAGTTCCTCGCCGAGCACTACCGGGTGGTGGCGGACGCGCCGAGCGGGCACGCGTACCCGAATCTCGGCTTCTTTCTCTTCGGCCCACGCAACGGCGGCGGGCAGCGCGGCACGTCGGAGCAGTTCGCGGCGGCGTTCGCGGTGCTGGGCCGGCTGTCGGGGTTGCCGACCCGGGTGGTGGTGGGCTTCTCCTCCAGCGGCACCGGGCCGGTGCGGGCGGCCGACGCGTTCGCCTGGCCGGAGGTGCTCTTCTCCGGGCTCGGGTGGGTGGCGTTCGACCCGCTGCCCCGGCCGGACGACGAGCCGCGTCCGGTGGAGGAGGACTTCCGGCCGGCGCCGGAGGACCCGCCGCCGTCGGAGGTGCCCGAACCGACCGTGGAGCCGACGCAGACGCCGCCGCCGCAGGCGGGGCCGGCGCGCCCGGTCGACTCGGGTGGGTTGTCGACGCCGGTGCTGGTCGGTGGCGGCGCGGGTGGCCTGCTGCTGCTGGTGGGGGCGGTGCTGGTGGCGCTGGCCGGGCTGCGCCGGGCGCGGTCGCGGGCCCGGCTGTCCACGGGCGGCCCCGGCCAGCGGATCGCCGGCGCCTGGCGGGAGGTCACCGACGCGCTGCGGCTGGCGGGCCGGCCGGTGGGCGGGGACCTCGCCGCCACGGAGGTCGCGGAGCAGGCCCGCGCCGCCCTGGCCGACGCCCGCGCCACCCGCACCGCCGGGGCCACCCGCACCGCCGGGGCCGACCGCGAAGCCGGGGTCGACGGCACCGCCGGGGCCGTCACGCGCACGGCTCAGACCACCGCCGGTGCCGCCGACCCCGCCGCCGGTGCCGTGCCGCCCGACCTGGCGGAGCTGGCCGGGCTGCTCAACCAGCTCGCCTTCGCGCCGGGCGCTGCCGCCGCCGAGCAGGCGGACCGGGCCGCCGCCCTGGCCGGCGAGTACGTCACCGCCCTGCGCGCCGCCCGCCCCTGGTGGCGCCGACTGCTCTGGTCGGTCCACCCGGGCCCCCTACGCTGGCGTCCCTGACCCACCCACGCACCACGCACCACGCACCACGCACCACGCACCACGCACCACGCACCACGCACCACGCACCACGCACCACGCACCACGCACCACGCACCACGCACCACGCACCGGCGATCTTGCACTTGCGGCCCCCGGAAAGTCCATTTCGCCCCGTAACGCCCGGGCCGCAAGTGCAAGATCGCGGAGGCAGAGGGACAACGACGGGCGGTGCGGGCCGGGCCCGGGCACCGAACCCGCGCGGAGCCGGCCCGCCCCGCCCGCGACAGGATCGCGCTGCTGCACGGATCGAGTGGCATCGGCGTCGTGTGGAGGCCACTCGATCCCGGATCGAGCGCGATCAAGACCGGGCACTGCGGGCCACGGCGAAGACGCGGAGCCAGGCGAAGACGCGGCGGCACGCGGAGATGCGGCGGCACGCGGAGACAGGCGAAGACGCGGAGACACGGACGCACGCGGAGACACGGCGGCACGCCGAGCCGCGGCGGTCCTCAGGTCAGGCGCGGAGGCGGCGGACCAGTTTGCGGAGGCCGGCCTGCCAGCCGTCCGGGTCCTCGGCGCGGCGGAGGGCGTGCTGCGCGACCTCGGGGTGGGGCAGGATCAGGAACCGCTCCTCGGCCAGGCCGGCGATCACCGCGTCGGCCACCCGGTCGGGGTGCAGCACCGCGCCGGAGGCGGCGATCACCCGCGCCCCGAGGTGCCCGGTGGCCAGCCCTTCGGCGAGCATCGGCGTGTCCACCCCCTGCGGACAGAGCGCGCTGACCCGGATGCCCTGGTCGCGGTAGGTGACGGCGAGCCACTCGGCCAGGCCCACCGCCGCGTGCTTGGTCGCGCTGTACGGGGCGTCGCCGACGGCGGTGAGCAGCCCGGCGGCCGAGCAGGTGTGCAGCAGGTAGCCCTGGCCCCGGGCCAGCATCCCGGGCAGCACCGCCCGCGTGGAGTGGACGTGGGCGAGCACGTTGACCCGCCAGGCCCGGTCCCAGTCGGCGTCGGCGGCGTCCAGCCCCGCGGCCGTGGCGATCCCGGCGTTGGCGCAGAACAGGTCGATGCGGCCGTACCGTCGCTCGGTGTCGGCCACCAGCGCGCGGACCTGGTCCTCGGCGGTGACGTCGAGGCCGGCGGCGTGGGCCACCGGGCCGACGGCCCCGGCGACGGCGCGGGCGGCGTCGACGTCGAGGTCGGCCACGACGACGGCCGCCGCGCCCTCGGCGGCGAACCGGTGCGCGAGGGCCGCGCCGATGCCGCCGGCGCCGCCGGTGATCACGGCCACCCGGTCGGTGAGGTTCACGCCGGGCCCTCTCCCCCGGCGGGCCCGAGCCGGGCGATCAGGTCGGTCAGGGCCGCCGGGCCGCCGGCGGCCAGCTCGGGCGTGGGCAGCAGGGCCAGCACGGGTACGTCCACTCCGGCGTCGGCGTAGCGGCGCACCTGGTCGCGGCACTGCTCGGGGGAGCCGTGCAGCACGAGCGCGTCGACGACCTCGTCGGGCACGGCGGCGGCCGCGCCCCGCCGGTCCCCGGCCGCCCAGGCCCGCCACACCGGGTCGAGGATCTCCGCCCGGCCCAGCCAGCGGTGGAACGCCGCGTACGCGGGCACGGTCAGGTAGGTGGTGATGAGCCGGCGGCCGAGGGCGCGGGCGTGGCCGGCGTCGGAGGTGGGGCAGACGAAGATGCGGGCGACCACCTCGAACCCGTCGGGTCGCCCGCCCAGCTCGGCGACGGCGGTGGGCACGTCGTCGGCGGCCAGCCAGTTGAGGATCACCCCGTCGGCCTCGGCGGCGGCCAGCCGCAGCATGCCCGGGCGCAGGGCGGCCAGCAGCAGGGGTGGGGGCACGGCCGGCGGCCGTTCCAGGGTGAACCGGCGCACGGCGAAGGTGTCGTACGCGCCGTCGACGGTCTGCCCGGCCAGCGCGGCGCGCAGGAAGCGCAGCACGTCCCGGGTGCGCTTGAACGGCTCGTCGAAGGCGACGGCGTTCCAGTCGCCCACCACCACGGGGGAGGACGCGCCGATGCCGAGGGCGAAGCGGCCGGGGGCCGCCTCGGCCAGCGCGGCGGCGCTCATCGCGAGCAGCCCGGGGCCCCGGGTGAAGGCGGGGGCGATGGCGGTGCCGAGGCGCAGCCCCGGCTGCCAGGCGGCGGCCAGCGCCAGCGGGGTGAACGCGTCGGCGCCGTTGACCTCGGACGACCACACGTCGGTGAAGCCGGCCCGGCGCAGGGCGGCGTAGGCGGCGGCGTGGTCGGCGAGCGGGAGGCCGCCCAGCGGCACGGTCATGCCCCATCGGTTCGTCACCGGTCGATCCTGCCCGCTGACCGCGGTCCCGGCAAGGGCGGCGGATCATGGCGGATGCGACGGAACCGGGTCGGGGCGGCGGGCCGGGGTGCTACGACTGCCAGGTGGAGCGGAACGACGACGGGACCCGCTGAGCATGGCCGCCGGGGCGCAGCGGCCCCGCCGGTGGTGGCGGCGCGCGTCGGCGCCGGGCTGGGTGAGCGGCCTGCAACTGGCGAGCGCGGGAACGACCCGGGCCACGTTCCTGGAGCTGTTCTTCGACCTGGTGTACGTCTTCGCGCTGACCCGGGTGTCGGCGCGGGCGTTCGAGGACCTGGCGGTGGAGGCGGGCGGCACGGGCGGCTGGTCGCCGTTCACCGGCACGGGGAAGACCCTGCTGCTCCTGCTGGCGCTCTGGTCGGTGTGGCAGGGCACCGCGTGGACCACCAGCCGGTACGACCCGTACCACTTCGGGTTGCAGGCGGTGGTGGTGACGGCGCTGGTGGCGAGCATGGTGATGGGGGTGGCGATCCCCCGCGCGTTCACGGTGAGCGGGTTGGCGTTCGCCGCCGCGTACGTGGTGGCGCAGGTGAGCCGGCCGTTGCTGCTGCTGGTGGCGCTCGGTCGGCACGAGTACCGGCCGCTGAAGCTGCGCATGTTGATCACCTACCTGTTCCTCGGGGTGTTCTGGCTGGCCGGCGCCTTCCTGCCCACGACCCCCCGGGTCGTGCTGTGGGCGGCGGCGCTGGCCGGCGAGTACCTCGCCTCGCGGTTCGGCTGGCCGGTGCCGGGGCTCGGCCGTTCCGTGCTCAACCGGTGGCAGGTGATCGGCGAGCACCTCGCCGAGCGCTACCAGCAGTTCTTCCTGGTCGCGTTGGGCGAGACGGTCCTGGTGGCCGGGCTGGCGTACAGCGGTGACCCCTCGGGTCTGGCGCGCACGGCCGCCTTCGGCACGACCATCGTGGTCTCGGTGCTGGTGTGGCGGATCTACTTCCAACGGGCCGGGCAGGTCCTGCCCGAGGCGGTGGCGCGGGCGGTCCAGCCGGCGCTCATCGGCCGCTCCGCCGCCGACACCCACCTGGTGATGGTGATCGGCCTGACCGCCATGGCGCTCGGCTACGAGCTGACCATCGAGCACCCGTCCGGCCATCCGGCGGCGGCCTGGATCGCCATGGTGGTGGGCGGTCCGGTGCTCTTCCTGGCCGGTCGGGCCCGCTTCGAGTACGAGGTCTTCGGCCGGGTGTCGCCGTCGCGGTGGATCGCGGCGCTGGCACTGCTGGCGGCCGTGCCGGTCCTGCTGCACCTGGCGACGCTGGTGTCGGCCGGCGCGGTGGCCGCGGCGCTGCTGGCGGTGGCGGTGGCCGACGCCCGGCGGGCCTGGGGCCGCCCGCCGGAGCAGCCCGCGCCGCCGTTCTGACTCCCGGCCGGGTTCCCGGGGGCAGGCGCGCGGCCCTGTCGGCCCTGCCGGCCCGGCGACGGGTCAGCCGGCCCGTGACGGCCCTGCCGGCCCCGTGACGGTCAGCCGCCGAAGGCGAGCAGGCGCAGCCCGGCGGCGCTGAGCGCGGCCCGCTCGCCGTCGGTCAGCGGGTCCCGGCCGGTGGCCTTGCGGACCGTCGTCAGCCGGTCCCAGCCCAGGCCGGGCGGCACGGCCCGGCCGCCGGTCAGCAGCGCCGTGACGACCCGGGCCGCGGTCGGGGTCAGCCACGGCTCGCGGCCCAGGGCGGCGGCCAGGTCCAGGCCGTGCACGCCGACCTCGACCACCCGGGTCACCAGGAACTCCGTCAGGGCCATCGGGTCGCCGTGCCGGGTGCGGACCACCCGGTCGGCGGGCTGGCGGGCCACCGCCGCGTCGGCCGCGCGCCAGTCCCGGTCGAACGCGGCGGCGACCGCCGCCGGGCCGGTCGTCCCGCGGGCCTGTCGGCGGGCGCTGTCGACCCGGTCCCGGTCGACCTGCGGGGTGAACTTGGCCGCGCCGAAGTAGCCGGCGGCGTCCACCTCGGCCCGGGGCGGGGCCGGAGCGGCGAGCATGCCGGCGAGCCGGCCGGCGCCGGTGTGCACGTGGGCGACCAGGTCGCGCACCGCCCAGGGCGGGCAGCCGGTGGGCCGGTCCAGGTCGGCGGGGGCGAGGCCGCGCAGGACGTCGGCCAGCGCCGTGCACTCGTCGCGGAACGCCGCCCGCGCCGCGTCGTGGGTCGTCCGCACCGGTCCCCTCCCCCGCCGTCAGCCCTTGACGCGGGGCACCAGGCGGTGCACGACGGCGAGCAGCAGCGCCGCCACCACGGCCATCGTCCCGGCGATGCCGGCGGCGCTGCCGGCGTAGGCGACGAACAGCGACCGCCGGCCCATCTCGTCCGGGTCGAGCTGGGGCAGGTCGACCAGCCAGGACAGGGCCAGCGCCGAGGCGACCACGGCGATCGCCCCGCCCAGCCCCAGCACGACGGCGGCGACCCGGTGCGCGTCGGCGGGCTCCACCTGGGCCTGTTCCCGCTGGGTGACCAGGAGCAGCAGCCCGGCCAGCGCCGCCCAGACGCCGACGACGAGGAACGCCGCGACGGCGTCGCTGGGGCGGTGCCAGCCCGCGGAGAGCGTGGCCACGCCGGCCACGGCCGCGTACGCGGTGCCGAGGTACGCGCCGAGCACCCGGACCGTGGTCGGGAGGACCAGGATCAGCGCGAGGGCCACCGACGCGGCCACGGTGGTGTGCCCGCTGGGCAGGCTGTTGCCGGCGGCGGCCCGCTCGGGGTCGATGCCGACGTCGGGCCGGACCAGGAAGTGCTTGAGCAGTTGGGTGGTCACGTTCGCCCCGGCGATGAGCAGGGTCGCCGTGATGGCCAGGGCGACCCGCCGCCGGATGAGCGCGATGAAGCCGATCACCGCCGTCGCGGCCAGCAGCGACAGCGCCGACATGGTGTTGAGGATGCGGTTCACCGGCTCGGCGATGTGGTCCTGGCCGATCCGGTTGCCGGTGAGGGCGACCGTGTCGAGCCACTGGCCGAGCTCGGTGTGCAGGGCGGCGCGCCACACCACGAGGAAGGCGGCTGTCTGGGCCAGGGCCAGCACGACCAACCAGACCGCCGTCCAACCCCTCGCCGTCGCGCGCACCCGCACACCGTAGCGGCACCCGCCGTAGCGGCACCCGGTGGCCCGCCGGGGCCCTACGGTTAGTTTGGGGTGGACGTACAGGAGGTTGCCGGTGACCGCCGCACCCGGGCCCGGAGGCCCTTCGCACCCCGTTCCGTCGCCGCCGCAAGACCGGCCCGAGTCCCTCGCCGACCTGCTCGGCGGGCGGCGCGGGGCGGTGGACGCCACCGCGCCGCCGGTGGCGTTCGCGCTCGGCTGGCTGGCCACCGGCCGTTCGTTGGTCGGCGGGGTGGCCGCCGCCGTGCTGGTCGGCACGGCGGTGGCGGCCTGGCGGCTGCGCCGGGGGGACCGGCCGCGGTCGGTGCTGATCGGGCTGCTCGCGGTCTGCGTGGCCGCGTTGATCGCGTTGCGCACCGGGCGGGCCACCGACTTCTTCCTCGTCCAGGTGCTGTCGAACGTGGCCAGCGCGCTCGCCTGGGTGGTGAGCATCGTGATCCGCTGGCCGCTGCTGGGCGTCCTCGTGGGGGTGGCGCTGCGGCAGCGGGGCCGGTGGCGGCGCGACCCGGCGCTGCTGCGGGCGTACGGGCGGGGCAGCTGGGTGTGGGCGGCGACGTACGCGGTGCGGGTGGCGGTGTTCGTGCCGCTCTACCTGGGCGGGCAGGTCGTGGCGCTGGTGGTGGCGCGGGTGGCGCTGACCTGGCCGCTGGTGGCGTCCGCGCTGGCGGTGAGCTGGCTGGTGATCCGCCGGTCGCTGCCGGCCGGGCATCCGGGGCTGCGGCACCCGGTGACCGTGCCCGGCTCCGGCGCCGCGCCGGAACCCGGGACGGAACCCGGGACGAATCCGGGGACGGAACCGGGCGTGGGAACGAAAAGGGAGAGGCCGCCACGGGGGGAGCGGCCTCTCCGGTGACGTACGTTACTCCGTCGGCGACCGTCACGTGATCCCTGGACGGTCACTTTTTCCGGGGCTTTTTCGCGGCAAGTTCAGCTTCGGGCGGTGGGGCGGGCCGGCCGGTCCGCTGCGTTGACCGGACGGCCGGCCCGCCCCGGCCTGACCGTGGGAGTCAGGCCGTCCGCCGACCGGGCTCATAGTTCCCCCGGGCCCGGTCGGGCTCCGGGTGGGCGGGCCGCGCCGCCCACCCGGAGGGGTCGGGTCACCCGTTCGGGAAGAGCATCCCGTAGTCCGCGTACGCCATGGCGATGTCGGACTGGGCCCAGAACCGGTGGTAGTTGAACGTCGGCTCGGGGCCGCCGTCGAGGTACGCCTGCACCTTCGGCCAGTCCGGGTCGTTCTTGTAGAACGACCGGATGTCCAGGAAGCTCTTGCCGGCGGCGATGGCGTCGCCGTTGGGCATCTTCCCGGTCCAGCCCGGGGGCACGTAGAGGCCCTGGCCGTCGGCGGCGTTGTAGACGTCGTCGAAGCGCTTGTAGTCGCCGCGCTTCTCCGTCGTCGAGACACCCTTGCTGTCGGCGGACGCGGACAGGGCGTCGAGCAGGCCCTTACCGGTGGTCTTGGCCGCCGTGTTGCCGGACTTGGCCGCGTACGCGATCAGGGTCCGGGCGAGGGAGCCGGTGACGCCGACGTCCTGGCCCGTGGAGGAGACCTCGACGTGCAGGTTGGTGTTGGCCGCCGGGCTGCTCGGGTTCCAGTTGGCGGGCTGGCCCGTCCACTTCAGCTCGGACGGGACCGACCAGTTGGTGCCCAGCGTGGTGTTCGCGATCGCCCACGGCACCCACTTGTCGAGCAGCGCCTTGGCCTTGGTGTTGCCGGTCTCCAGGTACAGCTCGGCGATGCGCTGCATCGACCAGACCTGCATGCCGAACCACTGGTTCGACGGCGGGTCGTTGTAGACCGGGTCGACGTCGTAGAACATGCCGTAGAAGGTGGCGGTGCCGGCCGGCGGGGTGCCGTAGTTGCCGTCCCAGCTGTTGGTGGCGCCACCGGCGATGCCGCCCTCGGCGGACTGGAGCCAGGTGTAGAACTCCAGCTGCCGGTCGAGGCTCTTCTGCCAGTCGCCGACCGCGGTCGGGGACTTCGGCTTCAGCTCGTTGACGTTGGTCATCGCCCAGGCCGCGAACGGGTTCTGGTAGCCGAAGTGGCTGTGGCTGGAGCCGATCCGCCACGACCAGTTCTGGCTGGTGTCGTACGCGCCGCCCCAGGCGTAGTACCAGGACAGCAGGTAGTGCGCCGAGTCCTTGCCGCTGCCGGCGGGGCAGGTGCTGGCCCCGACGCAGTTGCCGATCTTCTTGAAGTACTTGTCGTACATCGCGTACCGCAGGTAGTCGCCCATCTTGGCGGCCTTGGCCACGGTGGCGGCGACGTCGGCCTGCTTGCCCTGCGCCTTGGCCCAGGTCAGCGCCCAGTACGCGGCCTGCACGGCGCGGGCGTCGGCGTCCGGGGCGTTGGTGTACTTCCACTGCTTGGCGGGGGCGCCGGTGTCCTTGACGAACAGGTCGAGGTAGCCGTACTGCCCGCCGTGCTTGAAGGTGTCGCAGGACGGCTGCGGGATGGTCTCCCACACCGACTCCTGCGTGCCCCGCTGGAAGGTGTTGATGTACGCCGGCTTGGTGGTGCCGTCACCGCAGCGGCCGAAGCCGTAGGTG
Organism: Micromonospora carbonacea; assembly: GCF_014205165.1. NCBI lineage: Bacteria > Bacillati > Actinomycetota > Actinomycetes > Micromonosporales > Micromonosporaceae > Micromonospora > Micromonospora carbonacea. Next base: position 1,938,583 of record NZ_JACHMZ010000001.1, on the reverse strand, counting down.
TTGTCGACGTCCATCAGCCAGTGCATGCCGTAGATGTCGCCGGTGCCGTAGGTGCTCTGCAGCTCCGAGCGCAGCGGGTCCTGGCCGACCGCGATGTTCGGGTTCAGCGCCGAGGGGTACTGGCTGGGCAGGTTGTACTCCGCGGCGTACTGCGGGGTGCCGGCGGAGCCCGCGGTGGGCTGGTCGGCGTGCGTGGGGATGATGTACTTCTCCATCACCGTCCACGCGTTGTTGAACGGGGCCCAGTTCTGGGTCACCCGGCCGTAGTAGGCCTCCAGCCACAGCCAGTAGCTGAACGCCTCGGAGGTGGTCTCGTGGCCGTGGTCGGGCGCCTCGACGATCAGGGTCTCGATCGAGTGGTACGGCACGCCCTCGGGGCTGAAGTAGCCCGAGTTCTTGATCTTGCCGTACTGGTCGAGGAACTTCTTGACGTAGGCGTTGTCCCCGCCCGGCACGTCGTTGTCGACCTCGGTGACGGTGATCGCCAGCGGGGCCAGGCCGGTGCCGGAGGCGGTGACGGTGGCGGTGCCGCCGACGGTGTCGGAGTCCTCCGCCGCCGCCACGGTCACGGTGACGCCGGTGTTCCAGTTCGCCGTGGTGAGGGTCGCCGAGGCCGGCGTGACGGTGATGTCGGTGTCACCGGTGCGGGTCAGCGTCACCGGGACGCTGGCCGACGGGGCCGCGCTGAGCTTCAGGTTGAACGTGGCGGTGCCGCCCTCGCTCACGCTGACCGCGGACGGGGTGGCCACCAGGCGGGGGCCGGAGGCCGCGCTGACGGTGAACGCCTTCTCGTCGACGCCGATGCCGTTGGCGTTGTCGTAGGCCTTGGCCTGGACGGTGTAGCTGCCGGCCGGCAGGTCCTCCAGCGTGTAGCCGTACGGGGCGGTGGTGTCGGTGTTGACCAGCAGGCCGTTGCGGTAGAACTCGACCTTGCTGATCGTCCCGTCCGGGTCGCTGGCCGTGGCGGTCAGCGGCACGTCCGCCGGCGCCTCGAACGGCCCGCTCGGCACGCCGAGGGAGACCGTCGGCGGCTGGTTGGCGGCGGTGCCGTTGCAGGGGGTGCCGTTGAGGGTGAACGCCGTGGGCTTCGGGTTGCTGCCGGAGTAGCTGCCGTTGAAGCCGATGGTGGTCGACGCCCCGGTGCCGAGGCTGCCGTTGTACGACTCGTTGGTCGCGGTCACCTCGCTGCCGGTCTGGCTCCACTTGGCCGACCAGCCCTGGACCACCCGCTGACTGCTGTTGGGGAAGGTCCACTTGAGCGTCCAGCTGCTGACCGCGTCGCCCAGGTTCTTGATGGTGACGTTGCCGGTGAAGCCGCTGCCCCAGTCGTTGGTGGCGTAGACCACGTCGCAGGCCGGGGCGGCCTGCGCTGCGCCGGCCGGCAGGGCGATGCCGCCGACGACCAGCGTGGTGGCGGCGAGCATCGCCGTCCGGCGACGTCTTGCCATGAGTCTCATGTGCGCGGTGTCTCCTCGGACCAGGCCGGGGCCGCGGGGCCCCGGCGGGGCGCCTCCACGCGCGCGGGGCACGGGGGGACGGAGGCGCTCGGGAATGGTGGTCGATCCGGCCCGGTCGGGGTGTGTGTGGCTGCGGTGCGTCGACGCTGGTCGACGACGCCGCGACCCTCCTTGGGGTGCCGTCCGGATGACCGGATGCCCTCGGCGACCCGCACTCACGCGAGCTGGCTCCTCGTCGCAGTGTTCGACAGTCTTGCATGGAAGCGCTCCCACGACAAGAAGAGTCCACGAACGAGCAGCTACTTGTTTCGATCTCGTTTTGGGGCTTTCACAAACCGGTGACGGGCGTTACAGTCGCTGCATCGCCGATGGGAGCGCTTCCATCGACGGAGGTCACAGAAGGTGTTGACCGGGAGCGTCGTGCCCGCGACGTCCCCGGCACATTGCCCGAAGGCTGACGGCGGGCCAGCCCGGACGCCGCCGCCAGCCACCACCCACCGGCAATGGAGGGAGGTGGAACCAGAGCCACTCGCGTGGCCCGGCTCCCGCGCGACACGCACGACAGGACGCCAATTCCACTCGTGCGTGTGTGCAAACAAAGGTGGGGACGGGGGTTGCCCTCCCCCGTCCCCACACTAAACCCCCCGACACCATGGGAAAAGAGGCCGACGGGTCAGGCGTGTCACGCCACCCGGCCGGCCTCGCTCGCTATGGGCGTAGCCGGCGGGCGTCTCGCAGCCACGACCGACGCCCCGACATCGCCTCCCACCAGCGCATTCGCGCAACCGGCCACGCGCCGGACCAGCCCGCACAACAGAGCCGACCCGCCACAGGCGGGCTCGGCCGCCCCCGCCTGCCTTATGCTGGGAGCGCTCCCGGCCGTGCGGCGGTGGGCACCCATCACGAGGAGAAGGCCCCATGTCGATGCTCACCCGGCGGCGGCTACTCAGCCGCGCCGCACTCTCCGCCACCGCCGGGGCCACCGGCGCCGGCCTGCGCGTGGGCGGCACGGCCGCCACCGCCGCCGTCTCCGGCGGCCTGGCCACCGGATGCGACGCCGGCACCGACCCCGACACCGACCCCACCGACGGGCCCCGGGGCGACCTGCGCTTCCCGACCGGTTTCCGCTGGGGCGCGGCCACCTCGGCATACCAGGTGGAGGGCGCCACCAAGGAGGACGGCCGGGGCGAGTCGGTCTGGGACACCTTCAGCCGCACCCCCGGCCGGACCCGCAACGGCGACACCGGCGACATCGCCGCCGACCACTACCACCGCTACGCCGACGACCTCGACCTGATGCGCGACCTGGGGCTGCGCAGCTACCGGTTCTCCATCTCCTGGCCGCGCATCCAGCCCGACGGCACCGGCACGCCCAACCAGCGGGGTCTCGACTTCTACCGTCGCCTCGTCGACGGGCTGCACGAACGCGGCATCTCGCCGATGGCCACCCTGTTCCACTGGGACCTGCCGCAGACGTTGCAGGACGCCGGCGGCTGGGAGAACCGCGACACCGCCTACCGGTTCGCCGAGTACGCCGAGCTGCTCTACCGCGGCCTCGGCGACCAGATCCCGGTCTGGCTGACCATCAACGAGCCGAAGACCGTGGTGCAGAACGGCTACCTCCACGGCCACCACGCCCCCGGCTTCCAGGACCCGCAGGCGGCCTACCTGGTCGCCCACCACCTCCAGCTCGGGCACGGCCTGGCCGTGGAGGCGCTGCGGGCCACCGGCAGCGACGCCCGGATCGGCCCCGCCCTCAACCTGCACCCCTGCTACCCGGCCGACGACAGCGCCGAGGCCGACCGCGCCAGCCGGCTCTACGACGGGTACGAGAACCGCCTCTACCTCGACTCGATCCTCAAGGGCAGCTACCCGGCGGACGTGCTGGCCGACCTGGGGCCCGACAGCCGGATGGCGCGCGGCATCCGCGACGGCGACCTGAAGATCATCTCCGCGCCGATCGACCTGCTCGCCGTGCAGTACTACACCCCGTACTACGTGACGGCCACCGGCGACACCGTCACCCGCTGGCCCACCTCCCAGGCGGACTGGCAGCAGATCTACCCCGACGGCATGTACGACATCCTGACCCGGGTGACCCGCGACTACGGCCCGGTCCCGCTGACCGTCACGGAGAACGGCCTGCCGCAGGCCGACACCCTCTCCCCCGACGGGACCGTCGACGACTCGGGCCGGATCAGCTTCCTGCGCGACCACATGGCGGCCGCGCACCGGGCCGTCACCGACGGGGTGCCGCTGGAGAGCTACCACGTCTGGTCGCTGCTGGACAACTTCGAGTGGGCGGAGGGCTACGACCAGCGCTGGGGCCTGATCTACGTGGACTACCCCACCCAGCGCCGGGTGCCCAAGCGCAGCGCGCTGTGGTACCGCGAGGTGATCCGGGCCAACGGCCTGTAGTCGGGAACTCCCCCGCCGGGCGGACACGGTCGCTCCGCACCGCCCGGCGGGCGTCCAGCCGGGCCGGCGGACCGTCCGGCGGGCCCTCCCGGGCGCGCTCAGCCCAGCGGGGGCAGCGCCTGCTGGAGCTCGGCGCGCAGCGCCGGGGTGAGCATCTCGCCGGCCTGCTTGGCCAGCCGCGCCATCTCGTAGCCGACCACGCCGATGTCGGCGTCCCCGGCGGCCAGCGTGGCCAGGATCGAGCCGTCGCGCACCTGCATCACCAGGAAGTAGCCGCGGCCCATCTCCACGACGGTCTGCTTGACGATGTCGCCGTCGAACATCTGCGCCGCGCCGGCGGTGATGCTCATCACCCCCGAGGTCACGGCGGCGAGCTTGTCGGCGTGGTCGCGCGGCAGGTGGTCGGAGACGGCGACCAGCAGCCCGTCCGAGGAGACCACGATGGCGTGCGCCACCCCGGGCACCCGTTGCGCGAACGCGCTGACCAGCCAGCTCACGTCCCGCGCCTCCTGGCTCAACGTCATCACTGATGTCCCCCTTCGGTGCGCCCGCCGGCCGGCGGCAGGAAAATCTCGGTGGTCTCCTCGGCCTCGGCCCGCCGTACGCCGCTGTAGAGCCGCGTCAGCATGCCGCCCACGGCCTCCGGGTCCGGGTCGTGCCGCGGGGCCGGCGTCTGCGGCCGCGCCGGCTGCGTGACGGTGGCGAGCTGGGCCATCGGCACCCGGACGGGGAGTCCGTGCTCGTTGACGCCCCCGGTCACCGGCACCGCGGGCGGCACGGGATCGGGGGTCGCCGTGCCGGCCGCCGGGCCCTGCCGTGACCACCAGCCGCCCCCGCCGGGGGCGGCCGGGCCGGCGGCCGGGGTCAGCACGTCCTCGGCCCGCACCGGCACCGACCGCCCCGGCCTGGGCACGGTGACGCTGCGCGGCCGGCGACCCGCCACCGGCTGCTCCGCCGGCTCCGGGGGCACGGCGACGCCTGGCGGCCGGGCCGGGCCCCGGGCCGCGGCGCCGCCCACCGGGCGACCGCCCGCCACCGGGGCGGGGTCGTCGGCCAGGGGCGCGGTCACCCGGGGCAGGTTGGTCAGCGTGGTGGTCAGCATCCGTGGGGACACGGGCGGGTCCAGCTCCACCATCGGCGGGGCGGCGGTGAGCAGCGGGGCCGGGATGTGCACCCGGGCCACCAGGCCGTCGGGGGCGGAGTGCAGGCGCACGACGACCGCGTGCCGGGCCGCGAGGTGGCTGACCACGAACAGGCCCATCCGCTCGGACGCGGCGACGTCGGCCGCCGGCGGGGTCGCCAGCACCTCGTTCGCCTCGGCGAGCGCCGCCGGGGTCATGCCCAGCCCCCGGTCGACGATCTCCACCACCGCGCCGGGCCCCTCGGGGCCGGCGGTGACCAGCACGGCGGTGTCCGGCCGGGAGAACGTGGTGGCGTTCTCCAGCAGCTCGGCGAACAGGTGGACCAGGTCACCGATGACGTGCCCGACGACGTGCAGGTCGGCCACCTGCTGGTGGCGCACCCGCTGGTACTGCTCGATCTCGGCGCTGGCGGCCAGCAGCACCGCGCCCAGCGCCACCGGCCGGTTCCACCGCCGGGTCGACTCGCTGCCGGCGAGCACCAGCAGGCTCTCGTCGTTGCGACGCATGCGGGCGGCGAGGTGGTCGAGCTTGAACAGGTTCTCCAGCTGGTCGGGGTCGCTCTCCTCCCGTTCCAGGCTGTCGAGCAGCTCCAGCTGCCGCTCCACCAGGACCTGACTGCGCCGGGCGAGGTTGACGAACATCAGGTTGACGTTGCGGCGCATGGTCGCCTGTTCCACCGCGACGCTGACGGCGCTGCGGTGCACCGCGACGAACGCCTCGGCCAGCTCGCCGACCTCGTCGAGGGAGCGGACGACCGCCGCCGGCACCTCGATGTCGGGCACCCCGCCGCTGACCTGGCGGAGCCGGTCGAGGGCGTCCGGGAGCTCGACCTGGGCGATCCGCAGCGCCTGGCCGCGCAGCAGCCGCATCGACCGGGCGATCGTCCGACCGACCAGCACCGAGATCAGCAGGGCCACCAGCAGCACCGCGACGATCCCGCCGGCCACCAGCAGGGTGGTGCGCAGCTGGCCGGCGCTGGCCTCGTCGGCCCGGCGCACCGCGTCGTCGACGACGCTGGCCTCCAACTGCCGCAGCAGCTCCTGGCGCTGCTCGCTGGCCGCCCACCACTGCGGGGCGGGCAGCACCCGGGGCTCCGCGCCGCCGCTAGGCAGGCTCTGCTCCTCCAGCTTCGCGGCGGCGGTGAACGCCGGGTCGACGGAGACCGCGTCGTAGCGGCGGATCTGCTCGTTGGTGGCGGCGACCCGGAACGCCCCGAGGGCGGTGAGCTGCTGCGCCCGCAGGTCGGTCAGCTCGACCTGGTCCTCCACCCCGTAGCGGCCGGCGCGGGCGGCGGCGTACAGCTCCGCGCGGACGCGGGAGGAGAGCTCCTTGACCCGGGCGAGCTGGACGTAGCGCAGCACGGCCTCGTTGAGCGCCCGCCGGCCCTCCCCCGGCGAGGGCTGGGCGAGCAGGTTCAGCAGGGCGGAGACCGCCCGGTGGTAGTTGCTGAGGATCGTGTCGCTGGCCAGCACCGCCGGGGGCACCGCCGCGCGGATGTAGACGACCTGGTCGTACGCCTCCAGCGCCGCCGAGTAGGCCACCTGCCAGGCGGCGTCGGCGTCGGCCAGCGGGCCGGCCGCCCGCCGCAGCTCCCGCACGGCGGCGTCGGTGCCGGACTGCAACGGCTTCAGCGCGGCGATCGCGGCGTCCCGGGCGACGCCGCCGCCCCCGCTGCGGCGCAGCTCGGCCAGCTCGCCGGCGGTGCGGTCGCGTTCCTGCTGGAGCTGGTGCACGGCGTCGGTGATCTGCCGCCCGATGCCCACCTGACGCGCGAAGTCGCTCAGTTCGGTGGTGCGCCCGACCAGGCCCTGCGTCTGCACGCCGGCCAGCACCAGGAACGCCACGGACGGGATGACCAGGACGGTGGCGAGCTTGGTCCCCAGCCGCCAGTCCCGCAGCCGCAGCGGCGAGCGGCGGCGGTGCGGCACGACACGGACGTCGAACCGACGCCTGCGGTGGTTCGACACCCCGCTCCGCGCCGGGTCGGGACCTGCGCCCACACCTGCCTCCTAGGTCCCTCGCGTCCGCCGCACACCGGAGCGCGGGTCCATCCAACCAGGCCCGACGGCGGTGTCAACGGGCCGACCTGAGGGCGGGCTCAGGAAGGATACCGAGGGTGGCGCTGTCCTGACGGGGTCGGTGAGGGCGGCTCATCCGTCCGGCCGATGGCCACGAGCGGTACCGCCGCGTCCAGCCGACCCAGCGCCACCCGGGCCGCGCCCGTCGCGCCGACCTCCGGGTCGGGGTGGTGGTAGACGCGGCGGGGCGCGAGGACGTCGGCGAACGACTCCCGCCACCACGCGGAGGCCTCCACGGCCCCGCCGCCCAGCACCACCTCGACCGGCCCGCCCACGGTGGACTCCAGCTCGACGAGGTCGGCCGCGACCAGCCGGCAGACCCCGGACATCAGGCCGGCGAGGATGTCGACCGCGCCGGTGCCGAAGCTCAGCCCGCCCAGCGCGCCGGAGCCGGCCGGCGCGTGGCCGGGCGGCCGGTCGCCCCCGAAGTGCGGGTCCGCCGCGACGCCGCCGCCCCGGGGGATCCGGGCCAGCGCGGCGTCCAGGGCGGCGCCCCGGGGCAGCCGCAGCTCGCGGTCCGCCCAGGCGAACAGGTTCCCCCCGGAGGAGTACGCCGCCCCGGTGACCACGTGGTCGTGGTCGACCCGGTAACGCCACAGCCGGTCCGGCAGCGGCGGCAGCTCCGCGCCGGCCGGCACCGCCTGGACCAGCCGGACGGCCGACGAGGTGCCGACCGTCACCGCCGCCCGGCCCGGGTCCACCGCGCCCGAGCCGACGTTCGAGGCGGCCCCGTCGCCCACCGGCGCCGCCCAGGCCGCGTCGGCGAGCTGCGGCCAGCGGCGGGCGTGCTCGGGGCGCAGCCGCCCCCGCCAGCCGTCGCCGGCCAGCTCGGGGAGCTGCCCCGGGCCGGTGGCGGCCAGCTCGCACGCCTCGGCGTCCCAGGTGAGGGTGCGCAGGTCGAGCAGGCCGGTGCCGGAGGCCTGGGAGACCGACATCGGCGCGGCGTCGAGCAGGCCGCCCAGCACGTACTCGGCGAGGCCGACGAACCGGGCGGGCGGGGCCGAGGCGCGCTCACGCAGCCACGGCAGCCGCACCGACCAGTAGCAGCGGTGCCACCAGGTGCCGGTGCGGCGGTGGAATGCGGCCTCGTCGGCCGGGCCGGTCGCGCCCGCCGGGGGCTCGGGGCGGGTGTCGAGCCAGGTGAGCACCGGCCCCAGCGGCTCGCCGGCCCGGTCGACCGGCAGCACCGAGTGCCACTGGGCGCTGGTGGCGACCAGGCCGACGTCGCGCAGGTGCCCGCCGGCGGCCAGCTCGTCGAGGCACTCGGCGAGGCAGGCCAGGTAGGTCGGGGCGTCCAGGGTGCCCGCGCCGTCGTCGTCGACGGCGACGCGCACCTTGCGGCGGGCGAGGGCGCCGGGGCGCGGCACGGCGTCCGGGTCCAGCACGAGGCCACGCACCGAGGAGGTGCCCAGGTCGAGGGCGAGGATGTTCATCGTGGCTCACCGTACCGGGCGGCCGCCGGGCCGGCCCGCCGGTCGACGTCGCCGCAGGTGGCCCGGCGGCCGGTCCCGCACCCCGGGACCGGGTTCCCCGGCGGTGGGCGCGCGCGTAGGGTGACGGCATGCCCGCGCACCTGACCTGCTGGTGGCCCGCCGACCCGGCGGCCCACCCCCGCGCGTAGCTTCCCCACGCGGCCGCCCCACGAGGCGGTCGCCGGTTCTCTCCCCGGCCCGGGGCCGCCACCGACGGCGCCGCCCGGCCACCACCAGGAGAACCCGATGATCCGCCCGCACGACCTGCTCGCCGCCGTCGCCGACGGCGTCGACCCCGGCCCCTTCGCGCTCGTCCGCCGCGAGGGCGCCGACCACCTGGAGCTGTTCACCGGCACCGTACGCGCCGTCGACCGGCTCGCCGACGTCCCGCTGCCCGACGGCCCGGCCGGGCCACGCACGCTGGCGCTGGTGCCGTACCGGCAGGTCACCGAGCGGGGGTTCGCCTGCGTCGACGACGGGACCCCGCTGGAGTGCCTCCAGATCGCCGGGCACGCCCGGTTGCCCCTGGCCGACGTCGTCGCCGCCCTGCCCGACACGCCGGTGGCGACCGCCGACGCCGGGTTCGACATCGCCGACGCCGAGTACGCCGACACGGTCGCCCGGGTGCTCGCCGAGGAGATCGGCCGGGGCGAGGGGGCGAACTTCGTCGTCCACCGCACCATGCGCGCCACCGTGCAGGGCTCCCCGCTGGTCGCCGCCCTGGCCGCGCTGCGCCGGCTGCTGCTGCGCGAGCGCGGCGCGTACTGGACGTTCGTGGTGCACACCGGCACCCGGATCCTGGTCGGGGCGAGCCCCGAGCGGCACGTCAGCGTCGACGACGGACTGGTCATGATGAACCCGATCAGCGGCACCTTCCGGCACGGCGGCACCGCCGACACCGCCTCGCTGCTGCGCTTCCTCACCGACCCGAAGGAGGTCGACGAGCTCTACATGGTGCTCGACGAGGAGCTGAAGATGATGGCCACCGTCGCCGAGCGCGGCGGGCAGGTCGTCGGCCCCTACCTCAAGGAGATGTCGCACCTGGCGCACACCGAGTACCTGCTCGCCGGGCAGAGCTGCCTGGACGTGCGGGACGTGCTGCGGGAGACGATGTTCGCCCCGACCGTCACCGGCAGCCCGATGGAGAACGCCTGCCGGGTCATCGCCCGGCACGAGCGCACGGGGCGGCGCTACTACGCCGGGGTGCTGGCCCTGCTGGGCCGCGACGACGCCGGCCGGCAGACCCTGGACGCGCCGATCCTGATCCGCACGGCGGAGATCTCCCCCGGCGGGGAGCTGCGGGTGCCGGTCGGGGCGACGCTGGTGCGCCACTCGACGCCCGAGGGCGAGGTGGCCGAGACGCACGCCAAGGCGGCCGGGGTGCTGGCCGCGCTCGGGCTGCGCCCCGACGCCCCCGACCCGGGGCCGGGCCCGGTGCCCCGGCTGGCCGACGACCCGCAGGTCCGTGCCGCGCTGGCCGCCCGCAACGCCCCGCTGGCCCGGTTCTGGCTGGACCAGCGCCCGCCGGGGGCGGTGGCCCTGCCCGGGCTGGCCGGCCGCCGGGCGCTGATCGTCGACGGGGAGGACACCTTCACCGGCATGCTCGCCCACCAGCTGCGCGCCCTCGGGCTCGCCGTCGAGGTGGCCCCGTGGCACCGCCCGGCCGGCGACGACGCGTACGACCTGGTGGTCGCCGGCCCCGGCCCGGGCGACCCGAGGGCGGTGGACCAGCCGAAGATGGCGGCCCTGCGCGGGCTGCTCGCCCGGCGGCTCGCGGCCGGCGCGCCGACCCTCGCGGTGTGCCTGGGCCACCAGTTGCTGGCCGGGCTGCTCGGGTTGCGGCTGCACCGGCGCGACGCGCCGTACCAGGGGTTGCAGCGCGACGTCGGCGTGTTCGGCACGAGCCGCCGGGTGGGGTTCTACTCCACGTTCACGGCCGTCGCCGACGCCGACCGGGTGGCCAGCGCGTACGGGCCGGTGGAGCTGGCCCGCGACCCGGTCGACCACGCGGTGCACGCGCTGCGCGGGCCCGGCTTCGCCGGGGTGCAGTTCCACCCCGAGTCGGTGCTCAGCCGCGACGGCCTGGCGGTCCTGGCCGACCTGCTGGGCCACCTGCTGTCGGTGCCGCCGGGCCGGTCGCCGGCCGTGGCCCGCGCCCGGGGATGAGGGCCGCCGGCCGCCGGCGGTCAGCCGGCGGCCAGGCCCCGCTTCAGCGCCGCGCCGATCTGCACCGCCCGCTTCGCGGTCAGCGCGGTGGCGGCAAGCGCCACGTGGTCCGGCGGGACCTCGCCGTTGTTGCTGGTGTGCGAGGCGCCGTACGGGTTGCCGGCGACGAACTGGCTCGGGTCGGTGTAACCGGGGGTGACGACGACGCCGCCCCAGTGGTAGAAGACGGTGAGCAGCGACAGCAGGGTCGACTCCTGGCCGCCGTGCGAGGTCGCCGTCGAGGTGAACGCGGAGTAGACCTTGTCCGCCAGCGCGCCGCGCGCCCACAGCGGGCCGGTGGTGTCGATGAACTGCTTGAGCTGGGCGGCGACCATGCCGTAACGGGTGGGCGACCCGAGGATCACCACGTCGGCCCAGGACAGGTCGTCCGGCTCGGCCTCCATCACGTCCTGGGTTTCGAGGCGGTGCGCCTGCCAGCCCGAGTTGGAGCGGATCGCCTCGTCCGGTGCGAGCTCACGCACCTTGCGCAGCCGGACCTCCGCGCCGGCCTCGCCGGCGGCCTCGCACGCGGACTGCGCCATCTGATACGTGATGCCGGTCGCGCTGTAGTAGATCACGGCGACCTTGATCCGGCCCTCCATCGGGTCCTCCTCGCTCTCCGGTCAGCCCTGGCGACTACCCGTCGCCTGCGGCGTCAAACGTCGGCCGGCGGGCGTGCCGGACGGCCCGGGTCCGCCGGGCGATAGCCTGGTGCGGTGATCCTGCCCCTGCCCGACGGCGAGTTCCGGGCGTACCTGTTCGACTGCGACGGCACCATCGTCGACTCGATGCCCCAGCACCACACGGCCTGGCGGCGGGCCCTCGGCGAGTGGGGCTGCGACCTGCCCGAGGACCTCTTCTACGCCTGGGCCGGGCGGCCGGTGGCCGACATCGTCACCGACCTCAACGCCCGGCACGGCCTGACGATGCCGGTGGAGGCCGTCGCCGCCCGCCGGGAGACGCTCTACCAGGAGCTCCTGCCGACGGCGACCGGCGTGCCCGGGGTGCTGCGGCACATCGACGACGCCCACGGGCGGGTGCCCTTCGCCGTGGTCTCCGGCAGCACCCGGGAGTCGGTCACCGCGTCCCTCGGCGCGCTCGGCATCCTCGACCGGTTCGACACCCTGGTCTGCGCCGGCGACTACGCCCGGCCCAAGCCCGACCCGGAGGCGTTCCTGCTCGCCGCCCGGCTGCTGGGCGTGCCACCGGCGGCCTGCCTGGTCTTCGAGGACGCCGACCTGGGCATCCAGGCCGCCACCGCCGCCGGCATGGCCTCGGTGCGCGTCCCGCAGCCCCGGCGGGGCTGACCGGCCGCGGCGACGCGGGGCGGCGGATGGCCGGCCCGGCTGGCTGGCTGGCTGGCTGGCTGGCTGGCTGGCTCAAGTTTTGCGCAAGTTCCACGGATCGCGGGTCCCCACCGGGCCGTCGCGCGCCATCCTGATCGCACCGGCGCCGGCCGCCCGGGCCGTCCGCCGGCGCGCCGGTCGACCTGAACGGGGGATCGCGCTCCGTCGGCGACGAGGCCGGCGTAGCGCGATCAGGGGGCGGCGGCCGGGGTGTTCAGCGGACCAGGGCGTCGAGCAGCCGGTCGAGTTCGGCCGCCGGGTCGGCGGTCAGCCCGGTGTGCACCGGCCCGGTCTGGATCATCGTGCTGCGCGGGGCCGCCAGCCAGCGGAACCGCTCGCCCCGCCGCATCCGCCCCGACGGGCCCTCCCCGGCGCACGTGCGGTCCCAGGAGCCCAGCGCCGCCGCCACCTCGGCGAGGTCCACGTCCGGCGCGAGCGCCCGGACCCGGTCGGCGTCGAGGTGGGTACGCGCCGCGAGGAAGTCCCGGCCCTGGCAGTAGAGCACGACCCCGACGTTGATCCGTTCGCCGCGCTCGACCCGGGGCACCAGCCGGATAACCGCGTACTCGAAGGGTTCTCTCACGCGACGCTCCCCTGCGGCAGCCAGTCGGCGGTGCGCGCCACCCGGCGGGCGAGGTGGTCGGTGTACGCGGCGCGGGCCGCGTCGGCGGAGCCGAAGTCGGGCCCGGCCAGCCAGGCGTCCGGCACCAGCGCCAGCACCTCGGCGAGCAGGGCGGGGGTGACCCGGCGCGCCAGGTCGGCGTCGGCCTCGGCCAGCCGGCTCGCGTAGGGCGCGAGCACGTGGTCGTCGGCGCGGTACGCCCGGTGCACGGCCGCCTCGGCGCGCGGCCAGTTGTGCTGGAAGTAGAGGCAGGCGCCGTGGTCGATCAGCCACAGCTCGCGGTGCCAGATCAGCAGGTTGGGGTTGCGCCAGCTGCGGTCGACGTTCTCGGTGAACGCGTCGAACCAGAGCACCCGGGAGGCCAGCGCGGGGTCGACCGGGTGCGCCACCGGGTCGTAGCCGAGCGCGCCGGGCAGGAAGTCCATCCCGAGGTTCGGCCCGCCGCTGCCGCGCAGCAGCTCCTGCACCTCCGGGTCGGGCTCGGCCCGGCCGATGACGGGGTCGATGTCCAGCACCACCAGCCGGGGCACCGACAGCCCGAGCCGGCGGGCCAGCTCGCCGCAGATCACCTCGGCGACCAGCGCCTTCGGCCCCTGCCCCGCGCCCCGGAACTTCGCCACGTACGTGCCGAGGTCGTCGGCCTCGACCACACCGGGCAGCGAGCCGCCCTCGCGCAGCGGGGTGACGTAGCGGATTCCGGTGACCTGGCGGAGCACGAGGCCCACCCTAGCCGCAACCCCTGCGCGCCCGCGCGGACCGCCGCCGGCGCTGCTATCCACGACCGCGCCCCGGAATGCTCCCGGAGCGGCCCGGGTAGCCACGTCGTGACCCACGAGAGGAAGGACGAGCCAATGCGACTGACCGAGCAGCAGATCCGCTCGCTGTACGGGCAGGACGTCCAGGACCGCTCGGGTGCGAAGATCGGCAGCGTGGGCCAGGTGTGGGCCGACGCCGCCGGCGAGCCGACCTGGGTCAGCGTGAAGACCGGCGTGATGGGCCACCACGAGTCGATGGCCCCGCTCCAGTCGGCCCGGATGCAGCAGGACAGGCTGGGCCTGCCGTACGACAAGGCGACCGTGCGCGGCGCGCCCAGCGTCGAGACGGGCACCGACGAGCCGCTGGACGCCCGGCAGCTCACCCAGCTCTACGCGCACTACCAGCTCCCGCCGCCCACCCCGCCGGCACCGTCGCGCCAGCAGGCCGCCGGCTACCCGCGGGGGCCGGAGCTGACCCGCTCCGAGGAGCGGCTGCTGGTGGGCACCGAGAGCGAGCCGGCCGGCACCGCGCGGCTGCGCAAGCACGTCGTCGACGAGGACGTGCACACCACCGTCCCCGTCGAGCACGACGAGGTGCGCGTCGAGCGCGAGCCGATCGCGCCGGGCGACCGGCGGGCGCGGGCCGAGATCGGCGACGAGCAGCAGGAGCTGCGGCTGCGCGCCGAGCACCCGGTGGTCAGCAAGGAACAGGTCCCCGTCGAGCGGGTCCGGCTGACCAGGGACGAGGTCGTCGAGGACCAGCCCGTCGACGAACGGCTGCGCCGCGAGCGGGTGGAGGCGGACGTCCCGCAGTCGGCCCGGCCCCGCCGCTGACGCGACGCCCCGGCGGTGACCTGCCGCGCGACGGTACGACCCCGGGCGGGCGGATCCCTGGTGATCCGCCCGCCCGGTCGCGGGTCCGGCGGGTGTCGGTGACCGGCCCTATGCTGACCGTCGAGGTGGCGGAAGGCGGCGGAGACGTGGCGACGAGCGGAGCGCGTGGGCGGGCGGGCGGCGCGGGAACGGCGGCGGCGCTGACCGGCCGGGCGGAGCTCACCGGCGCGGAGGCGCTCGCGCTGCGGATGACCGCCCTGCTGCTGCGCCCCCATCCCACGGCCCGCCCCGAGAGCGTGGCCGGGGTCGTCGAGTGGTTCGGCGCGATGCAGGCGCAGGACGCGGCGAGCGGCCTGTGGTCGCTCGGGCTGCGGCTGCCCGGCTGGACGCAGGCCGACGTGCAGGCGGCCCTGGAGCGGCGGGAGGCGCTGCGCACCTGGCCGATGCGGGGCACCGTGCACCTGGTGCCGTCCCGGGACGCCCGGTGGATGCTGGACGTCACCGGCGTGCGCACCCTGGCCGCCGCCGGGCCCCGCCGGGCATTCCTCGGGCTCAGCCTGGCGGAGGCCGACCGGGCCGCCGACGTGCTCGGCGCGGCGCTGGCCGGCCGGGCGCGGCTGACCCGGTCGCAGTGCCAGGCCACCCTCGACGCGGCCGGCATCGACACCACCGGCCCGCGCGGCTACCACCTGTTGTGGTATGCGGCGCAGAAGGGCGTCACCTGCATCGCCCCGCACGTCGGCACGGAGCAGACGTTCGCGCTGCTCGACCAGTGGGTGCCCGACCCGCACCGCCCCGACCGCGACGAGGCCCTCGGCCTGCTGGCGGTGCGCTACTTCCGCAGCCACGGCCCCACCACCCGGCAGGACTTCGCCGGCTGGACGGGCCTGACCGCCACCGACGCGAAGCGGGGCATCGCCGCCGCCGGCGACGCGCTCACCACCGTGACGGTCGACGGCGCGGAGGCGGTGGCCGACCCGGCCCTGCTCGACGCGCCCCGCGCCCCGGTCGACGACGTGCACGCCCTGCCCGGCTTCGACGAATACCTGCTGGGTTTCAAGGACCGGTCGCTGATGGTCGCCCCGGAGCACAAGCAGGCGATCGTCCCCGGCGGCAACGGGGTGTTCCAGTCGACGGTGGTACGCGACGGCCGGGTGGCCGGCACGTGGAAGCGGACGCTGGGCAGGACGAGGGTGAAGGTGGCGGTGCGCCCGCTGGTCGACCTCGACGCCGCCACCCGGGCGCGGGTCGACGCGGCGCTGGCGGCGTACGCGGCGTTCGTCGGGCTCCCGCCGGCGGTGGAGTGGCCCGGTCCGGCCTGACCGTCCGCCGACGCCGACGCCGACGGTGCGGTGAATGGCCCGTGTTCGACCTGACCTGCACCCGTGGCCCCGGATTGGCCCGAGACCGGCCGATCGCCCGCTCTGTCGCGCAGGAAACGCGCCAGAAACACCACGCGGGCACCAGGCGAGTCGGAGAATCGAACGGACCACTCGCACTTACATTGAGAAAGATCTCTTGGTAAAGTCTCGTCCGACACCCCGTCAGCCTGGTCTTCCACGTTTCGGGAAGCGCCGGAGGCATCACCGCAACCAACGCAGCCACAACTGAGTTGAATCATGCCATAACCGGAAGGTCGAGGTCGGTTGTGCGTACGTTGCTGCTCTTCGACGGCATTGGCAGCACCAACGAGAATCTGCTCCCCGCGCTCCGCGGACTGCATTCCGCCCCCGAGAACTCCGCATTCTTCCAGGCCGCATTCGACGCATTCGACGAGGTGGCCGCCTACCTCGACCCGCCGGCCCGGGCCCGGCTGTCCCCCGACGGCTCGGCGCTGCGGCAGTGGCTCGGCGCGCCCGGCGGCGTGCCGGCGGGCTCGGTGGCCGCGGGGATCTGCGTCCACCTCTACCAGGCCTGTCACCTCCAGCCCGCCCGGGGCCACCCGGACGGGGCGGTCGGCGCGCTGGGCCACAGCATCGGGCTGCCCGCCGCCATCCTCGCCGGCCTGCGCCTGCGGCGGACGGACGAGTTCCTGGGCGTCGCGACCGCGCTGCTGCGGCTGGTGGCGGTCAGCCTGGTGCGCGCCCACGAGCTCGACGGCGGGCCGGTGCCCGACGCGGACGCGGTGGCCCGGTACCTGACCCGGGGCCACCGTGGCGACGGCCCCGGACCGATGGCCGCGCTGTCCGGCGTCCCCCGCGCCGAGCTGCACGCGATGGTGGCCGCGTTCAACGGCAGCGGCAGCGCGCTCACCGTGGGCCTGACCAACTCTCCCGGCTCGCACGTGCTCAGCGGGCTGCCCGTCGAGCTTCTCGCGTTCTACTTCGCCCACGAACCCCGCCTCGGGCGGGTGGGCGTGAGCTGGGCCTTCCTGCCCAGCACCATCCCCTTCCACAGCCCCCGCCTGGCCCCGGCGGCGCGCCGGGTCGACGACGACCGCCGCTTCATCGGCCCGCTGCCGGCCGGCGACCAGCTACGACTGCCGGTGTACGCCACCGACGGCCCGCGCAACCTCCAGGGCTCGCCGGACCTGGTGGCGGAGTTCCTCGCCCAGGTGCTGCTGCGCCCGATCGAGTGGGAGCTCGCGGCACGCCACGCCGTCTCCGACGCCGCGGTCGACCGCGTCGTGGACTTCGGCCCGGGGCCGTCCGCGCGCCGTTTCACCAGGGAATGCCTCGACGGCGTGGGCCGACGCCTGCGCTTCGAGCCGGTCCGACAGTTTTCGCGCCCCGGGCGCTAGGAGGAAAGCATGCGATGTCTACTGTTTCCCGGCCAGGGCGTGCAGCGCAGGGGAATGGGAGCAGGCCTTTTCGAGCAGTTCCCGGACATCACCGCGCTGGCGGACGACATCCTCGGATACTCGATCGAAGAACTGTGCGTCCGAGATCCCGGACGTAGGCTGCGGGACACCCGACACGCCCAGCCAGCGGTGTTCGTCGTCAATGCGCTGCTCGGTTTCCGTCAGGTCGCCGAGGAATCCGACGGATACCCGTTCTTCGCCGGGCACAGCCTCGGCGAATACAACGCGCTGGTCGCCGCCGGCGTGCTCGAATTCGAAACGGCGCTGCGGCTGGTGAATCGGCGCGGCGCGCTGATGGCGGGGGTCACCGGCGGGGGGATGTCGGCGGTGCAGGGCGTCCCGGCGGCCTTCGTCCAACGCGCCCTGCGGGAGACGGGCCTGGCCAACGTGCACGTGGCCAACTTCAACGCCGACACCCAGACGACGATCGCCGGCGACCGGGTGGAGGTCGCCGTGGCCGCCAAGGCCATCGGTGCCCTGCCCGGCGCGCGCGTGGTCCCGCTCAACGTCAGCGGCCCGTTCCACACCCCGCTGATGGCGCCGGTCGAGGCGCAGCTTCGCGCGGAGCTGCGCGACTGCGTGTTCGCCACCGGCCACGGCACCGTGGTCTCCAGCGTGACCGGGGAGGTCTTCGCGCCCGCGCGGGGGCCCGACCTGCTGGCCCGCCAGGTGACCGCGCCGGTGCAGTGGGTACGCGCCGTCGCCACGCTGCGCGCGGCGGGGGTCACCCGGTTCGACGAGGTCAACGGCAGCACCCTCAACGCTCTCGTGAGCCGGATCCACTGAAGGGACGCACCATGAGCATCGCGATCGTCGGCACCTCGGTGGATCTGCCGGGGGTGGCCGGCCTGGACGCCCTGTGGCGCGTCGTCAGCGCCGGCGTCAGCCTCACCCGGCCGTTCCCCCAGCACCGCCGGGACACGTTGGGCGAGTACATCCACTACCTGCGGGCCACGTCCGTCGAGCCGGTGGAGGACACCGACATCGACTACCACAACGGGTGCTTCCTCGACGCCGTCGACAGCTTCGACTACGCCGTGTTCGGCATGACGCCCCGGCAGGCGGCCCTGACCGATCCGCATCACCGGATGGCGCTGCGCGCCATGTTCCTCGCGCTGGAGGACGCCGGATACTCCGCCGACCGGCTGCGCGGCAGCCGGACCGGCGTCTTCGTGGGCTTCGCGACGAACCCGGGCTCGACCTACCTGGACTACCTCTCCCGGGTCGACCCGTCGGCCAACCAGCAGGCGATCACCGGGAACATCCCGGCCATGCTGGCCAACCGGCTGTCCCACCTGCTCGACCTGCGCGGCCCGAGCCTCGTCGTGGACACCGCCTGCTCGGCCACGCTGGTCGCGGTGCACCAGGCGAGGAACGCCCTGCTGGCCGGCGACTGCGAGATGGCCGTGGTCGGCGGGGCGCGGATCGTCTTCGCGCCGGTCAAGCACCCACACTCGGCCATCGGCATCGAGTCGTCCGACGGCGTGACCCGCACCTTCGACGAGGCGGCCGACGGCACCGGCTTCGGCGAGGGCTCCGGGGCCGTGGTCCTCAAGCGGACCGAGCAGGCCCTGGCCGACGGCGACCAGATCTACGCGGTGATCCGGGGCAGCGCGGTCAACCACGACGGCCACACCGACGGCATCACCAGCCCGAGCGCCCAGGCCCAGGCGGACCTGCTGCTGCGGGCCTGGGAGAACGCGGGGATCGACCCCCGCACGCTGGGCTACTTCGAGGCGCACGGCACGGCCACCCGGGTGGGCGACCCGATCGAGCACGAGGGCATGAAGCTGGCCTTCGCCCGGCACACGTCGGACAAGGGCTTCTGCGCGGTGGGGACGGTCAAGGCGAACGTGGGGCACCTGTTCGAGGGCTCCGGCGTGGTCGGCCTGCTCAAGGCCGTGGCCGTGCTGCGCAACCGGATGCTGCCGCCGCAGGCCAACTTCGTCAACCCCAACCCCGCCCTCGACTTCGCCTCGGGGCCGCTGTTCGTCCCCACCGCCCTGCGGCCGTGGCCGGCGGACGGGGGCCCGCGGCGCTGCGGCGTGAGCGCCTTCGGCCTCGGCGGCACCAACGCGCACGTCGTCGTCGAGGAGCACGAGGCCGCACCGGTGCCGCCGGCGGAGCCGGGCGAGCACCTGTTCACGTTGAGCGCGGCCACGCTGCGCTCGCTGACCGGGCTGATCCGCAGCTACCTGCGGTTCATCGACGACGGCGGGCTCGACGGCCTCGACATCGCCGACGTCTGCCACACCGCCCGGGCGTCGCGCTCGGCCCACCGGCACCGG
This sequence comes from Micromonospora carbonacea, assembly GCF_014205165.1. Taxonomy (NCBI): domain Bacteria; kingdom Bacillati; phylum Actinomycetota; class Actinomycetes; order Micromonosporales; family Micromonosporaceae; genus Micromonospora; species Micromonospora carbonacea. The sequence goes on along the minus strand of NZ_JACHMZ010000001.1, from coordinate 1,919,166 downwards.
ATCGCGCTGGCCGTCGCCGACGCCGACGGCCTGCGGCGCGGGCTGGAGCGGATCCTCGCCGACGACCCGCCGCCCGTGACCGGCCCGCTGGCCGAGGCGGCGCGGGCGTACCTGCGGGGCGGCCCGGCCGACTGGCGGGCGCCGGCGACGGGCCGGGCCCCGCGGATCGTGCGGCTCCCCTCGTACGTCTTCGACGAGACGACCGCCTGGGTTCCGTTCCCCGACGACTGGCGGCAGACGATGTCGCTGCAACGCGCCACCGAGCGGCACCCCGTGACCCACGACGTCGAGCTGCGGCCGGCACCGCCGCCCGGGGCGGCCACGACGCGGGCGGGTTCCGTGCTCGCCCTGGTCGACCCGGCGACCGACGCCGAGGCGACGCTGGCCCCGGCGCTGCCCGCCGGGAGCGCCATCCTCCGCCTCGGTGAGCCGGTGACCCCCGGCGGCGAGGTGTTCGCCGCCGACAGCGGCGCGTCGTTCGACGCCGTCGTCCGGCTCGTCGAGGACCGCGACGTCACCCACCTGGTATACGCCCTGGCGTTCGAGGACACCCCGGCGGGCGACGTCGAGGAGGTCGAGCGCCGGTCGGCGAAGAACCTGTACGGCCTGTTCCACCTGGCCAGGGCGCTGATGTCGGCCGGCGCGAAGCTCGACCTGGTCGTGCTGACCCGCAGCGCCGTCAGCGCGCACGAGGGGGACACCGCCGCGGTGACGGAGAACGCCGCGCTCGTCGGCTTCGGCAAGGTGCTGGTCCGCGAGTACCCGTACGTGAAGGTCAAGAACATCGACGTCGACCCGGCCGTCCCCCCGGCGGCCCTGGCCGCCGAGATCCTCGCCGACGAGCACGGCCTGTCGGTGCTGCGGGGCGGGCAGCGGCTGCGGGAGGTCTTCGTCGAGGTGCCCGACGTCGAGCTCGCCACCGGCGCGCGGGAGCCCCGGCCGTACCTGCGCGCGGGCGGCACCTACCTGATCACGGGCGGCACCGGGGCGCTCGGCCTCGCCGTCGCCCGGGACTTCGCCACCGCCCGGCCCGACATCACGCTGGTGCTGCTCAGCCGCTCCGGGCTGCCGCCGCGCGAGGAGTGGGACGAGCTGGAGGCCACGTCCGACGGCCGGCTGGCGGAGCGGCTGCGCGCGGTGCGGGACCTGGAATCGCGGGGGGTCACGGTGGTCGGCGTGTCGGCCGACGCCGGCGACAGCAAGGCGTTCGCCGAGGCGGTCGCCCAGGTACGCCACCGGTTCGGCCGCATCGACGGCGTGGTGCACGCCGCCGGGCTGCCCGGGGGCAGCACCCTGATGTTCCGCCGGCTCGACGAGTTCGACGCCGTGGTGCGGGCGAAGCTGCACTCGGCCTTCGTCCTGGAGGAGGTGACGCGGGAGGACCCGCCGGACTTCGTGGCCCACTTCTCCTCGGTCGCGTCGGTCTTCCCGGCCCCCGGGCAGGCCGACTACGCCGCCGCCAACTACTACCTGGACAACCTCGCCCGCTCCCGGGCGGGCGGGCGGTGCCACGTGCTCGCCCTGGACTGGGTGGCCTGGAAGGAGATCGGCATGGCCGTCGACTTCGGCACCAACGGCGACACCATGTTCAAGGCGCTGCCGACCGCCGTGGGCCTGGCCGTCCTCGACGCGGGGCTGCGCTCGCGCCGGTCGCGGCTGTTCGCCGGGGAGCTGAACTACGCCGGGGAGCTGATCCACCTGCTGCGCTCGTACGACGTCGGGCTGAGCCCCGACATCGAGGCCACCGTCGGGCGGCACATGCAGGCGCTGGAGGAACGGCTGTCGAAGGCCACCGAGAAGATCCGGTCGACGGTCGCGGCGGTCGCGGTGGAGCTGGACGGCCGGCCGGGCGGGGAGTACACCGACACCGAGCTGTCGGTGGCGCGCTGCCTCGCGCTCGCGTTCGGCTACGACCGGCTCGACGTCGAGGCCGACTTCTTCGACCTGGGCGGCGACTCGCTCATGGCGACCACGGTGGCCAACAACATCGCGGTCTGCCACGGGGTGCCGTACGACGTCGCGGACCTGCTCGCCGACCGCACCGCCGCCGAGATCGCCTACCACGTCGACGAGTTGCGCGAGTTCGGCACGGACGCCGGGTGAGCCACCGACCACGATGGGGGACGTCGTGACCGACATGACCACGGGGCCGCCGCTACGCCGGATCGTCGGTTTCGCCCTGCCGCTGGCGGTGGCCAGCCTGTTCCAGCAGGTCTACCTGCTGGTCGACAGCATCGTCGTCGGGCGCTACGTCGGCGTCGACGGGCTCGCCGCCGTCGGGGCCAGCGGCCCGCTGTTCTACCTGCTGAACGCGATGTTCATCGGACTGGGCACGGCGTTCACCATCCGGCTGGCGCACCTGCGCGGGGCCGGGCAGGACCGGCAGCGCCGCGACGTCGTGGTGGCGCTGGCCGCGGTGACGGTGTGCTGGACGCTCGGCTGCGTGCTCCTGGTCACGGTGCTCGCCGAGCCGGTCCTGGCGCTGATGGGGATCACCGGGGCCCTGGCCGAGCAGTGCGCCCGCTTCATCGGGGTGCTGTCGCTGGGCTTCCCCGGCATCTTCGGCTCGGCGGCGGTCAGCGCCTACCTGCGCGGGCTGGGCGACTCGCGGGCGGCGATGTGGGTGCAGGCGTGCGGGAACCTGCTCAACATCGGGCTGGCCCTGCTGTTCGTCGGGGGCCTGGGGCTCGGCATCGCCGGCGCCGCCCTGGCCACGGCGGTCGCCGCCAGCGTGGCCACGGTGGTGGGGGTCGCCGCGTCGGCCCGGGCGTACCCGCTGCCGCGCGGGCGGCCGACCCGGCGCGCGGTGCGCGGCGAGTTCGTCGACGCGGTCCGCCTCGGCGCCCCGCTGGCCACGCAGCATGTCATCCTCGCCGTCGGCATCATGGTGCTGGTCTGGATCATCGAGCCGTACGGCGAGGTGGTGCTGGCCGCGTTCACGGTGGTGTCCCGGGTCGAGGCGTTCAGCGCCATCCTGTTCCTGTCGTTCTCCGGCGCGGTCACCGCCTTCGCGGCGCAGAACCTCGGCGCCGGGCACGTCGAGCGGGCACGGCAGGGGCTGCTGCGGGCCCTCGGTCTGACGGTCGGGCTGACGGTGCTGGTCTCCGCCCTGGTCCTGCTGGCGCGGGGGCCGGTGGCCGCCCTGTTCACCGACGACCCGACGACCCGGCGGGTCACCGGGCAGTACCTGCTGATCATCTTCCCCTTCCTGTCGCTCTACACCGTCATGGTCGTGCTGCACGGCTACCTCAACGGCGCGCGCCGCACCACGGTGCCGCTGGTCTGCACGATCGTGGCCTTCGCGCTGGTGCAGGTGCCCTTCGCGTACGTGCTCAGCAGGCCGTTCGGCATCGAGGCGGTCATGTGGGCCGTGGTCGTGAGCTGGACCACCGGCCTGGCGTACTCGGTCTTCTGCCTGCGGCACGTCCTGACGCCGCGCCGGACCCCGGCCCGCGGCCATCCGCCCACGCCCGTGGAGGTGCGAAGCTCCCCATGATCACCATCCGCACGACCGACGTGGAGTTCCACGGCGGACGACCACGAACGGCGCCCCTGACCTGGGGCCAGGAGGTCATCTGGGACCTCGTGCGCGACTGGGACGACGCGCGCTCCTACGCCGTGCTCACCCGGTGGCTGCCCATCCCGCTGCTGTTGAGCGTCGGCGACGTGCTGGAGTGCGTGGCCGAGCTGCTGCGGCGGCACGAGGCGCTGCGCACGATGTACCGCCCCACGACCAGCGGCGACGCCACCCAGGAGGTGCTCGGGTCGGGCACGCTCCCGGTCGAGCTGTGCGACCGGCCGACCGACGACGACACCGACTGGACCACCATCGTCACCGACTGCCTCGTCCGGGCCGCGCAGGTGGGGTTCGACCACGACAAGGAGCTGCCGATCCGGTTCTCGGTGATCATGAAGGACGGCATCCCGATCCTGCTCTCGTTCGCCGTGTCGCACCTGTCCGCCGACTTCGTCGCCGCCGACCTGCTCGTGGCCGACCTCACCGCCCTGCTGCGGGCCCGGGTCGACGGCCGGCCCGCCCCCGGCGCGCGGACGGCCCTGCAACCGGCGGACCTGGCGGCGCTGGAGAACCGGCCCGAGGGCCAACTGCTCACCATCGAGGCGGCGCGGTTCATCCGGCGGCAGCTCGACCGCGCCCACCCCGGGATGCTGCCCACGCGGGCGCAGCCGGCCACGCCCCGGTTCTTCCGGGGCCAGTTGGAGTCCGACGCGGTGGCCCTGGCGGTGGGCCCGGCGGCGCGCCGCCACCGCAGCTCCCCATCGGCGCTGCTGCTCGCCGTCACCTCGGCGCTGATGCGCTGCGTCTGCCCCGGCGACGCCTTCCCGGTCGACATCATGCAGGGCAACCGCACGCTGCCCGAGCTGGCCGGCACGGTGTGCACGCTCAGCCAGAGCATCCCCACCGTGGTCGACCTGACGGCCGGCACCTTCGCCGCACTGACCGAGCACTGCGCGGCCGTCCTCGCCCAGGCCCGCAGCCACGGGCGGCACCGCCACCGCGTCGTCGCCGCGCTCGCCGACGAGGCGGGGGTCGGCTCGGCCGCCCACTTCAACGACATCTGGTCGCACCTGCCCGGCCGACCCACCAGGCCGCCGGCCACGCTGGAGGAGCTGACGGCCCGCACCGCGGACAGCGCCTTCTCCTGGCCGGAACGGGTCGACCTGAAGAACAAGGCGCTGTTCATGGGCGTCCGGGGCACCGCCGAACGGGTCCACCTCTCCCTGTTCGCCGACACGGCGTTGCTCCCGCCGGGCGACATCCGGGCGTTCCTGGACACGTTCGAGCGCACGACGGTGACGCTCGCCTACCAGGACGTGCCGCTGGCGCAGGTCGCCGCCTGGTACGCGGAGAGCCGCACCCGGTACGCGGACGTCGACCACGGGTGAGCCCGGCCGGGCCGGCGCGCTCCGGCGCGGCGGGCCCACGCGCGTCGTCGTGGGCCCGCCGCGCGGATCAGGAGCCGCCGAGCGCGCCGGACGACCGCCCCTCGTGCAGGGTCAGGTTGCGTCCGGTGGCGGGGTCGAACAGGTGGATCTTCTCCAGGTTGAACCAGACCCGCCGGTCCCCGCCCTCGCGTACTGTCGACTCGGCCGACAGCCGGGTGACGAGGCTGGCCCCGCCGCCGCTGAAGTCGGCCCCGGCGTCGGCGGCCAGCTCCTCCAGCTCGGCGGCGCTGGCCCGCTCCCCCTCCAGGGTGAAGTAGACGTACTTGTCGGAGCCCATCGACTCGACGATGTCGACCGGCGCGGTGAACTCGGCGCCCCGGCGGCGGGTGTCGTCGTCGACCAGCTCGGCGTCCTCGAAGTGCTCGGGGCGGATGCCGAGGATCAGCTCGCGCGGGGCGTCGCCGGCCTCCAGCTCGCGGCGGATCCGGTCGCCGATCGGCACGTCACCGATGGCGGTGCGCAGCTTCCCGTCGTCGACGGCGGCGTGCAGGAAGTTCATCGACGGGGAGCCGATGAAGCCGGCGACGAAGAGGTTGCGCGGGTGGTCGTAGAGCTCCTGCGGCGGGCCGACCTGCTGGATCGCGCCGCCCCGCATGATCACCACCCGGTCGCCGAGGGTCATCGCCTCGGTCTGGTCGTGGGTGACGTAGACGGTGGTGGTGCCGAGCTGCTTCTGCAACCGGGACACGACCGTGCGCATCTGCACCCGCAGCTTCGCGTCGAGGTTGGACAGCGGCTCGTCCATCAGGAACGCCTTCGGCTGGCGGACGATCGCCCGGCCCATCGCCACCCGCTGCCGCTGGCCGCCGGAGAGGTTGGCCGGCCTGCGGTCCAGCAGCGGGGTCAGCTCCAGCACCTTGGCCGCCTCGTCGACCTTGGCGTCGATGGTCTGCCTGTCGAGCTTCGCGAGCTTCAGCGGGAACGCCATGTTCTCCCGGACGGTCATGTTCGGGTAGAGCGCGTACGACTGGAACACCATCGCGATGTCCCGGTCCCGGGGGGCCTTGTCGTTGACCCGCTGGCCGCCGATGCGCAGCTCGCCGGAGCTGATGTCCTCCAGCCCGGCGATCATGTTGAGGGTGGTGGACTTCCCGCAGCCCGACGGGCCGACCAGGATGACGAACTCGCCGTCGGCGATCTCCAGGTCGACGTCCCGCACCGCGACGGTCCCGTCGGGGAACGACTTGCTCACCTTGTCCAGCACGATGTCAGCCATGACTACACCACCTATCCCTTGACTGCGCCGGAGGTCAGGCCGGAGACGATGCGGCGCTGGAAGAAGAGCACGAACAGGACGATCGGCACGGTGATCACCACGGCGGCGGCGCAGATGGCCCCGGTGGGGTCCTCGAACTGCGACTCGCCGGTGAAGAACGACAGCGCCACCGGCACCGTGCGGGCCCGCTCGGTGGAGGTGAGCGTGATGGCGAACAGGAAGTCGTTCCAGCAGAAGATGAAGACCAGGATCGCCGTGGTGAACAGCCCCGGCGCGGCCAGCGGGGCGATGACCCGCCGGAACGCCTGGCCCTGGGTCGCGCCGTCCATCTTCGCCGCCTTCTCCAGGTCCCACGGGATCTGCTTGAAGAACGCCGACAGCGTGTAGATCGCCAGCGGCAGCGCGAAGGTGATGTACGGCAGGATCAGCCCCGGCCAGGTGTCGAAGAGCCCGAGCTGCCGCTCGATCTCGAACAGCGGCGACACCAGCGACACCTGCGGGAACATCGCGATCAGCAGGGAGACGCCGACGAGCAGCTTCTTGCCGGGGAAGTCCAGCCGGGAGATCGCGTACGCGGCCATCGCGCCGAGCACCACGGCGATCAGCGTGGCGATCAGGGCGATGCCGATCGAGTTGACCAGGGCCCGGACGAACTGGTCGGTGTCGAAGATCGACCGGTAGTTGTCCAGCGTCCACTCCCGGGGCCAGAACCTGCCGTCGGTGAGGGTGGCCGGGGTCTTGAACGACAGCGAGGCGATCCAGAGCACCGGGACCAGCGCGAAGACGACGACGATGACGTCCAGCAGGCCCCAGCGCAGCTTCGCCCGCGTGGTGGTGTCGGCCATGTCAGCGCCTCTCCCCGTCGTCGCTGCCGGGGGCAGCGGTGCCGAACAGCTTCACGAAGACGAACGCGATGACCGCCACGGTGAGGAAGATCAGCACGGACATCGTGGACCCGATGCCGAGGTTGAGGCCCCGGATCAGGTTGTTGTAGGCGAGCATCGACACCGAGGAGGTCTCGTTGCCGCCGGCGGTGAGCACGTAGATGTTGTCGAAGACCCGGAACGCGTCGAGGGTGCGGAACAGCAGGGCGACCAGGATCGCCGGCTTCATCACCGGCAGCATGACCTTGGTGAACCGCTGCCACGCGGTCGCCCCGTCGGTGGACGCCGCCTTGAGCAGGTCCTCCGGCACCAGGGCCAGGCCCGCCATCAGCAGCAGCGCCATGAACGGGGTGGTCTTCCAGATCTCCGCCAGCATGATGATCGCCAGGGAGCTGGCCCGCTCGGTCAGCGGCGCGCCGTCGCCGAACAGGTTGGCCAGGTAGCCGGTGCCCGGCGTCCATGCGTACCGCCAGGAGAACGCGGCGACGACCGTGACGATCCCGTACGGGATGAGCGCGGCGGTGCGCACGATGCCCCGGCCGACCAGCGTCCGGTGCATGATCAGCGCCAGGCCCATGCCGAGGACCAGCTCGACCGCGACGGTGACGACGGTGATCAGCATGGTGACCCCGAACGCCGTCCACCAGAACTCGTTGGTCAGCACGGTCGCGTAGTTCTCCAGCCCGATGAACTCGCGCTCGGCGGGGAAGCGCAGGTCGTAGCGCTGCAACGACAGCCAGATCGAGTAGCCGATCGGGTAGGCGGTGACCAGCACCATGACCAGCGCGGCGGGGGCGCAGAGCAGCCAGCCGAGCCTCCGTTCGGCCTTCTTGTTCTCGCTCAGCGGGGCGCGCCGGCTCACGGCAGCACCCCCTTCGACTCCAGGGCGTCGGCGATGGCGTCGCGCAGCTCGTCGGCCGTCCGCTCGGGGCGGATCGCCGACGGCGGCGACAGGATCGCCGACATCACCGTGGAGATGCTCTGGTAGGCCGGGGTCAGCGGGCGCGTCGCCGGCTCCTTCAGCTCCTCCAGGATGGTCTCCTTCATCGGGTACGCCTCGGTCATCTCCGGGTCGTCGTAGACCCGCTCGATGGTCGGCGGCACGCCGTCGTTGACGGCGGAGAACTTCTGGTTCCTGGCGTTGCGCAGGCACTTGGCGGCCTCGAAGGACTCCGCCGGGTGCCGCGAGTAGGCGCTGACGGCCAGGTTGACGCCGCCGATGGTGACCTTGCTGGGGGTGTCGGCGTCGATCCCCGGGATCCGCGCCCACTTCACCTTCTTCGCCAGCTCCGGGTCGGCCTCCTGCAACGCCGGGTAGACGAAGGGCCAGTTGACCTGGAACGCGCCGTTGCCGGACTGGAACTCCAGCCGGACCGGGTCCTCGGTGGCGTTGCTGAACGACGGCGACGTCACGCCGGACGTGGCGAAGCGCCGGAGCTGGTCGAGCGCGGTGACCGTGCCGGCGTCCATGACCGCCTGCTTGCCGTCGTCGCTGAGGATCCTGCCGCCCGCGCTCTCGGCGAGGGTGTTGTAGAGGACGACGAGCCCCTCGTACTGCGCGCCCATGGTGAGCACCTGGTACGGCTTGCCCTGCGCCTTCAGGTCCTGGGCCTGCCTGATCATGTCGTCCCAGGTCTTCGGGGCCTCCGGCACCAGGTCGGTGCGGTACCACAGGAGCTGGACGTTGGTGTTCTTCGGCGCACCGTACAGCTTGTCCTGGTAGCGGGCGGTGTCCAGCGGCCCGGCGAGGGTGCCCTCCTCCACCTCGGCGCGGTCCGGCCCGGTCCACTCCCGGATCCAGTCGGCGCTGGCGAACTCCTGCGTCCAGGTGACGTCGAGGCCGAGCACGTCCATCCCGGTGTCCCCGGCGGCGAGCCGGCGGACCAGCTGCACCCGCTGGTCGTCGGCCTGGCGCGGCAGCACCCGGTAGGCGATGCGGTAGCGCCCCTGCGCCTGGGTGTTGCAGTCGTCGACGACCTTCTGCAGGTTCTGCTCGGGCGGGTAGTACAGGTTGATCGTGGGCGTGCCGCCGTCGCCGCCGGAGCCGCACGCGGCCAGCGGCGCGACCAGCGTGAGCGCGGCGGCGGCCGCTGCCGCGCGGGCCGCGGGTCGACGCCGACGTCGGGCCGGATCTGTCATCGCCCTCCCCCTCTCTTCGGCGAAGAACCGGGGAGGTCACCCGTGCCCCGGCGCACGGCGAGACGGTCGGGAGCGGACCGGACACCGACCCGCCCCGGGCGTGTCGTGCGGGCAACACTGCCCGACCTGCCCAGGCGCGAAACCTGCCCGCAACGCGGGCGACCCGTAACCGCCGTTCGTCCGGTTCGTCTCGCCGCCGACGCCCCCGCCTCGGCGGATGCCCGGGTGACCCGGGTGGCACGGCCCGTCCGGCGGGTCGGACACGTGCGCGGGGAGGCTTCCGGGTGTCCGTCGGTTCGACTAGCGTTTGCCGGGAGTTCCCCCGGACTCAGCTGCCAGCGCGTCGCCGCCGAAGTCGATACGCCTCCGGCCCATCCCCCTCCTGCCCGAACGGTGGGTAATCGAGCGAACCCCCCGCTGCCGGTCCACCGGTTGGGCAGGATCGTTGACGACGAGGAGGTGCCGTCGTGCAGGACACCCGCGCTCTCGCCCTGACGTTCGAGGTGAGCGGCCTGCCCCCGGTGAAGACCGAAGCCCTGTCCATCTTCGCCGCCGGCCACCGGCAGGCGACGAGGGTCCGGGCCCTGCTCCTGGCGGCCTGCTCGGCGGCCCAGCGCACCGGCTGGACCCCGCTGGGCGGGCCGGTGGAGGTGGAGCTGACCCTGCGGTGTCCGCCGGGGCACCGCACCTCCGACGCCAGCACCCTGCTCGGCGGGATCTGCGCGGTGCTGCAGGACAAGAAGAGGGTCGCCACCATCGGCCTGACCCACCTCGGGGTCCTCGCCGACGTCGCCCTCTACACCGACGACCGGCAGATCCGCCGGCTGTCGTACCTGGAGGAACCGGCGGAGGAGTTCTCCTACCGGGTGCGGGTGGCCGCCCTGCCGGCCGTGGTTTGACCGACGTCCGCGGTGGGGTACCGCGGACGCCGACGAAGGGAGCGCCGATGTCGGAGCCACATGTCACGCTCGATCCCAGCGGGCTCGACCCCGTGCAGCGGAAGCTGCGGGGCCCGCTGGAGGATCAGCTGACCTCGGCCCTGCAGGCGGCCACGGGACGGGTCCGGTCGAGCTACGCGGGCGAGCCGGTCGAGCAGGTCTGCCAGCGGCTGCTGGACGAGACCCGGTCCGGTCTGCACCCGGACATCGCGGCCGGCTTCCAGCCGGACATGGACGAGTTCTGCCGGGTGGCGGTGGCGATCGTGCGGGGCGAGGTCGCCTGACCGGCGCCCGCTGCGGGCACGGTCAGGACCGGGTCCGCAACTCCCCGGTCCTGACCCACCAGCCGTCCGGTGTGGCAGCGGATCGCCGCCGGTGGGCGCGCGGGCGGGACACGCCGCCCACGCCGGGGCCCACCGGTGGCGACGCGGCCCGCCTGCACTCAGCTCCACGGTGCGCCACCGCCGGACTTCGGCGCGTTCCCGACTCACCCCGAGGAGCCGCGAACGCCGGGCCAGGTTAGGCAGGGAGGCACGGGCGGAACAAGCCGCCGGGACCGCCCACGGCGGCGTTTGTCGACCATGTCGAAAACCGGCAGGAGGGCGTAACACGGGCAGCCGCGCGGGCGCTGTTCCCCGTCGGGGGCGGGTGCGTCCGGCGGGCCCGTGGCCGCGCCGGGCGCGGGCGGCCCGGGGCCCCGGTCGGGCCGACGCGGGGCCGGGCCCGCGGCCCCGGCCGGGCGGCCGGGCGGCTCAGAAGTGCCGCAGCAGGTCGCCGAACGCGGCCAGCCGCAGCACGCCCGGGTCGGTCGGGTCGAGGTCGTCGTGCTCCAGCACCCAGGTGTTCTCGTTGGGGATGAACACCGCCCACATGCCGGCGGCCCGCGCCGGCAGGATGTCCGACTTCGGGGAGTTGCCGATCATCCAGGCGGACCCCGGGTCGAAGCCGTGCTCCCCGGCGAGCCACCGGTAGGTGTCGACGTTCTTCTCCCGCACGATGTGCGCGGTGTGGAAGTGGTGCAGCAGCCCGGACGCGTCGAGCTTGCGCTGCTGCTCCTCCCGGTCGCCCTTGGTGAGCAGCAGCAGCCGGTGCCGCTCCGCGAGCGCGTCGAGCGTCTCGGCCACCCCGGGCATCAGCTCGACCTGGTGGTTGACCAGCGCCTCGGCCAGGGCGTCGATCTCCCGGCGCTCCGCGACGGAGGCGGGCCGCTGGCGCAGCCGCTCCAGGCACTCGCCGAGGCTGCGCAGGAAGACCTTGCTGCCGTAGCCGTGGACGGCCGCGTTGGCCCGCTCGATGTCGTCGAGGATGGCCCGGATCTGCGCCCGGTCCAGCGTCGGATGGTCCAGCCAGCCGAGGAAGTCGTCGATGACCCGCTCGAAGACGACGTTGTTCTCCCACAGCGTGTCGTCGGCGTCGAAGACCAGCACCTGCGCGTCCCGCCGACCCGGCGTGCCCTGTCGCATGCCTCTCCCCTCCCGTGTGGCCCGGGACACCGTACTGCCGACGGCGCGGCACGGGCACGCCCTTTCACGCCGGGTCGACCCCCCGCCGGTGACGCAGCGTGAGGATCAGGTCGGCGACCAGGGCGGTCCAGCCCGTCTGGTGCCACGCGCCCAGGCCCGCGCCGTTGTCGCCGTGGAAGTACTCCGGGAAGCTGATCAGGTCCCGCCAGTCGGGGTGGGTCTGGAAGAGCTGGGCGGCGCCGTAGATGGGCCGCCGCCCCCAGCCGTCCCGGGTGAACAGCGAGATCAGCCGGACGGAGAGGTCGTCGGCGATCTCGTCGAGGGTCCGCTTCACCCCCGAGCGGGTCGGGTACTCCACCTGGAGGTCGTCGCCGAAGAACGCCGCGTAGTCGCGCAGGGCGCTGATCAGCAGGAAGTTGGTCGGCATCCAGATCGGGCCGCGCCAGTTGGAGTTGCCGCCGAACAGGCCGCTGGTCGACTCGGCCGGCTCGTAGCCGACGCTGAACTCCTGGCCGCCGAGGGTGACGGCGAACGGCTTGTCCAGGTGGGCGCGGCTGAGCGTACGCAGGCCGTACTCGGAGAGGAACTCCTCGGCGTCGAGCATCCGGGCCAGCAGCCGGACGATCTTCTCCGGGCCGACCATGGTCAGCAGCCGCTGCTGGCGGCCGTCCGGGCCGATGCGGCGGGCGCCGATCACGTCGGCGTACTCGGGGCGGTGGGTGAGGAACCAGCGCAGCCGGGCCCCCAGCTCGGGCAGCCGGCGCAGCGTACGCGCGCTGAGCCGGGTGGTCGCCGCCAGCGGCAGCAGCCCCACCACCGAGCGGACCTTCAGCGGCACCTTGCTGCCGTCGGCCAGCCGCAGCACGTCGTAGAAGAACGCGTCCTCGTCGTCCCAGAGCCCCTGGTCGTACGCGGCGGCGGCGATGTAGGCGAAGTGCTCGAAGAACTTGGTGGCCGTGTCGACCCAGGTGCGGTCGTGTTCGGCGAGCACGACGGCGATGTCGAGCAGGTTGAGCGCGTACATGGCCATCCAGCCCGTGCCGTCGGACTGCTCCAGCGTGCCGGCCACCGGCAGCGCCGCCGAGCGGTCGAACGGGCCGACGTTGTCCAGCCCGAGGAAGCCGCCCTCGAAGACGTTGTTGCCGCCGGTGTCCTTGCGGTTGACCCACCAGGTGAAGTTGAGCAGCAGCTTGTGCATGACGCGGGCCAGGAACTCGTGGTCGCGGGAGCCGTCGATCTCGAAGACCTTCAGCGCGGCCCAGGCGTGCACGGGCGGGTTCACGTCGCCGAACGCCCACTCGTACGCCGGGATCTGCCCGTTGGGGTGCAGGTACCACTCGCGCAGCAGGAGCAGCACCTGGGACTTGGCGAACCCGGGGTCGACGCGGGCGATGCTGACGCAGTGGAAGGCCAGGTCCCAGGCCGCGTACCAGGGGTATTCCCACGGGTCGGGCATGGAGATCACGTCGAAGCTGGTCATGTGCCACCAGTGGCTGTTGCGCCCGTGCCGGCGGCCGGCCGGGGGCGCGGAGCCGGGGTCGCCCTCCAGCCACCGCTTCACGTCGAAGTGGTAGAACTGCTTGCCCCACATCAGCCCGGCGATGGCCTGCCGGGCGACGAGGGCCTCGTCGGCGGTGGCCGCGGCCGGGATGACGCCGTCGAAGAACCGGTTCGCCTCGGCCCGCCGCGCCCACACCACCGCGTCGAAGCCGGCGGCCAGGTCGGCGGCCGGCGGGACCGTCCCGCCGGGCGGCGGCGCGGTGCGGGTCAGCCGCAGCCGGATCTGCCGGTGCCCGCCGGCCGGCACGTCCAGGACGTAGTGCAGCGCCCCCTTGGTGCCCTCCCGGTCGGGGTTGACCGTGGCCGCGCCGCCGACCACGTGGTCGTTGATCCCGTCCTTCGGGTACGGCGAGCGGCCGGGCAGTCCCCAGAGCCGCTCGGCGTTGGTGTCGTTGTCGCACAGCAGCGGCACCGGGTCGCCGTCGCCCTCCAGCAGGATCTGGCCGAGCACCCAGTGCTCGCCGACGAGCCGGGCGCCGCCGCCGGCCCCGGCGGCGGAGCCGACGAGCCGGGGCACCCGGTCCCCGCCGGGCAGGCCCCACGCCCACGTGTTGCGGAACCACAGCGACGGCAGCACGTGCAGCCGCTCGTCGGTGTCGCCCCGGTTGGCGACGGTCACCACGATGCACATGTCCGTCGGGGACGCCTTGGCGTAGTCGACGGTGACCGCCCAGTACCGGTCGTCGTCGAAGATCCCCGTGTCGACCAGCTCGTACTCGGTGTCGTCGCGGCCGCGCAGCGCGTTGACGGCGACCAGCTCGTCGTAGGGGAAGGCGGCCTGCGGGTAGTGGTAGCGCCAGCGCATCCACGAGTGGGTGGGCGTGGAGTCCAGGTACCACCAGTATTCCTTGGCGTCCTCGCCGTGGTTGCCGCCGTCGCCGCCGAGGCCGAACATCCGTTCCTTGAGGATCGGGTCGCGGCCGTTCCACAGGGCGAGGGCGAAGCAGAACGTCTGCCGGTCGTCGCAGACGCCCGCCATGCCGTCCTCGCTCCAGCGGTAGGCTCTGGACCGCGCGTGGTCGTGGGGGAAGTAGTCCCACGCCGTGCCGTGCTCGCTGTAGTCCTCCCGTACCGTCCCCCACGCCCGCTCGGACAGATAGGGACCCCATGCGCGCCAGTCCTGCTCCCCCGAGTCGGCCTGGGCGAGCCGGAGCCGTTCGGCGTCGGGTGCGGGCGCATGGGAGGGAGGCACGTCGGTGATCACGTGCCTATCTTCGGTGCCGCCGGGGTACTTCACCACAGCGGCCATTCTCGTCGTGGCGTGTTACACCTCGCCGCCGCTGGAGGAAAGTTGATCGACATTCGTTTCGGTCCGCAGGTGTGCGGGGAGCTGACGGGCGGGGCCACCAGGGAGTGGTTGGTCCCGGACGGCCTGGGTGGGTACGCCATGGGGACCGTGAGCGGACTGCGCACGCGCCGCTACCACGGGTTGCTGGTGGTCGCCGGACAGACGCCGGCGTCCCGGAACGTGGGACTGGTGAGTCTCGATCCGGCGGTCGTCCTCCCCTCCGGGGCGCGGCTGCGCCTCGGGGCGCACGAGTGGTCCTCCGGCGACGTGGACCCGCGCGGCTTCGAGCTGTTGGAGCGCTTCGACCTGACCGACGGGCTGCCGCGCTGGCGGTGGCGGATCGGCGACGTGGTGATCGAGCGCGAGCTGGCCATGGCGTACGGGCGCTCGTGCGTGGCGGTGGTGCACCGGCTGGTGTCCGGCGGCCCGGTCCGGCTCGACCTGTCGGCGGCCTGCACCTGGCGCGACGCGCACGGCGAGCGGCGCGCCGACGGCCCCGCCCCCCGGGTCGAGCCGGTGGACGGCGGCGCGGTGGTGGAGGGCGCGTTCCGCCTCGCCGGGCCGGACTGGACCCCGGAGGGGCAGTGGTGGCTCGGGGTGCACCACCGCGAGGAGGCGACCCGGGGCCTGCACCCGGACGACGACGTCTGGCACGCCGGGCGGTTCTCGGGCGCGCTGGAGCGCCCCGGCGACACGGTGTCGGTGCTCGCCTGGGCGGGCGACCTGGCCGCCCCGCCGCCCCCGGCGGAGGAGATCGTCGCGGCGGCCCGGCGGCGCAACCGGCAGGTGGTGGCGCGGGCCGAGCCCGCGGACGCGGTCGAGGCCACCCTCGCGCTGGCCGCCGACGCGTTCGTCGTGCGCACCGCCGCCGGCCCGGACGTGGTCGCCGGCTACCCGTGGTTCGGCGCGTGGTCGCGGGACACCATGACCTCGTACGAGGGCTTGTTCCTGTGCGCGAACCGGGCCGACGAGGGCCGGGACCTGCTGCGGGCCTACGCGGCGACGCTGTCGGAGGGGATGCTCGCCAACACGGCCGACACCGGGCGGGTGGAATACAACACGGTCGACGCCGCCCTGTGGTTCCTGCACGCGGTGAGCCGGCACGTCACCGTCACCGGCGACACCGACCTCGGCGACGAGCTGCTGCCGGCGCTGCGCGGGATCGTCGACGCGTACCTGGCCGGCACCCGGTACGGCATCGCCGTCGACCCCGCCGACGGCCTGGTCGCCCAGGGCGGCACCCCGGGCACGGCGCTGACCTGGATGGACGCCCGGGTGTACGGGGTGCCGGTCACCCCGCGCACCGGCAAGCCCGTGGAGATCAACGCGCTGTGGGTCAACGGGCTCGCGGGGCTGGCCGAGCTGACGGAGCTGGCCGGCGGCGACGCCGCCGAGCTGTGGCGGCTGCACGGCCGGGCCACCGCGTCGTTCGCCGCGCGGTTCCCGTCCCCGGTCGGCTGGCTGCACGACGTGGTGGACGCGCCCGCGCCGGCGTACCCGCTGGGCGGCGCGCCGTTCCACGACGACGACCTGCTGCGCCCCAACCAGCTCCTGGCCTGGTCGCTGCCGTACGCGCCGCTGGAGCCGGACGAGCCGACGCTGCGCCGGGTCGGCGCCGGGCTGCTCACCCCGCTGGGCCCGCGCAGCCTCGCCCCCGACCAGCCCGGCTACACCGGCCGGCACCGGGGTGGGCCGGCCGAGCGCGACGGCGGCTACCACCAGGGCACGGTGTGGCCGTGGCTGCTCGGGCCGTACGTCGACGCGGCCCGCCGGGCGAAGCTGCCGGTGGACGACCTGTTCGTCGGCGTGGAGGCGCACCTGACCGAGCACGGGCTGGGGTCGGTCAGCGAGACGGCCGACGGCGCGGCCCCGCACGCGGCGACGGGCTGCCCGTTCCAGGCGTGGTCGGTGGCGGAGGTGCTGCGCGCCCGCCGGGTGCGCCGGTAGCGCTCTCGGGTGTGCCGGTAGCGCTTTACATCCCGGCAACGGCGACGTCTCCGCCGGTTTTCCGGCCCAGGGCAGGATGGGCCCGAGATCCAGGCGCGTCGGCGGCATCCGTCCCACGGGTGCGGCCGACGCGCGCGCCGGAGACAATTCCAAGGGGGCCGCATGTCACCTGACGCCGAAGTGATCGACATCAACCCGGCCCGGCACCAGCGCGTGCTCATCCTCTCCTGGGAATATCCGCCGGTGCTCGTCGGCGGCCTCGGCCGCCACGTGCACGCCCTCTCCGTCGCCCTCGCCGCCGCCGGCCACGAGGTCACCGTCGTCACCCGCCACGCCGACGGCGCGCCCCTGGAGGAGTACGCCGACGGCGTCCGCGTCCTGCGCGCCGCCGAGGACCCGGTCGCCTTCCCCCTGGCCACCGGCAGCCTCCTCGCCTGGACCATGGCCTTCAACCACACCCTCACCCGCGCCGCCCTGCGCGCCACCGAATCCGGCAGCTACGACGTCGTCCACGCCCACGACTGGCTCGTCGCGCACACCGCGATCACCCTCGCCGAGCACCTGGACCTGCCGCTGGTGACCACGATCCACGCCACGGAGGCGGGCCGGCACCAGGGCTGGCTGCCGCAGGAGATGAACCGCACCATCCACGGCGTCGAGCACTGGATCAGCGGCGAGTCGACCCGGGTGATCGCCTGCTCCGGCTACATGCGCGACCAGATCAGCCGCCTGTTCGACGTGCCGGCCGCCCGGGTCGACGTGGTGGCCAACGGGGTGGACGACCGGCTCTGGCGGGCCCGGCCCCGGGCGGTCGCCTCGGCCCGGGCCCGGTTCGCCGGCGACGGCCCCCTGGTCGGGTACGCGGGCCGGCTGGTCTACGAGAAGGGCGTGCAGCACCTGATGCACGCCGTGCCCCACCTGCGCGAGCGGCACCCGGGGCTGCGGGTGGTGATCGCCGGCGACGGCCCGTACCGGCAGGAGCTGGTGGAGCAGGCGCAGCGGCTGCACCTGGGCGACACGGTGCGCTTCGCCGGCTTCCTCGACTCCAGCCAGCTCCCGGCCATGCTGGCCGCCACCGACGCGACCGTGGTGCCGAGCCTCTACGAGCCGTTCGGCATGGTCGCCCTGGAGGCCGCGGCGGCCGGCGCGCCCCTGGCGGTCGCCTCGACGGGCGGGCTCGCCGAGATCGTCGAGCCCGGGGTCACCGGGGTGACGTTCCCGCACAGCGACCCGGACGCGCTGGCGGGCGCGGTCGACCGGCTCATCGGCGACGAGGTGTTCGCCCGCCGGGTGGCCCGCCGGGCCCGGACGATGGTCAGCGAGCGGTACGGCTGGGCGACCATCGCCGCCCACACCGCGAGCAGCTACGCCGCCGCCCGCCGCGAGCACGGCTCGTTCCAGGCCCGCCGGGCGGCGAGCCGGCTGGGCGCGGGGCGGCCCCGGATCGCCATCCCGGAGGGGAACCTGCTAGCGGCCGGGCACGCGGCCTGCTGAGGGCTTGCCGACCTGTCGTCCGATTGGTCCCTGCCGATCCGCTGGCTATGGTGTACGTCCGCCAGCGGTGAGGAGAACGGTGCAGCAGGTAGTGATCGGCGGCCGGTACCGCCTGCTCGACCTCGTGGGTCGCGGCGGCATGGGCAAGGTGTGGCGCGCCAGGGACGAGATGCTGCACCGCGACGTCGCGGTCAAGCAGGTCGTCCCGCCGGCCGTGCTGTCCGGCGACGAGCTCGACGAGTTGCGCCTGCGCACCCTGCGGGAGGCGCGCACCACGGCGCGGCTCAACCATCCCAACGTGGTCCGGGTCTACGACGTGGTGCCGGTCGACGGCGACCCGTGGTTGATCATGGAGTACGTGCCGTCCCGGTCGTTGCAGCACATCCTGGACACCTCCGGGCCGCTGCCGCCGCGGCGGGCCGCGGCGGTCGGGCTGGCGCTGCTGGCCGCGCTGCGCGCCGCGCACCAGGCCGGGGTGCTGCACCGCGACGTCAAGCCCGCCAACGTGCTCGTCGCCCACGACGGGCGGGTGATGCTCACCGACTTCGGGCTCGCGGTCTTCGACGGCGGCGACGGGGTGATGACCCGGCCGGGGCTGGTGCTCGGCTCCCCGCAGTTCGTCGCACCGGAGCGGGCCGCCGAGGGGATCTCCAGCGTGGAGGCCGACCTGTGGTCGCTCGGCGCGACCCTGCACGCGGCCGTCGAGGGCAAGTCCCCGTACGCCCGCAGCACCGCGATGGCGACGCTGAGCGCACTGGCCACCCAGCCGCCGGACCCGGCGCCGCACGCCGGGCCGCTGCGGCCGGTCCTGGTCGGCCTGCTGCGCCGGGATCCACGGCGGCGCATCGACCACGAGGAGACCCGACGCCGGCTGGCCCAGGCCGCCGCGCCGGGCGCCGATCCCTCGCCGGTCACGATCGCCCCGCAGGCCACGGTGGTGCCGCCGGACGCGGCCCCGCCGGACGGCCCGGCCGGGCCCGCCGACGCGGACCGGCTGGTCGTGCCGGGCTGGTCGACCGGGCCGCCGGGGCGCGACGCGCCGGCGGGGCGGAAGCCGGCGGGGACGGGCCCGGCGCGGGACGGGCCGGGGCCGGCCGCGCCGACGGGCCCCGCCGCCCCCGCGTCGGCCGACGTCCCGTTCGTCATCGCGCCGGCCGGTCCGGCGGACGCCGTCGCGCCGGCCGGGCGGCGCTGGCCGCTGGCCGTGTCCGGCGTGGTGATCGTGCTGTTGGTCGCGCACACCGTCGTCTTCGCGTTGTTCCGCCCCCACACCGGCCGCGAAGCGTCGCCCCCGGCCACGCCCGGGGCCGGGCCGGGTCCGTCGGCGGCCGGGCCGATGCTGCCGCCGCTCGTGACGGGCGTGCCGCCCCCGCCCTTCCCCTGCCTGCGGCCCTACCCGTTCGGCGTGCCACCCCCGACCGTCGCACCGGCCCCGGACGACCCGCTGCGCCCGCCGTCGGGCTGGTCCTGGTACGCCGACCCGGCCGGGTTCCGGCTCGCCGTGCCGCCCGGCTGGCGGCAGTACCGGGACGGGAGCGCGGTCTGCTTCCAGGACCCGTCCGCCCGACGGATCCTGACCGTCGCGCCGGCCGACGACCGGGCCGCCGCCCCGCTGGATCAGTTGCGCGCGAACGAGCGCCGGGCGCAGGAGGCGGGGGCCCTCCCCCGGTACGAGAGGATCCGGCTGGCGGAGGCGGCGGGCCGGGGGGCGGAGTGGGAGTGCGCCTGGGACGCGCCGCTGGGTGCGCGCCTGCGCGGGGCGCAGCTGATCCCGTTCGGCGCCCGCTCGTGGTCGCTGGCCTGGAGCGGCCCCGAGGAGGAGTGGGACGCCGGTGCGGCCGAGCGGGAGACGATGCGGTCCAGCTTCCGGGTCGCCGGCACGGCCTGAGCCGGCGGGGCCGCCCCGCGCGTCCGGGCCGCGACACCGTCCGGTGTGGACCATCCAGGTGATTGCTCCCCGGCGGGGACTCTGCCACAGTGGCGTAGTTTGTGGATCAAGACCCTGGGGAGGGCGAGGCGTCATGATGGGACCGTCCCACGCGCTGTCGGGCGCGGCGGTGTGGCTGACCGGCTCCTGGGCGCTCGACCAGTTCGCCGACTACCACCAGTCGCCGCTGGCCCTCGCCGTCGGCACCGCGGTCTGCGCCGGTGGGGCGCTCTTCCCCGACCTCGACCTGTCGGGCAAGGTGACCCGCAACCAGGGCGGGGCCACGGTGGCCCGCACGTTCGGGGTGGTCAGCCTGTTCGTCGCCGAGGTGATGGAGAAGATCTCCCTCGGCGTCTACTACGCGACCAAGCTGAGCAAGGACCCGCGCCGCAACAACGGTCACCGCACCCTGACCCACACGATCCCGTTCACCGTGCTGGTCGGCTGGGGCACCACCGCGCTCTGCGCCGCGTACGGCAAGTGGGCCGTGGTCGGCATCCTGTTCTTCATGTTCGGGCTGGCCCTGCGCGGGCTGTTCGACCGGTGGGCGGAGCGCGCGGGCTGGGTGATCGTGACCCTGGCCTCGGCCGCCGCCGCCTGGTACACGTTCGCCAACCTGCCCGGCGACCGGGGGTACCCGCTGATCGGGCTGGCCGTCGGGGTGGGCTGCTTCGTGCACATCCTCGGCGACATGATCACCCGGGCCGGGGTGCCGATCCTGTGGCCGATCCCGATCAAGCGCCGGATGTGGACGATGGTCGGCCTGCCGAACAGCATCGCCCTGCGCACCGGCAGCAAGACCGAGGTGGTCGTGCTGCGGGGCGTGCTGACCGCGATCTCCGTGCTCGCGGCGGTGGGGCTGGTCGCCCCGTCGGTGCTGCGCAAGTTCAACATCGAGATCTGAGGCCGCGCCCGGCGCCGGGCCGACCCGCGCCCGGGGCGCGGGTCGGCCCGGCGACCCGTTTTCGTCATCGGCTATTGACGCCCTCGTAACACGTGCCCTACGGTCTGTCGAAACGCTTCGACTAGGCGTTTCGACTAGGCGTTTCGACGCCGGTCGGGACCCCGTCCGCCGGGCCGCCGAGGGAGGTGCGCGATGGCCACGATGCACGACGTCGCCCGGCTCGCGCGGGTCTCCGTCAGCACGGTGTCGTACGTGCTGACCGGCGCGCGGCCCATCTCCCAGGCCACCCGCGACAAGGTGCGCGCCGCGATGGCGGAGCTGGACTACCAGCCGCACGCGATGGCCCGGGGGCTGGCCAGCCGGCGCAGCCGCATCCTCGGGCTGCTCCTGCCGATCGACGACCGCGGCCTGGGCGCCACCGAGACGGCCTTCTTCACCGGCGCCGCCGCGGCGGCCAGCGCGGCGGGCTACCACCTGGTGCTCTCCCCCGTCGACGCCGACGACCTCGACGGCCTGCGGCGGCTGGCCAGCCAACGCATGCTCGACGGCGCGCTGCTGATGGAGGTGCAGCTCGACGACGACCGGGTGGCCGTGCTGCGGGAGGCGGGCGTGCCGCTGGTGCTCATCGGCCGCACCGGCGACACCACCGGCCTGTCGTACGTCGACATCGACTTCGACCGCACCGTCCGCGACGCCGTCGCCCACCTCGTCGGCCTCGGCCACCGGCGGATCGTCTACGTCAACCACTCCGCCGCGACCATCGCCGAGGGCTACGGCCCGGCGCTGCGCACCCGCGACGCGTTCGCCGCGGCGATGGCCGAGCACGGCGTCGAGCCGCTGATGATCCCCGCCGAGGACAGCGCGGCGGGCGGGCGGGCGGCCCTGGCGACGGCGTTCGACCGGGCCCCCGACCTGACCGCCGTCCTCGCCATGAACGAGCGGGCCGTGTTCGGCATCCTCGGCGGGCTGGCCGGGCGGGGCCTCACCGTGCCCGACGACGTCTCGGTCGTCTCCATGGTCACCTCGCCGCAGGTCGCCGAGCTGGCCACCCCCGCGCTGACCGCGATGACGTCGCCCGGCTCGGCGCTGGGACGCATCGCGGTCGAGGCGCTGCTGCGCCACCTGGAGCTCGACAGCGCCCCGATCCACCAGGAGCTGCTGCCGTGCACGTTGGAGGTCCGCGGATCCAGCGGCCCTCCCGGTCGCCCGACGGGGGACACCACCGGAACGGTCGACGCGGCCGATCCGGAGGCGTCGGGAACGACGAGCAGGAACACAGCCCGTCGCCGCGCTGCCACGCGACGACGGGCCTAGAGGAGTACCGGCTCGATACTCACGAGGAGAATGGTAATGCAACGATTCCGCACAGTCGTCGCGGCGGTGACCCTCGCCGTCGCCGCGGCGGCGTCCCTGACCGCCTGCGGTGACGACGCCGACGAGGGCGCCAGCGGCGCGAAGGTGCTCAAGCTCTGGCACTACGAGGGCGAGACCAGCGCCATGGGCGTGGCGTGGGACAAGGCGATCGAGGTCTTCAAGCAGGAGCACCCGGGCGTCGAGGTGCGCTTCGAGCGCAAGGCGTTCGAGCAGATCCAGCAGAACGCCGGGATGATCATCAACTCGTCCGAGGGCCCGGACGTGATGGAGTACAACAAGGGCAACGCCACCGCCGGCCTGCTGTCCAAGCAGGGCCTGCTCACCGACCTCACGGCCGAGGCGACCAAGCGCGGCTGGGACAAGACGCTCAGCCCGAGCCTCCAGACCACCGCCAGGTACGACGACAAGGGCGTGATGGGCTCCGGCAACTGGTACGGCGTGCCCAACTACGGCGAGTACGTGATGGTCTACTACAACAAGGACCTGTTCGACAAGAACGGGGTCAAGGTCCCGACGACGTTCGACGAGCTGACCGCCGCGATGGACACGTTCGTCGCCAAGGGCGTCACCCCGCTGGGCACCGCCGGCGCCGAGTACCCGGCCGGGCAGCTGTTCTACCAGCTCGCGCTCGCCAGGGCCGACCGGGCGTTCGTCGACAACTACCAGCTCTACAAGAACCCGGTCGACTTCAAGGCCGACCCGCTCAAGTACGGTGCGGACACGTTCGCCGAGTGGGTGAAGAAGGGCTACGTCGGCAAGGGCACCGCCAGCGCCAAGGCCGAGGACATGGGCACCGCGTTCATCGCCGGCAAGACCCCGATGATCGTCTCCGGGAGCTGGTGGTACGGCCGGTTCAAGGCCGAGATGAAGGCCAACTGGGACAGCTTCCTGTTCCCCGGCAACAAGCTGCACGCCGGCTCGTCCGGCAACATCTGGGTGGTCCCGGCGACCAGCAAGGCCAAGGACCTGGCGTACGACTTCATCGACATCACCATGCGCCCGGAGATCCAGGCCCTGATCGGCAACAACGGCGGCGTTCCGGTGTCCGCCGACCCGTCGAAGATCACCGACCCGAAGGACAAGAAGCTGATCGAGAACTTCAACGCGATCAGCTCCACCGACGGGCTGGCCTTCTACCCGGACTGGCCGGTCCCCGGCTACTACGACGTGCTGGTCTCCGGCTTCCAGGGCCTGATCAACCAGTCGAAGTCCCCCGACCAGGTGCTCGACGCGATCGCCAAGCCGTACGACGAGGGCGTCGCGGAGATCAAGCGCGGCTGACGAGGACGCCCGGCGGGCGCGCCCTGCGCGACGCGCCCGCCGGCGCACCGGAGGGACCATCATGGCTGCAACCGACGCCCTCGTCACCCGGGGCGACACCGACCCGAAGGGCCGCCGGGGCCCGCGCCGCCGTCGCGGCGACGCCGGATACTGGCTCTACCTGCTGCCCGGCGCGGTGCTCTTCGCGCTGGTCATCGGCGGGCCGCTGCTGTTCACCGGCTATCTCTCGCTCACCCGCTGGTCCGGCATCGGCGACCCGACGTTCGTCGGCCTGGAGAACTACCAGCGCCTGCTCGACGACACCGTCTTCTGGCAGTCGTTCCGCAACACCCTCGCCATGATCGTGGCGATGGTCGTGGTGCCCACCGTCGTCGGCCTGGTGCTCGCGGCGGTGCTGTTCGACACCATCGGTCGGCGCTTCAAGCCGCGCACCGCCAACGCGCTGCGGGCCGCGTTCTACCTGCCGCAGGTGCTGCCGGTCGTGGTGGCCGGCATCGTGTGGGGCTGGATCCTGCGCCCCGACGGGGCCCTCAACGGGCTGCTCGACGCCGTCGGGCTCGGCGCGCTGACGCACGACTGGCTCGGCGACCCCGACACCGCCCTGCCGGCGGTGATGGGCGTGATGATCTGGGTGCAGATCGGCTACCCGGTGGTCGTGTTCATGGCCGCGTTGCAGCGGGTCGACCCCGAGCTGTACGAGGCGGCGGAGATCGACGGCGCGGGCTGGGCCCGCCGGTTCCGGGCGATCACCCTGCCGCAGATCCGGCCGGAGACGTTCGTCGTCGCCCTCACCTGCACCATCGCCGCGATGAAGGTGTTCGGCCCGATCTACGCGCTGACCCGGGGCGGCCCGGAGAACGCCACCAACGTGCCGTCGTACTTCGCGTACTACACGTTCTTCAAGAAACTCCAGGTCGGGTACGGGTCGGCGATCTCGACCGTGCTGACGCTGATCATCGTGGTGGTGGCGCTGCTGTTCATCCGCGCGCAGCACCGCGCCGAGCGACGGGACGGGAGCGCCTGATGTCCGTCACCCTCACCCCCGCCGAGGCCCCCGCGAAGACCGGCCGGGCCGCCCGGGTGCCCGACCGGCACCACCGGGGCGTCGGCCGCTGGATCGTGCTGGCCGTGGTCACCGCCGGCGCGGTGCTCATGCTGGTGCCGTTCGTGTTCATGCTGCTCAACGCGTTCAAGACGCCCGGGCAATACTCCACGGACGGGCCGCTGAGCTGGCCGTCGGAGTTCTACACCCAGGGCCTGCGCACCTACTGGACGCAGGTCGACTTCCCGCAGAAGCTGTGGAACTCCGCGCTCATCGCCGGCTCGGTCGCGGTGCTCGCGGTCGTCGTGTCGCTGCTCAACGCGTACGCGCTGGGCATCGGCCGGGTCCGGGGCCGGCTCTGGATCGTCGGGGCGTTCCTGCTGGCCAACATGCTGCCGCAGGAGTCCCTCGTCTACCCGCTCTACTACTTCGCCAAGGAGGTGGGCCTCTACAACACCCGGCTCGTCGTGATCATCATCTTCACGGTCATCCAGAGCGCGTTCGGCACGTACCTGCTGGCCTCGGTGCTCGGCACGTTCCCCAAGAGCCTGCTGGAGGCGGCGGCGTTGGACGGGTCCGGCAAGTGGACGATCCTGTGGCGGGTCGTCCTGCCCAACGTCCGGCCCACCCTCGCCGTGCTGCTGGTCTTCTTCTTCATCTGGACCTGGAACGAGTTCCTGATCCCGCTGGTGATGCTCATCGACAACCAGACCCAGACCATCCCGGTGGCCCTCGCGTCGTTGCAGGGCGACCGGCTGATGGACGCCCCCACCACCAACGCCGGGGCGCTGATCAGCCTCGTCCCGGCGATCGTGTTCTTCCTCATCTTCCAGCGCACGCTGAGCCGCGGCATCACGGTAGGAGCCGAGAAGTGAAGTTCACCGACGGGTACTGGCAACTGCGTCCGGGGGTCACCGTGCTGCGCCCCGGCACAGTCGAATCGGTGGAGCCGGACGAACGCGGCTTCACCGTCTTCGCGCCGACCGGTCAGATCACCGGGCGGGGCGACACCCTCAACCGCCCGGTCGTCACCGTGCAGTTCTTCTCCCCCGCCCCCGGCGTCATCGGCGTGACCGTCGGGCACCACAGCGGCGGGCTGCCGAAGCAGCCGCGCTTCGCCCTCGCGGCCGGCGACGACCACCCCGTCACCGTCGAGGTCACCGGCATCAGCGCCGCCCTGACCACCGGCGAGCTGACCGCCCGCGTCACGCTCGTCGACCGGTGGCGGGTCGACTTCCTGCGCGGCGACCGCCTGGTCACCTCGTCCACCGAGCGCAGCGTCGGCGTCGTCACCGACGGTGAGGGCCGGCACTTCGTCCACGACCGGCTGGCGCTGGGCGTCGGGGAGACGATCTACGGCCTCGGCGAGCGGTTCGGCCCGTTCGTCAAGAACGGCCAGACCGTCGACATCTGGAACGCCGACGGCGGCACCGCCAGCGAGCAGGCGTACAAGAACGTGCCGTTCTATCTCAGCAGCGCCGGCTACGGCCTCTTCGTCGACCACCCCGAGCACGTGTCGTTCGAGGTCGGCTCGGAGGTCGTCTCGCAGGCCCAGTTCAGCGTCGAGGGGCAGTCGCTGACCTACTACCTGATCGACGGGCCCACCCCGAAGGACGTGCTGCGCCGCTACACCGCGCTCACCGGCCGCCCGGCCCGCGTCCCGGCCTGGTCGTACGGGCTGTGGCTGTCGACGTCGTTCACCACGTCGTACGACGAGAAGACCGTCACCGAGTTCATCGACGGGATGGCCGAGCGGGACCTGCCGCTGTCGGTGTTCCACTTCGACTGCTTCTGGATGCGGCAGTTCCACTGGGTCGACTTCGTGTGGGACCCGGCGACCTTCCCCGACCCCGAGGGGATGCTGCGCCGGCTGCACGAGCGCGGCCTGAAGGTGTGCGTGTGGATCAACCCGTACATCGCCCAGCGGTCGTACCTGTTCGAGGAGGGCCGGCAGGCCGGCTACCTGGTGCGCAACCCCGACGGGTCGGTCTGGCAGTGGGACAAGTGGCAGGCCGGCATGGCGCTTGTCGACTTCACCAACCCCGACGCGGTGGCCTGGTTCAACAGCAAGCTCAAGGTGCTGCTCGACATGGGCGTCGACTGCTTCAAGACCGACTTCGGCGAGCGCATCCCCACCGAGGTGGTCTGGCACGACGGGTCCGACCCGCAGCGGATGCACAACTACTACGCCTACCTCTACAACAAGGCCGTCTTCGAGCTGCTGGAGGCCGAGCGCGGCGTCGGCGAGGCGGTCGTGTTCGCCCGCTCGGCCACGGCCGGCGGGCAGCAGTTCCCGGTGCACTGGGGCGGCGACTGCGAGTCGACGTTCGTGGCGATGGCCGAGTCGCTGCGCGGCGGGCTGTCGCTGTCGGCGTCCGGGTTCGGCTACTGGAGCCACGACATCGGCGGCTTCGAGGGCACCCCCGACCCGGCCGTGTTCAAGCGGTGGATCGCGTTCGGGCTGCTCTCCTCGCACTCGCGGCTGCACGGCTCCGGCTCGTACCGGGTGCCGTGGGCGTACGACGACGAGGCCGTGGCGGTGCTGCGCCACTTCACCCGGCTCAAGCTGAGCCTCATGCCGTACCTGGCGGCGGCTGCCGAGGAGGCGCACCGCGACGGGGTGCCGGTGATGCGGCCGATGATCGTGGAGTTCCCGGACGACCCGATGGCCGCGTACCTCGACCGGCAGTACATGCTCGGCCCCGACGTGCTGGTCGCGCCCGTGATGAGCGCCGACGGGGAGGTCACCTACTACGTGCCCGCCGGCACCTGGACCAACCTGGTCAGCGGCGCGCAGCTCACCGGGCCGGCGTGGGTGACCGAGAAGCACGGCTACGACAGCCTGCCGGTGCTCGCCCGCCCCGGTGCGGTGATCCCGTTCGGCGCGACGCACGACCGGCCCGACTACGAGTGGGCCGACGGCGTGCGGCTGCGGCTGTTCGCGCCCGTCGAGGGCCAGCGGACCCTGGTGCGGATCCCGTCGCCCGGCGGCGGGCCGGGGGCCGAGTTCGAGGTGCGGTACGACGGCGGGGCCGCCGCCGTGGACGTGGTGGCCGGCGCGTCGTCCGGCTACGACTGTGATGTGGTGGGATCGGGGTCGCCGGGCGGCGACGTGCTGGGGACGGAGGCGAACCGGTGACGCGAGTGTTTCCCGAGGGCTTCGTGTGGGGCTCGGCGACGGCGTCGTACCAGATCGAGGGCGCGGCCACCGAGGACGGGCGGGGCCCGTCGATCTGGGACACCTACAGCCACACCCCCGGCCGCACCCTCAACGGCGACACCGGCGACGTGGCCGCCGACCACTACCACCGGTGGGCCGAGGACCTGGGGCACATCGCCGAGCTGGGGCTGGCGGCCTACCGGTTCTCGATCTCCTGGCCCCGGGTGCAGCCCGGCGGCTCCGGTGCGTTCAACCGGGCCGGGCTGGACTTCTACTCCCGGCTCGTCGACGGGCTGCTGGAGCGGGGCGTGCGGCCGGTGGCCACCATGTACCACTGGGACCTCCCGCAGGAGCTGGAGGACGCCGGCGGCTGGCCGGCGCGGGACACCGCGCTGCGGTTCAGGGACTACGCGGCCGGCATCGTCGAGGCGCTCGGCGACCGGGTGCACACCTGGACGACGTTCAACGAGCCGTGGTGCTCGGCGTACCTCGGCTACGGCTCCGGGGTGCACGCGCCGGGCCGCACGGAGCCGGCCGGGGCGCTGGCCGCCGTGCACCATCTCAACCTCGCCCACGGCCTCGCCGGCCGGGTGGTGCGCGAGCTGGCGCCGGCGGCGGAGCTGTCGGTGACGCTCAACCTGCACGTGGTGCGGCCGGCGTCGGGCTCGGCGGCCGACGCCGACGCGGTGCGCCGCATCGACGCGCTGGCCAACCGGGCGTTCCTCGGGCCGCTGCTCGACGGGGCGTACCCGGCGGACCTGCTCGCCGACACCGCGAAGGTGACCGACTGGTCGTTCGTGCGCGACGGCGACGAGCGGACGATCGCGGTGCCGCTGGACGTGCTCGGCGTCAACTACTACTCGACCACCCTGGTTCGGGCCTGGGACGGCGTGTCGGCCCGCTCGGACAACGACGGGCACGGCAGCTCGGCGCACACCCCGTGGATCGGCGCGGACGACGTGGACTTCCTGCCGCAGCCGGGCCCGTACACGGCGATGGGCTGGAACATCGAGCCCGCCGGCCTGACCGAGCTGCTGCTGCGGCTGCACCGGGAGCACCCCGGGCTGCCGCTGATGATCACCGAGAACGGCGCGGCGTTCGACGACGTGGTCACCCCCGACGGCCGGGTCCACGACGACCGACGGCTGGACTACCTGCACCGGCACGTCGACGCGGTCGGCGCGGCCATGGACGCGGGCGCGGACGTGCGCGGCTACTTCGTCTGGTCGCTGCTGGACAACTTCGAGTGGGCGTGGGGCTACGACCGGCGCTTCGGCATCATCCGCGTCGACTACGACACGCAGGAGCGGATCTGGAAGGACAGCGCCCACTGGTACCGGGGCCTGGCCACCACGGGCCGGCTGGAGCCGCCGGCCCCCGCCTGACCGGCCCGCGCGCCGGAGCCGTTCGTCCGCCCGGCGGCGAGCGGCTCCGGCGCGCGTTCCGTCAGCCGGGGCCGGCCATCGCCGCCAGGCGGCGGGCGAGCCGGGCGAGGGCCTGCCGCAGCTCCGCCGGCTCCAGCACCTCCGCCTCGAAGCCGAGCCGGGCCACGTGCAGGGCGAGCCAGTCGAGGTCGTCCCCGCCGACGACGAGCACGCACCAGCCGTCGCGGTCGTCCTCGACCCGCCCCACCTGCGGCGGCACCAGCTCCCGCAGCACGTCGGGCGGGGCGTGCACCCGCACCCGGGCGAGATGCCGGTACGGCGCCTCGGCCACGGCCCGCCGCACGTGGGCGACCGGGTCAGGGTGCTCCCGCGCCCGGAAGCGCCACGTCGTCGCCACCGCCTCGCGCATCCGGTCCAGCCGGAACGTGCGCCAGTCGCCGCGGTCGACGTCCCACGCCATCAGATACCAGCGGCGGCCGGTGGTGACCATCCGCACCGGCTCGACGGTGCGGTCGCGTTCCCCGCCGTCGCGGCCGGCGTAGCGGAACCGGACCCGCAGGGCGTCGCGGCAGGCCCGGGCGAGGGTCACCAGCAGCTCCGCGTCGATCTCGACGCCGGGGCCGAGCAGGGTGTCGGTGGCAGCGTGCACCGCCCGCACCTCGGCGCGCAGCCGGGCGGGCAGCACCTGGTCGAGCTTGGCCAGCGCCCGCAGCGCCGCCTCCTGCGCCCCGGCGACCGTGCCGCCCGAGGCCAGCCGCAGGGACACCGCCGTCGCGATCGCCTCCTCGTCGTCGAGCAGCAGCGGCGGCAGCCGGGTGCCGGCGCCGAGCCGGTAGCCGCCACCGACGCCCGCCGCCGCGTGCACCGGGTAGCCGAGCGCGCGCAGCCGCTGGACGTCGCGGCGCACCGAGCGGTCGGTGACCCGCAGCTCGGCGGCGATCTCGGCGGCGGTCCAGGACGGTCGCCGCTGCAACAGCGCCAGCAGCCGCAGCACCCGCTCGGTCGTCGCCTCGACGGTCACCCGTCGATCGTTGCACAGATCTAGGAACGTACCTGTCCGCGATATGCCGGAGGCTGACGCCATGACCGACGTTCAGATCACGTTCGACTGCGCCGACCCGGCCGCGCTGGCGGCCTTCTGGGCCGCGGCCCTCGGCCATCAGGTGCAGGCCCCGCCGCCCGGCTTCGAGTCGTGGGAGCAGGCGCTGGAGGCGATGGGCGTGCCGCCCGAGCGCCGCGACTCCGCCTCGGCGGTGGTCGACCCCGCCGGCACCGCGCCGCGGCTGTTCTTCCAGCGGGTGCCGGAGCCCAAGCGGGTCAAGAACCGGGTGCACCTCGACGTGCGGGCGGCCCCGGGGCTGGTCGGCGACGCGCGGATGGCGGCCCTGGAGGTGGCGGCCGAGCGGCTCGTCCGCCTCGGCGCGACCCGGTTGCGCCGGCACGAGCCCGCCGCACCGCTCGACGCGGGGCACCTCGTCATGGCCGACCCCGAGGGCAACGAGTTCTGCCTCGACTGATCGCCCCGACCGGGCGGGCCGCGTCACTCGCCGCTCGACCACGCTGCGTGCGATCGCGGGAACGCGCTACGCGCCGACGCGCTGGGGCGGAACGGTCAAGCCGTACAGGGCCATCAGCTCCGGGGTGTCGACGCGGCTGCCGTCGGCCACCGAGTCGCAGGAGATGTCGACGATCTGGTCCTTGTGCGCCAGCAGGTAGGGCCGGGCCCCGACGTCGGCGCTGGCCAGGGTGGCGATGCCGGACCAGTGCCGGCGGCCGAACAGCATCGGGTAGCCACGCAGCCCGTCGTAGGTGGCGCAGACCAGCACGTCGGGGTACGGCAGCGCGGCGACCCGCCGCACGGCCGCCGGGGTGAGCCCCGGCATGTCCACCGGGACCACGACCACCGCCTCGATCCGCTGGTCGGTCAGCGCCGCGAGGCCGGCCCGGATCGACGAGCCGACGCCGGTGCCCCAGGCGCGGTTGACCACCACCGTGGCCCGGGTCAGGTCGGCGGCCTGGCGCACCTGGTCCGCCGCCGCGCCCAGCACCACCACGATCTGCGCGCAGCCCGCCTCGGTCATCGTGTCGATCATGCGGTCCACCAGGGGCTGGTCGCCCTGGTGGAGCAACGCCTCGGGGCCGCCGAGGCGGCGTCCGCCGCCCGCCGCGATGATCATTCCTGCGATACGCACACCGGGTGCAACGAGCACCCCCGGGATGAGTGTCGGGGCGAAACGGATATTTGCCGCACTCGGGGTGCCGTGCCGGGCGGCCCGGGCCGGCCCGCCCCGGGCCGCCGGGCTGCCGCCTGCGGGCAGGTCAGGCGTCCGCGTAGCAGGCCACCACCGACAGGTCCAGCGGGAAGCGGACCGGGGTGTCGCCGAACAGCAGCGCGGTGGCCCGCTCGCCGCTGGCGCGGACCGCCTCGGCCACCGCGTCGGCCTGCCCGGCCGGGCAGTGCACGATCACCTCGTCGTGCTGGAAGAAGACCAGCTCGGCGTCGCTGCCGGCGAGCGCCGTGCGCAGCGTGGCCAGCAGCGTGGAGGCCCACTCGGCGGCGGTGGCCTGGATGACGAAGTTGCGGGTGAACCGGCCCCGGGAGCGGGCCGCCCGCGCCCGGGGCCCCTGCGGGTCGGCCGCCGCCTCCGGGTCGACGCCCGCGTCGTCGCCGTCGGCGAAGCCCGCCGCGCCGGGCGGGCAGGTGCGCCCCAGCCAGGAGCGCACCAGGCCGCCGGCCTCGCCGGTGCGGGCCGCCGCCTCCACGTACGCGAAGGCCGTCGGATAGTTGCGGCGCAGCACCGCGAGGGCGGGGACCGCCATCCCGCCGGTCTGCCCGTACATGGCACCGAGCAGGGCCACCTTGGCCCGGGGCCGGTCGCCGCCGAAGGAGTCCCGGGCCAGGGCGGCGTAGAGGTCGCCCGCCCCGCCGGCCGCGGCCAGCCGGGCGTCGCCGGAGACCGCCGCGAGCACCCTCGGCTCCAGCTGGCCGGCGTCGGCGACGACGAGCCGCCAGCCCGGGTCGGCCACCACCGCCCGCCGGATCACCTTGGGGATCTGCAAGGCCCCGCCGCCCCGGGTGGCCCACCGCCCGGAGACGACGCCGCCGGGGACGTACTCCGGGTGGAACCGGCCGTCGCGCACCCAGGCGTCGCGCCAGGCCCAGCCGTGCGCCGTCCAGATCCGGTAGAGCTCCTTGTGCTCCAGCACCAGCGGCACCGCCGGATGGTCGACCCCGCGCAGCGCCCAGGCCCGGGTGTTGGGCAGCTCCACCCCGGCGCGGGCAAACGCCCGCAGCAGCTCGGCCGGGGAGTCGGCGTGCACCTGGCGCAGGCCGAACGCCTCGGCGATGCGGGCGGCCAGCTCGGCCAGCCGGCGGGGCGGGCCGCCGACCGGGGACGGCTCGCCGAGCAGCCCGGTGAGGAGCTCGTCGTGCACCTCGGCCCGCCAGGGCAGGCCGGCCGCCCCCATCTCCGCCGCGACCAGCGCGCCGGCCGACTCGGCGGCCACCAGCAGCCGGAACCGGCCCGGGTGGGCGGTGGCGGCGATCCGGTCGAGCTGGTCGGCGTACACCCGGGCCAGGGCCTCGACGGCGGGGCCCGGCGGGCCGGGCAGGGTGTCGAAGAGCGCGCCCTGGCCGTGGCCGGGCGGCTCGGCCGCGCGGGGCGGCGGGTCCGGCGGCACGGGCGCGCCGGTCAGCCGGGCCCACGCGGCGGCCGGCGAGCGGGGCTCGCCCCAGCGGCCGGCGTGCCCGAGCAGCAGCGACTCGGTCAGCTCGACGTCGTGGCAGCGGTCGAGCCGGACCCCGGCGCGCAGCAGCGCCGGGTAGACCGTGACGCCGCTGCCCCAGACCCAACGGGGGCGCGCGGCGGCCTCCCGGGCGGCGACGGCGGCGGCGAGGTCGGCGACCCGCTCGGCCGGGCCGGTGGGGCGGCCGGCGGGGTCGAGGGGCAGCAGCGCTCCCCCACCCCGGTCGTCCGCCTCCACCGCCACCAGCACGGACGCGATTCTGCCTCGACCGTACGACGCTCCCGCGCGGCGGTTACTTGCTCACCCCGGCGGTCAGGCCGGACTGCACCTGGCGCTGGAACACGATGTAGACGATGAGCACCGGCAGCATCGCCATGGTCACCCCGGCGAAGAGGCCCGACCAGTCGGACTTGTAGCCCTGGTTGACGGACAGCTCGATGAGCCCCTGGGCGATCACCTGGTTCTTCGGCTCCCCGGCGACCGACTGCATCAGCAGCGTCGGAAGGTACCACTGGTTCCACTGGCCGAGGACGTTGAAGATGCCGATGCTGATCAGGCCCGGCTTGGCCATCGGCAGCATGATGCTGAAGAACAGCCGGCTGTGCGAGGCCCCGTCGACCATCGCGGCCTCGGCGATCGAGTCGGGCAGCGTGCGGAAGAACGAGTGCATGAAGAAGACCGTGAACGACAGCGACCAGGCGACGTAGACGAGGATCAGCATGAGGTGCCGGTTCGGGCCCAGCAGCGGCAGGACGATCCCCATGTTGTAGACGCCCTTGAACAGCGGCACGGCGGCGAGGTAGATGGGCAGGGTCAGGCCGGACAGGAACATGTAGTAGATCAGCCGGTTGCCGGGGAACTCGTAGCGCGCCAGCACGTACGCGGCCATCGAGCCGAGCAGCATGGTCAGGAACACGCTGCCGACCAGGACCAGCAGCGTGTTGAGGAAGAACGCGCCGAGGTGCCCCTCGCCCCAGGCGCGGGTGAAGTTGTCCCAGTGCAGCTTGTCGGGGATCAGCGACAGCGGCTCGCGGATGACCTCCGAGTCGTCCTTGAACGCCGACATCACCACCCACAGCAGCGGGTAGATCACCATCACGGCCCAGACCACCAGGAACAGGTGCGAGAAGCCGTTGAAGAAGCGCCCGCCCAGCTCCCGGCCGCGGCTGACGAGGCCCCGGCTCGGCGCGGGGCGGGGGGCCGGACGCCCGGGGCGGGCCCGCTCGCCGGACGGGTGGGTCACCGTGCTCATCGTCGGGTCTCCTCAGTACTCGATCCGCTCACGGCGGGTGATCCGGAGCTGGAGAGCGGCCAGCAGGATCGTGAAGATGGCCAGCGCCACGCCCATCGCGCAGGCGTAGCCGAACTGCCCCTTCTGGAACGCGGTGAAGTTGAGCACCGACGCGAAGATCTCGCTGGCGTGGTTCGGCCCGCCCTGGCTCGGGGTCATGACGAAGACCAGGGCGTACATGTCCAGCGCGATGAAGCCCAGGTAGACCCAGGCCACCGAGATGGTGTCCCGCAGCAGCGGCAGGGTGATCCGGAAGAACGTGTCGAACCGGCCGGCGCCGTCGAGGAGGGCCGCCTCGTAGATGTCCTTCGGGATCGACTGCATCGCCGCCGAGAAGAGCACCATGTAGAAGCCGGCGCCGCTCCACACGGCGATGAACAGCAGCCACCACAGCACGGCGGGCACGCCGAGGAACGGCTCGGGGTCGGCGGTGAACCCGATCGGGTTGTCGGCGTCGACCAGCCCGATCTTCATCAGCAGGCCGTTGATCAGGCCCTGGTTGTCCGACCGGTAGATCTGCTGCCACATCACGGCGATCACCACGAGCGACAGGACCTGCGGGAAGAAGAAGATGACCTTGTAGAGCCCGGAGCCGAACACCCCCCGGATGCCGGCCCTGTCCTCGCGTCCGCCCACGTTGAGCAGGAACGCGAGGAACAGGGCCAGCGCGATCGTGAACAGCGGCACGGTGACCAGGAAGAACACGTTGTGCCAGAACGCCTTCCGGATCAGCTCGTCGGAGAACAGCCGGACGTAGTTGTCCAGCCCGACGAACTCCTGCTTGTCGGAGTAGCCGCCCCAGTTGGTCAGCGAGTATCCGGCCGCCTGGGCGAAGGGCCACACCACGTAGAAGAGGTACAGCGCGACGGGGAGGGCGAGGAAGCCCGTGACGAAGCGCGCGACACCGTGCCGCATTCCACTCACTCTCTCGAACGGATCAGTGGGCCGCCACCGGGATCAGGCGCGGGTCTGCTTCTTGACCGACGAGTCCTTGGCGACCTTGTCGGCGGCCGCCTGCATCTTGTCGACGAACTGCTGCGCGGTGAGCCGGCCGGCCATCAGCTCCTCGGAGAGGTTCTGGCTCTCCTTGTCCAGGTCGGCGTAGAAGTCGAAGAGCTTGGTCTTGATCAGGTCCTTCGGCGCGTTGCGCATCAGCTCGTTGGCGCTGGCCAGCGCCGTGTCCTGCACGCCGTCGCCGGAGCCCTTGGTGGAGGCGAGCGACTTGGTCAGCTCGGCGAACTTGGCGGAGCCGGACTTCGACAGCACGGCCCGCAGGAACTCCTTCGCCGCCGCCTTGTTCGGGGCCTTGCTCGGCACCACGAGGCCCTCGCCCGCGCCGGCGAAGACGTCCTTGGGCGCCTTGTCGGTGGCCCCGAGGCCCCAGTAGTCCGACAGCTTCATCTCGAAGCCCGGCGGGATCGTCGCCGCCATCTCGTTCTTCAGCCAGGTGCCGACCTGGATGAACGCCGCCTTGCCGTCGAGCCACGCCTGCTGGGACTGGGTGTGGTTGAGGTTGCCCGGCAGCAGCAGCCGGTCCTTGACCAGCTTCTCCCACGCCTGGAGGGCGGGCAGCACCCCGTCGGCCTTCCAGGCGTTCTCCTTCAGGTTGTCGATGTCGACGACCGCCTGCCGGCCGGCGGACTTCCAGATCGTCGCCATCAGCGCCCAGCGCGGGTAGTAGCCGTGCACGGCGTCGTGCACGTACGGGGCGATGCCCTTGGCCTTGATCTTCGGCGCGAGGGCGAAGAACTCGTCGAACGTCGTCGGCGGCTGCCAGCCCTCCTTGGCGAACAGCGCCCCGTTGTACCAGTTGCCCCACACGGTGAAGGCCACGTTGACGACGTAGAACTTGCCCTGGAAGGTGCCGTCCTCGACGGTGCCGGGCAGCAGCGTGTCGGCGACGGTGCCCTCGCTGTCCCACGCCGGGGCGGTGAGCAGGTCGTCCAGGGGCTCGATCGCGCCCTCGTTGACCAGGGTGCTGATGTCCATCATGTCGGCGCCCGAGTTCATGACGAGGTCGCTCGGCTGCGTCGCCATCTTCGGCTGCTCTTCGGTCTTGATCTTCTGGGTGGAGCTCATGTTGACCGTCACGCCCGCGTGCTTGGCGGCGAAGACGGCCTTGTCCTCGTTGGCCCACTGGTCGCCGAGGCCCCCGTTGAAGATGACGACCTTGACGGCGCTGCCGTCCTTGACGCCGAACGGGTTGTCCTTGCTCTTGGCGACGCCGGTGTCGTCGGACTTGCTCGGCTCGCTGCCGGCGCAGGCGCTGAGCAGGCCCACGGCGGGGGTGACGAGCAGGCCCGCCGCGGCGGCACGGCGCAGCAGGGTCCGACGGCTCAGATCGGCCGGGTGCTCGGGGGTAACCGACATCGTTGTCTCTCCTTGAGGTGTCGAATCAGGCGGTGCGCCGGAGACGCCCGGCGTACCGCGACTCGAGGGCGAGGTTGTGCTCGTCCCCACCGGGGACGTTGGCGGAGAGGTAGATAGGGGGTACCTCCCCGGCCTGGTGGAACCGTCGTACGACCTCCGCGGTCACCAACTGCGCCAGCAGCGCGGCGGTGACCGAGGAGACCGCACAGACCGCGCCGCCGCCGGAGAGCGGCAGCAGTGCGTCACCGTACGGCGCGCCGTTGTCCAGCACGACGTCGGCGAGGTCGACGAGCCGGCGCCCCGACGGGTGCCGGGGGGCGACCCGCGAGGTGTGCTCGACCGAGGTGACCGCGATCAGCGGGTGGCCGTGCCCGGTGACCAGCGTCGCCAGCTCGACCACCGAGCCGTTGATGCCGGACTGGGACGCGATCAGGAAGACGTCGCCCGGCTGCGGGGCGGCGAGGGCGTAGAGCTGGTGGGCGACGGCCGGGTCGCGTTCCAGCTTGGGGTCGGCGAGCACGGCGCGGGGCGCGTCGCCGTGCAGCACGAGGTCGTGCAGGGAGATCCGGTTGGTGGGGACCAGCCCGCCGGCCCGGGCGACCAGTTCGGCGGCGAACGCCTCGGAGTGGCCGGCGCCGAACGCCTGGAGCACCCCGCCGGCGCGCAGGCCGGCGGCGATCAGGTCGGCGGCGCGGCCGACCGCCCCGGCCTGCGAGTCGACGACCCGGTCGAGGACGGGCCGGACGGCCTCGGCGTACCCCTGTGCGCTGATCATGCG
Source organism: Micromonospora carbonacea (assembly GCF_014205165.1). NCBI lineage: Bacteria > Bacillati > Actinomycetota > Actinomycetes > Micromonosporales > Micromonosporaceae > Micromonospora > Micromonospora carbonacea. The sequence goes on along the minus strand of NZ_JACHMZ010000001.1, from coordinate 1,882,013 downwards.
GTGGCCCCCTTCGCGGCCTTGTGCCCGTCGACGGCCTGGGCGGTGCGCCGGAAGGCCGCGTGGGCGCGGTCGTGGGTGCGCTGGGCGACGGCGATGTAGAGCAGGTCGAGCACGACGAGCTGCGGGTGCCGGGCCGACAGCGCGTCGGGGCGGAACGTGGTGGCCTGACTGGCGGTGAGCAGCACCAGGTCGGCCAGCTCGGCCAGCGGCGAGCGGGGGAAGCCGGTGAGCGCGACGGTGGTCGCGCCCCGGCTGCCGGCCTCGGCGAGCAGCTCGATGGTCTCCCGGGTCTGCCCGCTGTGCGAGATGCCGAGCGCCACGTCGCCGGGGCCGAGCAGCGCGGCGCTGGCCAGCCCCTCGTGCACGTCGCTCCAGGCCCAGGCGGCCACCCCGATGCGGTGCAGGCTGAACTGCATCTCCTCGCCGACCAGCGCGCTGCCGGACGCGCCGAAGATGTTGACCCGGCTGGCCCCGGCGATCGCCACCGCCGCCCGTTCCACCTGGGCGAGGTCGAGCAGCGCGGCGGTGTCGTGCATGGCCCGGGTGTCGGCGGCCATGATCTGACCGAGCACCCGCTCCAGGGGGTCGCCGGGCTGGATCTCCCGGCCGATGTCGACGGTCCAGCCGGCGGAGCGGGCCCGGCCGGTCTCGGCGGCGATGCCGAGGCGCAGGTCGGCGTAGCCCTCGAAGCCCATCGCGCGGCAGAACCGGGTGATGGTGGCCGGGGAGGTGCCGCTGCGCTCGGCCAGCTCGACGATGGTGGCCCGCGCGGCGGCCTCCGGGTCACTGAGCACGTGCTCGGCGACGCGGCGTAGCGCGCCGGTGAGCTCGCCCGCGCCGGCCCGGACGCGGGCGAGCACGCCGTCGGTGGGCAGACCGGCCCGCCGGTCGGCCGCGTCGGCGTCGACCACGGCGGCGCCCCGGGGGGTGTCGACCTCGTGATCCACCATGCGACGCCTTTCGGAAAAGAGTGTTAACTGTTAGTGGTAAAAGTTCTTACTGAAGGGCCCTCCGTGTCAAGACCGTGGTCGAAGTTTTCAAACTGTTACCTGACGCGACGCCGCCGGCGCGCCCGGGGACCTTGCCCCGCGCGGCCGGGCCGACCAGCATGAATCCGCCCGCACCGCCGACCCGGGAGGCGCACCGGATGTCCGACACCGTCGTGGTCGGCCTCGACGTCGGGGGTACGTCCACCCGGGCGCTCGCCGTGACGCTGGCCGGGGAACGCCTCGGCACCGGCCGGGCCGGCGGCGGCAACCCGACCAGCCATGGCGCCGAGCGGGCCGCCGCAGAACTCCTGACCGCCCTGCGCGCCGCCCTGTCCGGCGTGGACCCGGCCCGGGTGCGGGCCGGCACGATCGGGCTCGCCGGGGCGGGACGGCTGCTCGCCGACCCCGCCGGACGGGCGGCGTTCGACGGGGCGTGGCGCGACGCGGGCCTGCGCTGCCCGTACGCGGTGCACGGCGACGCCCTCGTGGCGTACGCCTCCGGCACGCCCCACGCGCACGGCACGGTGCTGATCGCCGGCACCGGCGCGATCGCCGCGCAGGTCCGCGACCTGCGGCTGGACCGGGTCGCCGACGGCCACGGCTGGCTGCTCGGCGACGCCGGCTCCGGATTCTGGCTGGGCCGGGAGGCCGTCCGCCGGCTCCTCGCCGACCTGGACGCGGGGCGCGCCCCGGGGCCGCTGGGCCGCCGGGTGCTCGCCGAGCTGCTCGGCGTCGACCGGGTCGCCGACCGGCCCCGCGACACCGTCGACGCCGTCGTGCAGGCCGTCACCCGCCGGCCGCCGGTCGAGCTGTCCCGGCTCGCGCCGCTGGTGGTCGCCGCCGCCGTCGCGGCCGAACCGGTCGCCGCGGGGCTGATCGGGGCGGCCGCCGGCCACCTCGCCGACAGCGCCGCGCGGATCCGCCCGGCCGGCTCGACCGACCCGGTGGTCCTCGGCGGCGGGCTGCTCACCGGCGACACCCCGCTGGCCGCCGCCGTCGGGGCGGAGCTGGCCCGGCGGTGGCCGGACGCGCCGCTGACCCCCGCCGGCGACGGGGCCGCCGGGGCGGCCTGGCTCGCCGCCCGCGACCTGCCCGAGGTCGCCGACCCGGCCGCCCTGCACCTGCTGCTGGTGCCCGCGGCGGCCTGACTGGACGTTTCCTTCACCTTCGCGCCAGTGTGACCGATTGGCACCTCGGCCCCAGCAGGGGCAACATGGCCCACTCAGGCCAGAATGGCCCCATCCCACCCGGCTCAACTCTGACCGGAAACGCAGCATTTCATCCCGGGATCATGTCCGGTTCCCTGCCGGGCGTTGTGCCTGGCGAGGAGGGTGCGTGCGGGTTTGACGGGTCGGCCGGCGATGCGGCGACGTGGGTGCTGATCAGCGGGCCAACGCCTCCGGAAGAGGGCCGGCGTGCAGGACGTCCAGCCGGGAGACGGCTCGGGTGAGAACCACGTAGAGGCGGTGCCGGCCTCGCGGTTCGGCGCGGACGACCTCGTCCGGTTCCACCACCACGACGTGGTCGAACTCCAGACCTTTCGCCAGGATGGCGGGCAGGACGGTGACCCGATGCTCGTCGTCCTGCTCAGCCGTGTCGACGGCGATGTCCGCCCGCAGCAGGGCCTCGGTGATCTCGCCGACCCTTGCGTCGGTCGCGATGACCGCGATGGAACCTTGTTGATCAAGGGCCGCCCGGACACGATCGACCGTGGCGGCTAGCAGGTCTTGTTCGTGGCGTACGGTGAGTTCCCCATCGGCGCGGACGGAGTGCGTGGCCGGTGCGGTGACGTGCAGCTCGGGCAGGAGCTTGTTGGCGAACGCAAGCACCACGGCAGGAACGCGGAAACCGGTGGTCAGCGCGGTCACCGGCGCATCGGGTTTGCCGAGATGCGCCATCTGCTCGTGCCAGTCGGCGGCTGCCCATGCGGTGGTGCCCTGGGCCAGGTCACCCAACACAGTCAGCGAGCCGTGCCGGCTGCGGCGCGCCAGTGCGCGGCACTGCATGGCAGACAGATCCTGCGCCTCGTCGACGACGAGGTGGCCGAACCCTTCCGGGTGATCGATCAACCCGGCGATCTCGTCCAGCAGTACCACGTCGGCGGTCGACCAGGCCGCGCTCTTGAAGCTGCGAGGCGGCTTGCGCCAGAGCAGGGCTGCCTGTTCCTGGTCGGTCAGGATGCCGTCAGCAGCCCAGGCCAGCATCGCCTTGTCGCTGAACAAGTTCGTGAGCAGTTCTTCCGGGCGGATCTTGGGCCAGGCCTGGTCGAGGACGGCGACCACCGGCCGGGCGCGTCCGGTCTTCTCCAGCCATTTGTGGCCGGGCGTCTCGGCGCGGTACTCCAGCTGCCGCTGCAGCAGTGCGACGATGCGTGCGCGCAGACGCTCCCGGCCGACGCCGTAGGGCATGTCCTCGCTTCGGACGGTCTCCACCTCCCGGATCAGGACGTTGAGCGGAATCCGTAACCGGTAGGAGCCGTCCGGCAGCGCGATCGGCTCGGTGGGTGTGCGGATCAGTCCGGTCAGGGCGCGGTGCAACACCTGGGCCATCCGCGCGTCGTGCTTGACGAGCGCGGCCTCCGGGCTGTCCTGCGCACGAATGCTCTGCCGGCCGAGCACCTCTTCCAGGGTTCGCTGCTGGACATCCACCTCCCCGAGCGCCGGTAGCACCGCGGAGATGTAGTGCAGGAATGCCGGGTTGGGACCGACGACCAGGACACCTGTGCGCTTGAGCTGGAGCCGATGGGCGTAGAGCAGGTAGGCCGCGCGGTGCAGCCCGACCGCGGTCTTGCCGGTGCCCGGACCGCCCTGCACGCACAGTGACCGGTCCAGGTCGGTACGCACCAGTTCGTCCTGGTCGGGCTGGATGGTGGCGACGATGTCGCGCATGGGGCCGACGCGGGGCCGTTCGATCTCCCTGGTCAGCAGTTCGCTGGTGGTGCCGAGTTCCTCACCCCGGTCGAGTCGCTCGTCCTCGAAGCCGGTCAGTTCCACCGGATGCCGGGTGGTCCAGCCGAAGCGCCTGCGTGCGGCGACACCGAGCGGGTTGCGGGCGCTCGCTCGGTAGAAGATCGAGGAGACGGGCGCGCGCCAGTCGATGACGAGCGGTTCGCCGTGCTCCTCGTTGATGCGCCGCCGGCCGATGTAGTAGTTCTGGCCCAGGTGTTCGCCCGCGCCCTCGTCGGTACCGAACTGCAGCCGGCCGAAGTAGAGCGGGCTGTCGGGTTCCTCGGCCAGTTCCTTGGCATAGCTCTTCAGGAACCTGCCGAGAGTCTCCGAGGTGTAGCGGTCACCGGCTACTTGCTCTCCGGTGGCGACCCGCATCCGTGCGTGGTCCAGCATCCAGGACAGCGCCTTGCGGGCGCGCTCGAGGAATGCCAGCTCTGTCAGGAACTCGTGATCAAGTTCGTGTTCCTGATCAAGATGGCCATGGGGGGACGCGGAGGCCATGGTCTGCCTTTCGATGCTCGCGTGCCGGACGCCGTGTCGGCCCGGAAGACATCTTAACCGAGTAACAATTTTTACTCGGTCACCAACCTGCCTGGTGGCTCGCTTGCTGCAGTGGCGCCAGGGGAGCCGAGGTGGGTGGGCCACACAGGCTGAAGGGCCGGGCCCCCTGACGATGGGAAGCCCGACCCCGCTGGCCCGATCTTCTCGACGGGCGCGTCCGCGCGTCGCGCCCGCGATCAGGCCCGCGTGCTGATGATCGACGTCCAGCACTGCCGATCCGCGTCAGGACTGTCGCAGATCCGCAGCTTGATCAGGCTGTTCTCGTGCATGTCCTTGTTGCAGTAACCCCACCCGGCCGACGTGAAGGTGCAGGTGCCCTGCCGGTAGAGCGTGCTGTCGCTGGGGTAGTAATTCCACCACACCGCCGTGGGCGTGTCGCCGAGCGAACTGTTGTTGGAAACCCACAGCACGTCCCCGTACGGCTGCCAACAGGCGACGGAGTTGCTGAACGGGTCCGCCGCCGTGCAGTCCTTGGCGTAGCCGTTGTCAACGGTTCCCCGGGTGGCCTGGTTCCGCTCCCAGCTGACCGCCAGGGCCGGGCTCGACCACGACACGGCGGCGAACAGACCAATCGTCAGCGCGACCACACCCGCAGCCGCCCGCCTTGCCAGATCCATCAATCTTCTCCTCTCGACAGACACGCTTTGGACATCCCTTGGTGCTCCGAACGCTCGGCCCGGTGCCGCCCGTTGCCGGGCGGCACCCCCCCGTCGGGCCGAAACGACCGGCGCGCGGCGGTCGCCATTCGCACAGGCTGGGCACCCCCGACGCCCCTTACCTCGACCAGGATGGCGACCCGGCACGCCCCCGCCCTCGATCCTGGACGTCCATGGACGATGTCGGACGCCGATGGAAGGATGCGTCCGTGACCAATGGCTCGGCTGATCCGTCCGCGATCGATCCACTCAGGACGGAAGGCGAGCTGCTGGCGGAGCTCAACCGGCTGCGGGTCCGCGCCGCCCGATCCCGGGGAAAGGCCCGGCTCTCCCTCCAGGACCTGGCGGCGGCCACCGGCGTGCCCAGGAGCAGCCTGGCCAACTACCTCAACGGGCGCAGCGCGATGCCGATGGACGTGCTCGACCGGCTCCTGCTCGCCCTCGGGGTGACGCCGGCCGAGGCGGGCGCGTGGGCCACCCGGTGGGAACGGATCGCCAGCGAGCGCCTCACGCCGGGCGGCTCCCACGGCACGGCCACGAGTCCCGCCGCGCCAGCCCCGGACCTTTCGGCAGCCGACCGGACGCCCGGGGCCGGGCCGCCGGAGCAGTCGGCGGCGGCCCGGCCGGGACCCGCCCTGCCGGTGCCCGCGCAGCTCCCGCCCGCCCTTGGCGCCTTCACCGGTCGGCAGGACGCGCTGACGCAACTCGACGGGCTGCTCGGGCCCCCGGAAGCCAACCCCGCCGCCCCGGTCATCGCCGTCGTCACCGGCACCGCCGGGGTCGGCAAGACCACGCTGGCGACGTACTGGGCGCAGCGGGTCCGCGACCGCTTCCCCGACGGGCAGCTACACGTCGACCTGCGCGGCTTCGACCCGCGCAAGCCGCCGGTGCCGCCCGCCGAGGCGGTCCGGGGCTTCCTGGACGCCTTCGAGGTGCCCCGGCACCGCGTGCCGACCGGCGCGGACGCGCAGGCCGCCCTCCTGCGCAGCCTGCTGACGGGCCGGCGCGTGCTCATGATGCTGGACAACGCCCGGGACGCCGACCAGGTCCGCCCGCTGCTGCCCGGCGCGTCCGGCTGCCTGGTGCTGGTGACCAGCCGCAGCCACCTGCCCGGCCTGGTCGCGGTGGAGGGGGCCCGGCCGGTGCCGGTGGAGCTGCTCGGCCCGGCCGAGTCGCGGACGCTGCTCGCCGCCCGGCTGGGCCCCGGGCGGGTGGCCGCCGAACCGGGGGCGGTCGACGAGATCGCCGGGCGGTGCGCGGGCCTGCCGCTGGCGCTCGCCGTCGTCGCCGCCCGCGCCGCCGCCCACCCGAGCTTCCCGCTGGCCACGATCGCCGCCGAGCTGCGGGAGGCCCCGCGCCGCCTCGACCCGCTCGCCGGCACCGACCCGGGCATCGACGTGCGGGCCGTGCTGTCCTGGTCGTACGCGCTCCTCGGCACACCGGCCGCCCGGCTGTTCCGGCTGCTCGGGCTGGCCCCCGGGCCGGACCTCGGCACGGCCGCCGTGGCCAGCCTCGCCGGGACGTCCGTCGCCGAGGTCCGGCCGCCACTGGCCGAGCTGGTCGGGGCGCACCTGGTCACCGAGCGCCGGCCCGGCCGGTTCACCTGCCACGACCTGCTGCGCGCGTACGCCCGGGAGCTGGCCGACGCGGAACCGGCGGCCGACCGGGCGGCGGCGACCTGCCGGCTGCTCGACCACCACCTGCACACCGCGCACGCGGCCGAAAGGTTCCTGGTCCCGCCGCGGGGCCCGATCGCGCTCGCCGACCCCGCGCCCGGGGTGACCCCCGAGCGCGTCGACGGCCGGGCCGCCGCGCTGGCCTGGTTCGCCGCGGAGCACCGCTGCCTCGTCGCCGCCGTCGAGCACGCCGCCGGCACCGGCCACCACACGCACGCCTGGCAGCTCGCCGCCGCCTGCGTCAGCTTCTTCGACCTGCGTGGGCACTGGTCGGATTGGACGTCGACGCAGCAGATCGCGCTGCGCGCCGCCCGCCGGCTCGGCGACCGCGGCGCCGAGGCCCACGCGCACCGCTTCCTCGGCGGAGCGGCCACCCGGCTCGGCCGGCTCCTCGACGCCCGCGCCCACCAGTCGCGGGCGCTGGTGCTGTTCGACGCGCTGAACGACCGGCTCAACCAGGCGTTCACACACCGCAGCCTCGGCTGGATCGCCGAGCGGTCGGGCGACCACCGCACCGCGCTGGGTCACGACCTGCGGGCCCTGGAGCTGTTCCGGCGCGCCGGCCACCGCGGCGGCGAGGCGGCGGCGCTCAACTCGGTCGGCTGGTGCCACGCCCAGCTCGGCGACCACCGGCGGGCGATCGCGGACTGCGAGCAGGCCCTGGCCCTCCTCGACGAGCTGGGCGACCTGGACGGGGTCGCCATGACGCTCGACAGCCTCGGCTACGTCCACCGCCTCCTCGGCGAGCACGCGCGCGCCGCCGAGCTGTACCGGCGGGCCCGGGGACTCTTCGCGGCGCTCGGTGACCGGCACGGCAAGGCCGAGGCCGGGGCGAACCTCGGTGACACCCTGTGCGAGGCCGGCGACCACGAGGGGGCCGCCGCCGCGTGGCGGCAGGCGCTGGCCGTCCTCGACGACCTCGGCGACCCGAAGGCCGACCGCGTCCGGGCCAGCCTCGACGCGGTGGTCTGCGCCGAGCTGGACCCGGATCCCCCGGGTACGACCCGGCGCTGACCGATCCGGCCACCGGGCGGCCCGGCCTGGCCTAGCCTAGGCCCATGCGCCGCCTGCGGCAGCTCGCCGAGCGCACCCCGGCCGGGCGGGAACGCTACGTCGACCTGCTGCGGGCCGTCGCCATCTGCATGGTCGTCGCCGGGCACTGGGGCGTGACCGTCATCGGCCGCGACGCCGCCGGCCGGCCCACCGGCCACTCCGCGCTCGGCGACCTGCCGTGGGCGTACCCGCTGACCTGGGTGGGGCAGGTGCTGCCGGTGTTCTTCCTCGTCGGCGGGTTCGCCAACGCCGCATCGCTGACCGCGAACCGGGCCCGGGGCGGCGACGCCACCGGCTGGCTGCTGGCGCGCAGCGCCCGGCTGGTGCCGCCGACCACCGTCCTGCTGCTGGTGCTGGCGGCCGGCGCGGGCGGGGCGTACCTGTGGGGCGCCGGGGAGGCGCGGATCCGCACGGTCGTGTGGTTCGCCACCATCCCGCTGTGGTTCCTCGTGCCCTACCTGGCCGCCGTCGCGCTCACCCCGCCGATGCACGCCCTGCACCGCCGGTTCGGGCTCGCCGTGCCGGTGGCCCTGGTCGGCGTGGTCGCCCTCGGCGACGTGGGGCGGCTGGCCGGGCCTGCGCCGCTGGCGTACGGCAGCTACCTGACCGGCTGGCTCGCCGTGCACCAGGCCGGCTTCGCCTGGTACGACGCACACGCCGCAGCCGACGGTCTGCGGGGCGGCGGCGCAGCCGACGGCCGGCACCCGCTGCCGACGTCCCGCCCGGCGGCGGTCGCGCTGCTCGCCGGGGGCCTCGGCGCGCTGCTGCTGCTCACCGCCGTCGGGCCGTACCCGGTGGCGATGCTGCACGTGCCCGGCGAGCGGCTGGACAACGCCAGCCCGCCGAGCCTGGCACTGCTCGCCCTGGCCACCGCCCAGCTCGGGCTGATCCTGCTGCTGCGCGGACCCGCCGAGTGGTGGCTGCGCCGGCCCGGCCCGTGGCAGGCGGTGATCGCGGTCAACTCGGTGGTGCTGACCGCGTTCCTCTGGCACCTCACCGCGGCCCTGCTGCTGGTCGGCGCGCTGGACGCGCTCGGCCGGCTGCCCACCCCGGCGGCGGGGACCGCCGCGTGGCTGGCCTGGCGGGTGCCCTGGCTGCTGCTGCTCGCCGTGGTGCTGGCCGGGCTCGTGGCCGTCTTCGGGCCCGTCGAGGCGCGGGCCGGCCGGCGGCGGCGCGCCGGGGAGGGTGCGCGCCACCGCCCGGCCCGCGCCGGCCTGGTGGTCGCCGGCTACGCCGCCGTGATCGCGGGGCTGCTGGTCAACACCGTCGCCCCGAAGACCGCGCCCGAGCCGCTGGGGCTGCCCGCCCCGGCGCTGGTGGCGTACCTGGCCGGGGCGGGGCTGCTGCGGGGGCTCAGGTCTGGGTGGGGAAGCCGAGGTTGACCCCGCCGTGGCGCGGGTCCAGCCACCGGCTGGTCACCACCTTGCCCCGGGTGAAGAACGCCACCCCGTCGGCGCCGTGGGCGTGCAGGTCGCCGAAGAGGGACGCCTTCCAGCCGCCGAACGAGTAGTACGCCATCGGCACCGGGATCGGCACGTTGATGCCGACCATGCCGGCCTCCACCTCGTGCTGGTAGCGCCGGGCCGCCCCGCCGTCGTTGGTGAAGATCGCCGTGCCGTTGCCGTACGGGTTGGCGTTCACGAGGTCCACCGCCTCGTCGTACGAGCCGACCCGCAGCACGCCGAGCACCGGCCCGAAGATCTCGTCGGTGTAGATCGACATGTCCGGGGTGACCCGGTCGAACAGGGTCGGGCCCAGCCAGAAGCCGTCCGGGTCCCCGTCCGGGACGACGTCGCGCCCGTCGACCACGGGCACCGCCCCGGCGGCCACCCCGGCGTCGACGTACGCGCGGACCCGGGCGGCGTGCGCGGCGGTGACCAGGGGACCCATGTCGCAGCCCCGCCGGCCGTCGCCGGTGCGCAGCCGGCCCATCCGCTCGGCGATCCGGGCGACCAGGGCGTCGGCGACCGGCTCCACCGCGACCAGCGCGGAGATCGCCATGCACCGCTCCCCCGCCGAGCCGAAGCCGGCGTTGACCGCCGCGTCGGCGGCCAGGTCCAGATCGGCGTCGGGGAGCACCACCATGTGGTTCTTCGCCCCACCGAGGGCCTGCACCCGCTTGCCGGCGGCGGTGCCGCGCTGGTGCACGTGCCGGGCGACGGGGGTGGAGCCGACGAACGACACCGCCTGCACCCCCGGGTGGTCGAGCAGCGCGTCGACCGCCTCGGCGTCGCCGTTGACCACGTTGAGCACCCCGTCGGGCAGGCCGGCCTCGGCGAACCACTCGGCCAACAGCAGCGCCGCGCTCGGGTCCTTCTCGCTGGGCTTGAGCACCACCGCGTTGCCGCAGGCCACCGCGACCGGGACGAACCACAGCGGCACCATCACCGGGAAGTTGAACGGGGAGATCACCGCCACCACCCCGAGCGGCTGGCGCAGGCTGTACGAGTCGACCTCGGTGGACACGTTCTCGCTGAACCCGCCGCGCAGGGCCGAGGGGATGCCGCAGGCGTACTCGATGACCTCCAGGCCGCGCTGCACCTCCCCGGCGGCGTCGGCGGGCACCTTGCCGTGCTCGGCGGTGATCACCTCGGCGAGCCGGTCGCGGCGGGCGTTGACCAGCTCGCGGAACGCGAACAGCACGGCCGTGCGCTTCGCCAGGGAGGCGTCGCGCCAGGCCCGCGCGGCGCGGCCGGCGGCGGCGACCGCGTCCGCCACGTCCGCGGCGGAGGCCAGCGCCACCTGCCCGGTACGTCGCCCCGTGGCCGGGTCGAACACGTCCCCGCGCCGGCCGGACGTGCCGTCGACCCGCAAGCCGGCGACGAAGTGCCCGATGAGGTCTCCGCCCCCCGCCCCGGACGTCACGCCGCCACCCCATCGTCGGCGCAGGAGCGGACGGCGTCGACCAGGATGGCCAGCCCCTCGCGGGCCTCGTCCTCGGTGAGGGTCAGCGGCGGGCCCATCCGCAGCACGTTGCCGTAGAGGCCGCCCTTGCCGACGAGCAGCCCGCCGGCCCGGCACGCCTCGAAGACGCGGGTGGTCAGGGCCGGGTCGGGCTCGACGGTGCCCGGGTGGACGAACTCGACGCCGAGCATCAGCCCCTTGCCGCGTACCTCGGCGACGCAGTCGAGGTCGGCCACGGCGGCCCGCAGCCCGTCGACGAGGATCGCGCCGACGCGGGCGGCGTTGGCCTGGAGGTCGTGGTCGAGCAGGTAGTCCAGGACGGCGTTGCCGGCGGCCGTGGCGAGCGGGTTGCCGCCGAAGGTGGAGAAGCTGATCGCCGGCACCGACTCCATGACCTCGGCCCGGCCGACGACCCCGGCGAGGGCGAAGCCGTTGCCGATGCCCTTGGCGAAGGTGAGCAGGTCCGGGGTGACGCCGTGCGCCTGGTAGCCCCAGAAGTGCTCGCCGGTGCGCCCCCAGCCGGTCTGCACCTCGTCGGAGATCAGCAGGATGCCGTGCTCGTCGAGGACCTTCTGCCAGGCGGCGAGGAGCCCGTCGGGGCCGTGCACGAAGCCGCCGACGCCCTGGACCGGCTCGGCGATCAGGCAGGCAACGTCGCCGGCGGTCTGGGTGGCGAGGACCTCGCGCAGGTCCTCGACCGCCGCGTCGAGGCGGTCGGCGGGGTCGAGGCGGGACAGCAGGCCGCGCAGCCGCTCGCCCGAGTGCAGCCAGGCCACCTGGAGCGGGTTGAGGGCGCTGGCCGACCAGCCCCGGTTGCCGGTGACGCCCATCGTCGCGTAGGTGCGCCCGTGGTAGCTGTTGCGCACGGCGAGGATCTGGTGGGAACGGCGGTGGTTGGTGGCGGCCAGCAGGGCGGCCTCGTTGGCCTCGGTGCCGGAGTTGGTGAAGAAGACCCGGGCGTCGGGGATGCCGGAGTGCCGGACGATCTTCTCGGCCAGCTCGACCTGCTGGCGGATCAGGTAGAGCGTCGAGGTGTGCACGAGGCCCGTGGCGAGCTGCCGCTGCACCGCCTCGCGGATCTCGGGGATGTCGTAGCCGATCATGTTGGTCAGCACGCCGCCGAAGAAGTCCAGGTAGGTGCGGCCCTGCGCGTCGGTGACCCGGCGACCGGAGCCGGAGACCAGCTCGATCGGCTCGGCGTAGTAGAGCGGCATCCAGGACGGCAGCACGGCCCGATGCCGGGCCAGCAGGTCGTCGGTCATTCGTCGCACCCTCCAGCGCGTTGGCGGTCACCGCACGCTCCCACCCACCGGCGGCGGGGACAACTGCCACTGTGTAGCGGACCGGCGGCCTTCGGCTGACAGCACGTCAACCGATCGGCTGCGGTTTCCGGGGCGTCGGGCGCGGCCGACGCGCGTTTCCCGTCGTGCCGGGCTCCGGAGGCGACGCGATCCGCACGGTACGATCCGCAGCGTGCGGATCATGCGGGACGTGCCGCTGCCCGACGGGGCGGCGGGTGCTCCCCCGGCCCGGATCGTCGCCGGGCTGCGCGCCTGGGTGACCTCGCCGCCGCTGCGCGGCCTCGTCGCGCGGTTCGGCGGCGACGGGCCCCCGGGCGGCCCGTCCTGCGGCGACCCGCTCTCCGGCGACCCCCTCTCCGGCGATCTGGCGGCGGCGCTGGCCTGGCTGGACGACTTCTCCGCCCGGCACTGGGACTTCCGGGGCGGCCGGGAACGCCCCGAGGCCGCCGAGCCCGCGTTCGATCCCCGCACGGCGGGGCAGGTGCTCGCCGCGGCGTCCGCGCTGGGCCTGGTCCGCCCGGTCCCGCCGGCCCGCCGGGCGTACGCGCACCTGGTCGTCCTCGGCGGGCTCGCGCACGCCTGCCTGCGCCGGGTGGCGTACGCCGCGCACCTGGTGCGCTCGGGCACGGCGGTGGCCGGCGAGGTGGCCGTGCTGGGCAGTTTCCGCCCGCTGTCGGCGGCCGAGCGGCAGACGCTGGCCGACGCGGGCGTCGCGGCCGGCGACACCGAGGTGGACGCCCTCGACGCGGCGGTCCGGCTCGCCTTCGGGATGGCCGGGCCGGCCGAGGCGGACGGCGTGGACGCCGGCCACCCGCACCGCTCCTGGTCCTCGCGCACCTGGCGGCCGGCGGGGTCGCCCCCGGTGCGGGTGCTCGCCGCCCCGTCCGGCGAGCCCGGGCGGCGGCGCGCGCACACCGCCGACACGCAGCGGTTCTGGGCCGGGCACGTCCGGCTCGCGCCGGGCGATCCGGTGCTGATGGTCACCGCGCCGATCTACGTGCCGTTCCAGCACTGCGACGCGTTACGCACGCTCGCCGTGCCGTACGGGTGCGGGATCGAGACCGTCGGCGTCGACCCGGCCCTGCCCGACCTGGTGCGGCTGCCCGAGCCGGCCCTGACGCCGGGGCGCTACCTCCAGGAGATCCGCTCGGCGGTCCGGTCGATGCGCGCCCTGCACGCCGCCGTCACGACCGGTCGAGCGGCCCGCTGAGCGGCCGGCGACCGAGGGCCCGGCCGGCGTCCGACGGGGAGATCGGCCGCCGGCCGGGCCTGCGCGGGGTCAGTTCACGTAGACCGTCGCGCCGCCCTGGGTGGTGTCCCGGACCGGGGCGTACGTGGCGCTGAAGTACGCCGAGGAGAAGCAGGTGCCCGGCCCGGCGGACTTGGTGAACGGCTGGTTGACGAAGGCGATGGAGGTGGTGGCGTTGGACGCCGTCCCCCGCACGACGCCGCCGTTGGCCTTGTAGACGCAGGTGACGTTGCCCAGCAGGGTGCGCAGTGAGACGGTGCTCTGGATCGACCCGGTGAGGGTGACCGCGCCGGCGCTGGTGACGGAGACGGCGTAGGGCAGGTTGTCGACCGTCACGCTGTTGACCCCGAGGGTGCCGACCACGTTGCTGGTGCAGCTGGTGAAGGTCTGCCCGGTGAGGCTCTCGGTGGCGGTGCCCGGGGCGACCGGGTTGGTGACCGCCTTGGCGGTGAAGGTGGACGCGGCGCACTTGACGCCGGTCGTGCCGGTGGCCGACGAGTAGAAGTTGGCGGTGGTCCCGGTCTGGAGGCTGGCCTGGAGGGTGTCGCCCACCGCGACGGCGGTCCCGCCGGCGCTGCCGGTGGTGAGCACCGTGTTGGCGAGGGCGGCCGGGCCGGCGGCGGAGGCGGGGGCCGCCGCGACGAGGGAGCCGAGCAGCGCGCCGGCGGCGAGGCCGACGGCGGCGCGTCCGTACCTGGGCATGGTGGGTCCTTTCGACGGGTGGTGGTGCGACGGCGGCGGCCGGACCGGCGGGTCGCCGCGCCCGGCGGGCCGGGCGCGGCCGGGCGGCCGCGGAGGTGGCCACGGAGACACGCCGTGACCGTGGGCCCGCCGCCGGTGGACGGTCGGCGGCGGAGGGGGACGGGTGCCGCCGGGCGGCGGCGGGGCGGGGTGTGCGGGTCGGTCACCGGTGGCCCGGCGGGGCGACCCTCGGGGTCCGGCCGGTCAGCGGCCGGCGCCGGGTGGGGCACTGCGGCGCAGCCGCGTCACCCGCACCCTTCCGGCCTTGGGGGCGCCCGCGCGGTCGGCGATAATGGCGACCATCGAGCCCTCCTTCGGCGCTGCTCGGTGCGGCCATCCGGCGAAGATGACCATCAGTGACCCGACCGGAACCCAACGTGGTGAAGTTATAAACCCCGGAGGGTCGCAAAGTCAATCGTTGATTCAGGGAGGTCGATGTCAATGTCGCCGGCGCCCCACCCGGCAACCGGGTCCGCACCCCCGTTGGCCGAGCCCGCCGCCCCGCCCCTGCCGGGGGCCCGGCCCGGGCGCGACCCCGAGCGGGCGATCAAGCGCGGCCCGCGCCGCCAGTCGGCCGAGGAGGTCGCGGCGACCCAGCGCGACCGGCTCTTCGACGGGCTCGTGCACGAGGTGGCGGCCAAGGGCTACGACAACGCCCGGGTCACCGACATCTGCGGCGCGGCCGGCGTGACCCGGCCCGCCTTCTACGCCCTCTTCGCCGGCAAGGAGGACGCCTTCCTGGCCACCTACCGGCACGGCACGGCCGTCCTGCTGCGCCTGATGGACGACGCGTACGCCGGGGCGGGGCCGGACTGGACCGCCGCCGCCCGGGCCACCCTGCGGACGCTGCTGGAGGTGCTGGCGAGCGTGCCCGCGTTCGCCCGGATGGCGCTCGTGGAGATCGACGCCGCCGGCCCGGCGGCCCGCGCCGAGCGGGACCTGCTGCTGTCGCGGTTCCACCGGTTCTTCCAGCCCGCCCGACCTCGGTCCCCACTGTCGACCGAGGAGGACGACCTGCTGGTGACCACGGTGGTCGCCGGCATCTACGGCACCCTGCGGCTGCGGGTGAGCCAGGGCCGCACGGCCGAGCTGCCCCGGCTGCTGCCGGTCCTGACGTACGCGATGACCGCCCCGTTCCTCGGCCCCACGGCCGGCGGCCGGGCGGCGCGGGCGACCGACGCGGGCGTCCCGGGCGTCACGGCCCCCTGCGCGGTCGACCCGGCGCGACCCGCCCGGGGGGACGACTGAGCGCGCCGACGACCCCCGCGCGGTCAGAAACCGTCGCGGTTTCTCACTATCGGCAATTTTTCGCAGATCGACCGACTCCATTGGGCATCAATCTTGACCGGCCCTTTACTCGGCGGTAACTTCGCCCTGCGACGGACTCGACACGCCGTACGCGAACCAATTCAGATCATCGCCCCGCTCCGCGCCACGGCCCCCGCACCGGCGCGGACGAATCGATCTCGAAGAGGAGCCGTCATGTCGGACGACACCGTATCCACCGAGCCGGTCCCGCCCTCCGGCGGCGTGCGCTGGCGGCGGTTCGCGGCCAGCCTGGCCGTCGCCGGGGCAGGCGCCGCCGGAATGGTGCTGCTCACCGCGCAGGGGGTGCTCGGCGCGCAGTTCGCGATCTCCGGAATGCCCTTCGTCGTCACCGCCGACAAGCTCGACGGGACCGGGTTCGAGCAGTTCGCCACGCTCGACCAGATGATCGAGGACAGCCCCAACCAGGGCGACACCGGCGGCCAGGTGGTCGTGCTCGTCTCGGCGATCGACAGGGCCGAGCTGACCAATCTGTGCCAGAGCATCAACCTCGGCGGCATGTACATGAAGCTCACCGCCGGCACCGGCAGCAAGCCGGTGACCGCCCGCACCATGGTCGTCGACTCCGACGAGATCTCCGGCAACGCGTCGTTCCAGTCGATCGACATCGGCCAGGACGCCAGCACGCTGGACAAGGTCCCCGGGGTGCGCGGCAACCCGGGCGTCTTCGGCCAGCAGGCCGACAAGGTGACCATCACGGGGCTGCGGCAGAACAACTACGCCACCACGGCCGCGGTGTTCACCCTGCCGAACCTGCGGATGAGCTTCTCCTCCGAAGGCTGCTGAGATGGCCGAGGGTGACGCGACGCCCATGGCTGACGGTGACGCGACGCCCCGGGCCGCCGGGGGGTCGGCCTCCGGCGGGGCCGGCCGGTGGCGGGCCTGGCGGCGCAGCCGTCCCTTCTGGGGCGGCCTGCTCGTCGCCCTCGGCGGCGTCGAGATCCTCGCGACGCTGCGCGCGCCGCTGCCGGTGATCCTGCACGTCGGGCCGCAGGGACTGGCCGGCTACCTGGTGCCGGTCATCCTGCTGCTGTGCGGCGTGCTGCTGCTGGCCCACCCGCCGCAGCGGCTCTTCTACGCGCTGGTCTCCCTGGTGCTCGCCCTGGTCTCCTGGCTCACGTCCAACCTGGGCGGCTTCTTCGTCGGGATGCTGCTCGCGCTGGTCGGCGGCTGCCTCGCGTTCGCCTGGACGCCGGCCGGGGCGGGCCGCCGCCCGGCCGAGCCCGCCCGCAGCGGCTAGCGGACGGGGTGGGTGGCGGTGTCGCGGACCGCCTCGGCGAAGACCTCGGACCGGTGCTCGAAGTTGCGGAACCGGCCGTAGCTGGGCGCGGCCGGCGAGAGCAGCACCACCCCGCCGGCCGGGGTCACCTCCCGGGCCCGGCCCACAGCGGCCACCAGGTCGTCCACCACCTCGGCCCGCACCTTCGGCAGCCCGGCCAGCGCGGCCACGATCCGCTCCCCGCTGTCGGGGATGCCGAGCACGGTGATCTCCCGCTCGGCCAGGTGCTCGCGCAGCGGGGCGTAGTCCAGCCCCCGGTCGGTGCCGCCGACGATCACCGTCAACGGCCGCCCCTCGTACGCGTCGATGGCGTGCATCGCCGCGTACGGGCTGGTGGCCAGGGTGTCGTCGACGAAGGTGAGCCCGGACGGGTCGGCGATCTCGGTGAGCCGGTGGGCGAGGCCCTGGAAGCCGGCGACCGCCACCGCGAGGGTGTCGGCGCGGGCCGCCACGTCCACGCCGAGCGCGTCGAGCACGGCGAGGGCGACGCAGAGGTTGCCCTCGTTGTGCCGGCCGACCAAAGGCAGCACCGCGCGCGCGAACAGCGGCCGGTCGCCGAGGTGGAACCAGGGCGTGCCGTCCGGGCCCGGGGCCACGTGCGTGGTGTCCGGGGCGCCGGCGCGCACGGCCGGCCGGTCGCCCAGCTCGGCGGCGAGCCTCGGGTCGGCCCCGTTGACCACGATCGTCTGCGGCCCGTGCGCCAGCAGGTTGAGCTTGTCCCGGTAATATTCCCGCTCGCCGCCGTGCGCGTCCAGGTGCTCGGGGAAGAGCGCGGTGACCACCGCGACGCGCGGCGAGTCGGTCAGGTCGGCGCACTGGTAGCTGGACAGCTCCAGCACGTACAGGTCGGCGTCGGGCAGGTCGAGCAGCGGCACCCCGATGTTGCCGCCGAAGACGTTCGGCCGGTCGACCGCGGTGAGCAGGTGGCTGATCAGGCTGGACGTGGTCGACTTGCCCTTGCTGCCGGTCACCCCGACGGTCCGCCGGGCGTGGTCGGCCATCCACAGCGCGCTGCCCTGGGTGACGGTGACCCCCCGGCGGCGCAGCTCCACCAGCCACGGGTGGGTGTTCGGCACCCCGGGCGAGCGGACCACCACCTCGGCCGCGGCCAGCCGGGCGAAGCCGTCCTCGCCGGTGACCAGCGGGGCCGCCTCGGCCAGCGGCCCCTCCCACGGCAGGGCCAGGAAGTTGGCGCTGTCGTCGACCGCGACCAGGCCCGCCGGGCCGTGCGCGGCGATCGCGATCACCGCAGCCCGGCCCTCCCGGCCGGTGCCCCAGACGGCGACGGTACGTCCGCGCAGGTCAGACAGGCGCACGGGTGATCTCCTCCACGGTGGGGCACGTCGGCGGGCCGGTCGCCCGCAGCCGGGCACGGCCGGACGAACCAGGGCCTAGTATGGCGTGTGCCCAACGAGCAGCTCCGGCGGATGGACGCCTTCACCTTCCCGTCCTACTCGATCGACCTCGCCACCGGCGAGGCGTTGTTCGACTACGCCCTCACCGGCCCCGGCGGCGAGCAGCGGTTCACCGAGGCGATCACCCTCCCGCTGCCCGCGCAGCCGCCCTCCGACGCCACGGTGGCCACCCTCGGCCGGGTCCTGGAGCTGCTGCACGTGGTCGCCGGCGTCAGCTACTACAAGACCGCCGCGCCCCGCCGGCTGGTGCTGCCGACGCCGCTGGGCGGGGCCGCCGCCGCGCTGGTCACGGCCGTCTACACCAAGGGCCTCGCCGAGTACGCCTACCGCAACCAGCTCCCGCACGTGCTGGAGCTGGTCCCCGAGGTCCCGGCGGGCTCGGTGCCGCCCGCGCGCGCGTACGACAACTCCGACCTGCGCCCCCTGTCGGCCGTCGGCGGCGGCAAGGACTCCATCGTCAGCCTGGAGGCGCTGCGCCGCGCCGGCCTCGACCCGGTGCCGTTCTCGGTCAACCCGAACCACGTCATCGTCGCGGTCAACGAGGCGTCCGGGCTGGCCGCCCTCGCGGCCCGGCGGCGCATCGACCCGGTGCTGTTCGACCTCAACGCCGCCGGGGCCCGCAACGGGCACATCCCGGTCACCGCCATCAACTCGCTGATCGCGGTCGCCACGGCCGTGCTGGGCGGGCTCGGCCCGGTGGTGATGTCCAACGAGCGGTCCGCGTCCGACCCGAACCTGGTCTGGAACGGCCACGAGATCAACCACCAGTGGTCCAAGGGCGTGGAGGCCGAGGGGCTGCTGCGGGCGGCGCTGGCCGAGCACGCCGGGCTCACCGAGCCGTACTTCTCGCTGCTGCGCCCGCTGTCCGAGCTGCACATCGCCCGGCTCTTCGCCGAGATCGACAGGTACGACGACGTGGTGACGAGCTGCAACGCCGCGTTCAAGCTGCGCGACGCGAGCGAGCGCTGGTGCCGCGACTGCCCGAAGTGCCGGTTCGTCTTCCTGGCCATGGCCCCGTTCATGCCGCGCGAGCGGGTCGTGCGGATCTTCGGCGGCGACCTGCTGGCCGACGGGTCCCAGCTCCCCGGCTACCGGGAGCTGCTCGGCGTGGACGGGCACAAGCCGTTCGAGTGCGTCGGCGAGGTCGAGGAGTCGGTGGTGGCGTTGAGCATCCTCGCCGAGCAGGAGCAGTGGCGCGACGCGCCGGTCGTGCGCGCCCTGGTCGACGCGGTGCCGGAGACGGCCTGGTCGGCGGCGGCCGCCTCGGACGTCTTCACCCCCGGCGGCCCGCACTTCGTCCCGCCCGCCTACGCGAAGGCCCTCTCGCCCGGCTGAGCCGGGCGGCGGCTCAGGGGGTGCGGACGGCGTCCAGGGCCAGCAGGGCCACGTGCAGCGACAGGCACGCCTCCACCGAGTCGAGGTCGGCGTCGAGGATCCGGGCGATGCGGGCCAGCCGCTCGTAGAACGCCGGCCGGGACAGGTGCGCGGCGGCGGCCGCCGCCGACTTGTTGCGCCCCTGCTCCAGGTAGGCCCGCAGGGTGCCCAGCAGCTGCTCGCGGGGGTGCCGGGCGTCGTACGCCAGCAGGGCGCCCAGCTCGCGCTCGACGAACGTCTGGAGGCGCGGCTCGTCGCGCAGCAGGTGCAGCAGGCCGGCCAGCCCGACGTGCGGCAGCCGGAAGACCGGCAGGTCCCGGCGGTCCCGGCGGGCCGCGTCGGCGACCTGCCGCGCCTCCACCAGCGAACGGCGCGCCTCCCGGAGGCTGCCCACCCCGGAGCCGGCGGCGACGATCACCGTGCCCGCCCCGGTGGCCCGCGCCGGGGCGGGCTCGGCGGCCCTCGACCCGGCGGCGTCGACCCGGTTGCGGCGCAGCGCGGCGGCGAACGCGGCCAGCGCCCGGTCCTCGGCCGCCGGGTCGGACAGGGCGAGCAGCACCCCGACGGCCTGGTCGTCGACGGCGCTGCTCAGCCCCGTCAGCTTCGCCTCGCGCAGGGCCTGCCCGACCGCCTCGGACAGGTCGCGCAGCCGGGCCGGCCCCGCCTCCGGGTCCGCCGGGCCGGGCTCCTCCGGCGGGGCCCCGTCGGCGGCCGGGTCGTCGGTGCGCCAGCGCACCACCACGCCGACCAGGTGCCGGCGGTCCAGCACCACCCCCAGGGCCCGGGCGCGCAGGGCCACCTCGTCCACCGGGCGGGAGTGGTCCAGCAGGGCGGTGAGCAGCGTACGGTGGATCTGCCGCTCCAGCCCCTCGGCGTCGCGCCGGATCAGCCGCCCCAGCGCGAGCGTGGAGGCGGCCCGCTCGACGAGGATCGTCAGCCGCGTCGGCGGGGTGACCATCCGTGGCGCGACGTCGGCGGGCTCCGCCGCCGGGTCGGGCAGCGGCGCGGGGGCGGCCAGCTCGCCGCCGCCCGGCCAGCGCAGCAGCAGCCGGCCCCAGTCCTGCCCCCGGGCCCCGACGGTGGTGACCAGCCAGCCCCGGTCGGTGTCGTACGCGGTCCGCCCCGGCGGGCTGATCCGCCGGGAGTGCTGCTCCCAGCCGTCCAGCAGCAGCTCGGCGCTCTGCCCCGCCGGGTCGTAGGCGAGCACCTGCCGCGACAGGTTCTCCAGCACCACCGGGCAGCCGGACAGCTCGGCGGCCTGCCGGACCACCTCGGCCGGGCCGGCGCCCTCGACCGACAGCTCGGTGAACCGCTGGTGGATCTCCTCGGTCGCCCGCAGCTCGGTGAGCTGGGCGTCGACGATCAGCGCGTGCACGGCCTCGGTGACCCGCACGAACGGGGTGGCCCGGCGCAGCTCGACCAGGGGCAGCCCGCGCCGGGCCGCGGCGGCGGCCATCACCCGGGGCACGCCGCTGACATACCGGCGGCCCAGCTCGACCACGAGGCCGGAGACGCCGACGTCGGCCAGCTCGCCGATGAACGCGCGCAGCCCGGCGTCCTCGCCGGGCAGCCCGATGCCGGTGGTGAGCACGAGCTCGCCGCCGCGCAGCAGGGACGCGATGTCGGGCACCTCCGCCACGTGCACCCAGCGCACCGGCCGGTCCAGCCCGGCCTCCCCGGCCACCAGGCGGGGCGCGCCGTGGCGGATGGGGTCGAGCGCGAGGATCTCACGGACGGTAGGGAACACGCGCGACACGCTACCGTCCGTGACTCCGATCCTGAACAGGCCGCCGCCCTCGCGGGTGGCTCGGGCGCCGGGCCGCCGTGGCCCGTCAGTCGACGCCGAGCTCCATCGCGGCGCGGTCGAGCGCCGCGTCGTCGGCGGAGGAGACGCCCCGGGAGGCGATGGCCTCCGCGCCGCCCTGCGGCATCGCGCCGATCAGCCCCGTCGAGGCCGCCTGCGCCGCGCCGATCATCCGCTGGGGTGCCGCGCCGCCGACCAGGCCGAGGGAGGCGTACTGCTCCAGCTTCGCCCGCGAGTCGGCGATGTCCAGGTTGCGCATGGTGAGCTGGCCGATGCGGTCCGACGGGCCGAAGGCCGAGTCCTCGGTGCGCTCCATCGACAGCTTGTCGGGGTGGTAGCTGAACGCCGGGCCGGTCGTGTCGAGGATCGAGTAGTCCTCGCCCCGGCGCAGCCGCAGGGTCACCTCGCCGGTGACCGCCGCGCCGACCCAGCGCTGCAACGACTCGCGCAGCATCAGCGCCTGCGGGTCCAGCCAGCGCCCCTCGTACATGAGCCGGCCGAGGCGGCGGCCCTCGTTGTGGTAGTTGGCCAGGGTGTCCTCGTTGTGGATGGCGTTGACCAACCGCTCGTACGCGGCGTGCAGCAGCGCCATGCCGGGGGCCTCGTAGATGCCCCGGCTCTTGGCCTCGATGATCCGGTTCTCGATCTGGTCGGACATGCCCAGGCCGTGCCGGCCGCCGATGGCGTTGGCCTCCAGCACCAGGTCGACGGGGCTGCCGAACTCCTTGCCGTTGATGGTCACCGGGCGGCCCTGGTCGAAGCCGATCGTGACGTCCTCGGCGGGGATCTCCACGGACGGGTCCCAGAACTTCACGCCCATGATCGGCTCGACCGTCTCGATGCCGGTGTCGAGGTGTTCGAGGGTCTTGGCCTCGTGGGTGGCACCCCAGATGTTGGCGTCGGTGGAGTAGGCCTTCTCGGTGCTGTCCCGATACGGCAGGCCGCGCTCCAGCAGCCACTCCGACATCTCCTTGCGCCCGCCCAGCTCGGTGACGAAGTCGGTGTCGAGCCACGGCTTGTAGATGCGCAGCTGCGGGTTGGCCAGCAGGCCGTAGCGGTAGAAGCGCTCGATGTCGTTGCCCTTGAACGTCGAGCCGTCGCCCCAGATCTGCACGTCGTCGGAGATCATGGCCCGCACCAGCAGGGTCCCGGTCACGGCCCGGCCCAGCGGCGTGGTGTTGAAGTAGGCCCGCCCGCCCGAGCGGATGTGGAACGCGCCGCAGGTCAGCGCCGCCAGGCCCTCCTCGACGAGGGCGGCGCGGCAGTCGACCAGCCGGGCGACCTCGGCGCCGTAGCTGAGCGCGCGGCCGGGCACCGAGGCGATGTCGGGCTCGTCGTACTGGCCGATGTCGGCCGTGTAGGCGCAGGGGACGGCGCCCTTGTCGCGCATCCACGCGACCGCGACCGAGGTGTCGAGGCCGCCGGAGAAGGCGATGCCGACACGTTCGCCGATGGGCAGGGAGGTGAGAACCTTGGACACGGGGAAGATTATTCATCATGCCGCATGGTCATGCAAGCGGACGCGCCCGACGCGACGGGCGTCACTCCCCCGCCCGCGGCTACCCGCGCAACGGCGGGTCGTCGCGGCCCAGCTCCCAGAACGCCACCGCCGCCGCGGCGGCCACGTTCAACGAGTCCACCCCGCGCCGCATCGGGACGACCACCCGCACGTCGCTGGCGGCCTGGGCCGCCGCCGTCAGGCCGGGCCCCTCCGCACCCAGCAGCAGCGCCGCCCGCGCGCGCTGCGCCGGGGTCACCCGCTGGATCGGCACCGCGTCCACCGCCGGCGTCAGGGCCAGCACCGTGAAGCCCGCCTGGCGCACCTGGTCCAGGCCGTCCGGCCAGCTCCCGAACTTCGCGTACGGCACCGCGAAGACCTCGCCCATGCTGACCCGCACGCTGCGCCGGTAGAGCGGATCGGCGCAGGTGGGCGACAGCAGCACCGCGTCGACGCCGAGCGCGGCGGCCCCCCGGAAGATCGCGCCGAGGTTGGTGTGGTTGTTGACGTCCTCCAGGATCGCCACCCGCCGCGCGGCGGCGAGCACCCCGGCGACGTCCGGCAGCGGCCTGCGGTGGAACGAGGCGAGCACCCCCCGGTGCACGTGGAAGCCGGTCGCCTTCTCCAGCACGTCCGGGGTGGCCGCGTAGACCGGGGCGTCGCCGGTGTCGAGGTCGGCGAGCTGGTCGACCCGCTTGGCGTCCACCAGGAACGACCGGGCCGGATAGCCGGCCCGCAGCGCCCGGCGCAGCACCAGCTCCCCCTCGGCGATGAACAGGCCGTGCGGCGGCTCCCACCGGGTGCGCAGCTCCACGTCGGTGAGGGCGCGGTAGTCGGCGATCCGCTCGTCGTCGGGGTCGGTGATCTGCAGCACGGGCATCCGGCGATTCTGCCGGACCGGGCCGCCGGCCCCGAGCGCCGGTCGCCCGGTCGGCGTTTTCCCGGCGTACGACGGGGAACGGTGCTCCGGGACAGCGGACGCGACCGGAGGGACCCACGGATGGGTGCGAACCAGGCCGGCGAGCCGGCACCGGACGGGCACGGCGGGCTGCCCAGGAACGCCACCGTCGCCGACCACATCGTGGCCCGGCTGGCCCAGTGGGGCGTGCGCCGCTACTTCGGCTACCCCGGCGACGGCGTCAACGGCATGACCTCGGCGCTGCAACGCGCCGGCGACCGGGCGGAGTTCGTCCAGGTGCGCCACGAGGAGACCGCCGGCTTCGCCGCGTCGGCGCACGTCAAGTACGGCGGCGGGCCGCTCGGCTGCGCCCTGGCCACCAGCGGGCCCGGCGCGATCCACCTGCTCAACGGCCTGTACGACGCGAAGCTCGACCATCAGCCGGTGGTGGCCCTGGTGGGGCACACCGCGCTGACCGCCGAGGGCGGCGGCTACTACCAGGAGGTCGACCTGCTCGCCCTCTACAAGGACGTCGCCTCGGCGTTCCTGGCCCAGCTCGACGACCCGTCCCAGGTGCGGCACCTGGTGGACCGGGCCTGCCGGACGGCGCTGGCCCGGCGCACGGTCACCGCGCTGGTGCTCCCCTCCGACGTGCAGGACGAGCCGGCCGTGCCGGACCCGCCGCACGCGCACGGCTACTACCACACCTCCGCCGTGCCGAGCAGCGCCACGACCGTGCCGCCGGAGACGGACGTGCGCCGGGCGGCGGAGGTGCTGCGCGGCGGCGAGCGGGTGGCGATGCTGGTCGGTCAGGGCGCCCTGGGCGCGGAGGCCGAGGTGCGGCAGGTCGCCGACCGACTCGGCGCGGGGGTGGCCACCGCCCTGCTCGGCTTCACCGCCGTGGACCACCGCGAGCCGTGGGTCACCGGCGCGATCGGGCTGCTCGGCACCCGGCCGAGCTGGCAGCTCATGCGCGACTGCGACCGGCTGCTGATCGTCGGCAGCAACATGCCGTACTCGGAGTTCTACCCGCCGCAGGGGCAGGCCCGGGGCGTGCAGATCGACGTCGACGGCAGCCGGCTCGGGCTGCGCTACCCCACCGAGGTCAACCTCACCGGCGACGCCGGCCCCACCCTGCGGGCGCTGCTGCGCGAGCTGGGCCCCGGCGCCGCCCCGACCGCCTGGCGGCAGCGCATCGCCGACGCCACCGCCGGCTGGCACCGCGCCCAGCGGGAGATCGCCGGCCAGGCCGCCGACCCGGTGAACCCGCAGGCGCTGTTCGCGGCGCTGGACGACCAGCTCCCCGGTGACGTCATGCTCGCGGTGGACTGCGGCACCTGCACCGCCTGGTACGCCCGGCACCTGCGGCTGCGCCCCGGGATGCTGGCCAGCCTCTCGGGCACCCTGCTGTCGATGGGCGGGGCCATGCCGTACGGGATCGCCGCGAAGCTCGCCCACCCGGACCGGCCGCTGGTCGCCCTGCTCGGCGACGGGGCGATGCAGATGAACGGCGTCAACGAGCTGATCACCGTGGCGAAGCACTGGCGGGGCTGGCCGGACCCCCGGTTCGTGGTGCTGGTGCTCAACAACCGGGACCTCGCGTTCGTGAGCTGGGAGCAGCGCTCCGGCGAGGGCACCCCGATGTTCCCGGCCAGCCAGGACCTGCCCGACGTGGCGTACCACCGGTGGGCGGAGGTGCTCGGCCTGCACGGCATCCTGGTCGACTCCCCCGACCAGGTGCCGGACGCCTGGCGGCGCGCCCTGGCCGCCGACCGCCCGACGGTGATCAACGCGATGGTGGACCCGGCCGAGCTGATGCTGCCGCCGCACTTCACCGCCGCGCAGGCGCGCAAGACGGCGGCGGCGGTGCTGCGCGACCCCGACCGGGCGGGCATCGTCCGGCGCGGCCTGCCCGCCGCCGTCTCCACCTGGCGCCCCCGCCTGCGGTGAAAGGAAGGGCCCCTGCTTAACGCATCCGGTAGAGAAGGGTCCCCTTCTTGCACGCCCGGGCGGCCGGGGCCGCCGGGCGGGGCGGGGGGCGGGTGGCGGGCCGTGGGTAGGGTGGCGGGGCATGGGACGCCCGGTGCTGATCGCGCTCGTCGGCGTCGACGGCTCGGGCAAGACCACCCAGGCGCGGGCGCTGGCGCGACGGCTGACCGCGCGGGGGGTCCCGGCCACGTACTTCGAGAACGCCGGCGGCCGGCCGCTGTGGAACAGGCTGGCCCGCTCGGTCGGGCGGCCGGACGGGGTGGCGCTGTTCGGCCGTACCCTCTACCCGGTCGTCGAGGCGACGGTGCGCGCGGCCGCCATGACCCGCGCCCTGCTCCGGTCGTGGGCGACCGGGCGCACGGCGGTGCTGGACCGGTGGACGTACTGCCAGCATGTGATCATGCGGGCCCGGGGCGACCGGGGCCGGCGGGCGGTGCGCGCGGCCTACCGGGTGTTCCCCGCGCCGACGGTGGTCTGCTTCCTGGCCGTCGCGCCGGAGGTCGCGCAGCGGCGGGTGCTGGCGCGGGGCATCGACACCGAGGAGCTGACGCACCTGCGCGCGCTGGACGCCGCCTACCGGGCGCTGCCGGAGTTCGGCGGGTTCGTCGTGGTGCCCGGCGACGGCGACCCCGACGAGGTGGCCGCCGCGCTGGACCGGGCCGTCACGCCGCTGGTCGGCGGACAGGCCGCGCCGGGCTGACACAGCCACCGGCTCCGGCGCCACGGCGACTGTTAAGAAGGGGCCCCTGCTCTACCGAATGCGTTAAGCAGGGGCCCTTCCTTGCGCCTCAGCCGCGGCCGCGGTTGAGCCAGCGCAGCACGTCCGGCGACGGGGTCTCCGGCCGGCTGGGCGTGGGCGTCGGCTGCGGGGCGGGGCGGCGCACCTCGCCGGCCAGCTCGCGGCTGGGCGGGGTGAAGTCGCGCACCGGCTGGCCGTCCACGGCGGCGCGGATCGTCCGGGCCACCGCGGCGATGACCTTCGCCTGCACGGCCGAGCCGACCGCGTCGCCCGGGTCGTCGGGGTTGGCGGCGATGCCGGCGACGGCGACCTGCGGGGTGAAGCCGACGAACGTCTCGGTGGCGGCCTGCTCCGAGCTGCCGGTCTTGCCGGCGACGGGACGCCCGACGATCGTGTCCACGGCGGTGGCGGTGCCGCCGTCGCACTGGCCGTAGGTGCTCTGCTGGCCGACGGGGCAGCGGGCCGCGTCGGTGGCCGCGCGGGCCACGTCGGCGTCGAGCACCCGGCGGCAGGACGGCTCGCCGACGTCGACCCGGTCGCCGTCGGCGGCGGTCACCGACACCACGGGCAACGGCGTGCAGTACGTCCCCTCGGCGGCCACGGTGGCGTAGGCGTTGGCGAGGTCGAGGGGGGTGGTGGCGGCCACGCCGAGGGTGAACGACCCCCAGTCGGCGGCGTCGTCGCGGGCGAACGCGGCGTCGGCCTCGGCGCGGAAGGTGATGCCGAGGCGCTGGGCCATCTCCACCACCTTCGCGGGGCCGACCTGCTCCGACAGCCACACGAAGTACGTGTTCACCGAGCGGCCGAAGCCGTCCCACATGGTGCGGTAGCCGTCCATCCACTGCGGGTTGGCGTTGGCGGGGCACCACTTCCCGCCGCAGCTGGCCTCCCCCTCGGCGGCGTACCGGGTGGGCAGCCGGCTGGGCGCGTCGAAGCCGGTGGCGAGCTGCCTGCCGTTCTCCAGCGCGGCGAGCATGGTGAACAGCTTGAACGTCGACCCCGCCTGGTACCCGTCGACGCTGCCGCCGCCGGAGATCAGCGGGTTGACGGTGTTGGGGTGGTTGGTCTGCCCGTCGGGGTTGGCGTCGAGGCTGTAGTGCCGGTTGACGGCCATGGCGAGCACCCGGCCGGTGCCGGGCTGCACGGCCGCGATGGGCAGGGCCCGCTTGTCGTCGTACCCGTAGACGGCCGTGGCCTGCTGCTGCGCGGTCTGCTGGAGTTTCGGGTCCAGGGAGGTGACGACGGTGTAGCCGCCCCGGCGCAGCGCCTGCTCCCGCTCGGCGACGGTCTCGCCGAACGCGGGCTGGGTGAGCCACCACTGGCGCAGGTAGTCGCAGAAGAAGCCCCAGTCGTCGTGGCCCTCGGCGACGGCGGTGCAGCCGTTGGGCTGCTGGGTGGGGCGCAGGGTCAACTCCTCGGCCTGCGCGGCGGCGGCCTGCCCGGCGGTGATCTTGCCGGTCGCGGCCATCGCGTCGAGCACGTACGCCCGCCGGGACAGGGCCGCGTCGGCGTCGCCGTCGATCGGGCTGTACGCGTCGGGCGACTGCACCAGGCCGGCGAGCAGGGCCGCCTCGGGCAGGGTCAGCTCGGCCGGGGACTTGGCGAAGTAGCGCTGGCTGGCCGCCGCGATGCCGTACGCGCCGGAGCCGAAGTAGGCGATGTTGAGGTAGCGGTTGAGGATCTCGTCCTTGCTGAGCCGCTGCTCCAGCGCCGTGGCGTACCGGATCTCCTGGAGCTTGCGCCCGACGGTCTGCTCGGTGGCCGCGGCCCGCTCCTCGGCGGTGCGGTCCGGGTCGGTCTTGAGCACGTTGCGCACGTACTGCATGGTCAGCGTGGAGCCGCCCTGCTCGGTGCCGCCGCCGGTGACGTTGGCGACCAGGGCGCGGGCGATGCCGCGCAGGTCGGTGCCGCCGTGGGAGTAGAAGCGCCGGTCCTCGGCGGCGACGATGGCCTCGCGCATCACCGGGGCGATCTCGGCCAGCGGCACGTCGGTGCGGTTGACGTCGTAGAACGTGGTGATCAGCGTCTTGCCGTCGTTGGCGTACAGGTACGACCGCTGCGGGGTGGTCGGGGTGCGCAGCGCCTCGGGCAGTGCCGCGTAGGACCCGACGGCCGACGTGGCGGCGTAGCCGAGCAGCAGGTTGGCCGGCAGCGCGGCGGCGGCCAGCGCGAGGCCGGCGAGCAGTCCGGCGAGCAGCACGGTGAACAGCCGCGACAGCGGCGACCGGGGTGGCGGCATGCAGCCAAGGGTTGCCACGAAAGCCGCGATCCGACCACCCCCGGCGGCGGGTTGTCGGCTATTTCACCGGCGGACGCCGGCGTTCTGGGCGCGCATCGCCCCTGCTCGACGCCCCTGTCCGACTCCGGCCCGAGCGGCTCGACAGATTGACTTCCGACAATGTTAGCGCTAACAATGAATCGGGTTGCCGGCAGGTGAGCGCAGCAACCTCCCCGAAACGGAAGGGAAGGCCAGATGAGAGCAGCTCCAGGGCCGGCCGGCACGGCACCGGTCAGGCGCGGCGCGACGGCCGTGGCCCTCGCGTTGGTCGCGGCGCTCGCGGGCGCGGCCGGGGCGGGCGCGCCCGCCACCGCAGCCCCGGCGGAGGTCGCCGCGGCGGGCACGACGTCGGCGGAGGCCGCGGACGAGACGCCGACGGCGACCGCCGCGAACCAGGTGGTCACCAAGCCGCCGATGGGCTGGGCGTCGTGGAACACCTTCGCCGCGAAGATCGACTACAACGTGATCAAGACGCAGGTCGACAGCCTCGTCTCCAGCGGCCTCAAGGACGCCGGCTACGAGTACGTCAACATCGACGAGGGCTGGTGGCAGGGCACCCGGGACGCCGCCGGCAACATCACCGTCGACACCACCGAGTGGCCCGGCGGGATGAAGGCCATCGCCGACTACATCCACAGCAAGGGCCTGAAGGCGGGCATCTACACCGACGCCGGCCGCGACGGCTGCGGCTACTACTACCCGACCGGCCGACCGGCCGCCCCCGGCTCCGGCAGCGAGGGGCACTACGACCAGGACTTCCTCGCGTTCTCCCAGTGGGGCTTCGACTTCGTCAAGGTCGACTGGTGCGGCGGCTCCGCCGAGGGGCTCAACCCCCGGACCACCTACCAGGCCATCAGCGACTCCATCGCCCGCGCCACCGCGCAGACCGGCCGCCCGATGGTGCTGTCGGTCTGCAACTGGGGCGTGCAGAGCCCCTGGGACTGGGCGCCCGGCATGTCCACCATGTGGCGCACCAGCGGGGACATCATCTACTACGGGCAGCAGGCGTCCATGGACCGCGTGCTGGCCAACTTCGACTCCGCCCAGCACCCCGCCGCCCAGAGCGTCGGCCACTACAACGACCCGGACATGCTGATCGCCGGGATGCCGGGGTTCAACGCGGCCCAGAACCGCACCCACCTCGGCCTGTGGGCGATCTCCGGCGCCCCGCTGCTCGCCGGCAACAACCTGGCCACCATGTCCGCCGAGACCCGGGCCATCCTCGGCAACCGCGAGGTCATCGCCATCGACCAGGACCCGCTGAGCCGGCAGGGCGTCAAGGTCGCCGAGGACTCCGCCGGGCTCCAGGTCTACAGCAAGGTGCTCGCGACCAGCGGCCGGCGGGCGGTCCTGCTGCTCAACCGCACCGGGTCGGCCGCCACCGTCACGGCCCGCTTCGCCGACCTCGGGCTGGGCGGCACCGCGAGCGTACGCAACGTGTGGACCGCCACCGACCTGGGCTCCCGGACGACCAGCTACGCCACGAGCGTCCCCGCCCGCGAGGCCGTCCTGCTCGTCGTCAGCGGCACCGAGGACACCGGCGGCGGTACCCGCACCGGGGGGCTGGTCGGCCGGCAGTCCGGCCGCTGCCTGGACGTCAACAACTTCGCCACCACCAACGGCACCCAGGCCCAGCTGTGGGACTGCACCGGCGCGAGCAACCAGACCTGGACGTACACCTCCGCCCGGCAGCTCAGGGTCTACGGCAACAAGTGCCTGGACGCGTACAACGCGGGCACCGCCAACGGCACGCGGGTGGTGATCTGGGACTGCAACGGCCAGGCCAACCAGCAGTGGACCGTCAACGCCGACGGGACGATCCGGGGCGCGCAGTCCGGCCTGTGCGTCGACGCGTCGGGAGCCGCCACGGCCAACGGCACGAAGATCGTCCTGTGGACCTGCGGCTCCGCCGACAACCAGCGGTGGAGCTGGCGCTAGCCCGGCAGCCGACGACCGGTCAGCCGGCGGCGAGCGGGCCGCCGGCCGACCCGGCGCCGGGGGCCGGGCCGCCGGCCGGGCCGGTGGCGGTCGCGACGCTGGCGCTGGCCGCGTCCCGGGCGATGGCGGCGGGCACGAGGCGGCCGGACCGGTAGCCGATCCCGATCCCCGCGACCAGCACGAAGACCGCCCCGAAGGTCTGCACCGAGCCGACCAGCGCGCCGCCGATGCCCAGCAGCGGGGCGGCGATCATCATCATCGTGCCGTCGCCGAGGCTGAACATGCCCGAGCGGGCCACCGCCCACCCGGTGAGGAACCACCCGACCGTGTAGCAGGTGGCCCCGACCAGGACCAGGGTGCGGGCGGTGGTGCCGAAGACGGGGGCCTGCTCGGCCAGCCCGGCGAAGGGCAGCATGAGCACGATGCCGGCGATGCTGGCCAGCAGGCCCACGGCGGCCACCCGGCGGCTGCGGGTGGCGGCGAGCAGCCCGGTCAGGGCCAGCAGGGCCAGCAGGCCGAGCCAGACGGCGGCGACCCAGCCGACGAGGTAGAGCTGCCCCCCGTCGGCCGGGTACGGGTCGTTGCCGACGCCGCCGTCGCTGGCCAGCGCGACGGCGCCGTAGAGCAGCGCGTACGCCGGCAGGAGCCAGACCGACGCGCGACCGAAGCGGCGCAGCGACCAGGCCCAGGTGGCGTTGGTGGCGGGGGCGGCCGGTCCCGGCTCGGTGACGAACGGCAGCACGCCGAACCCGCCGCCGGTGCGGCGGGTGCCGAGCGGGCCGGCGGGATCGTGCGCGCCGGGCACCGGCGGCGGGGAGAGGAACTTGTCCAGCGGATCCTTCATGCGACACCTCGCTGCGCTCGTCGGCGGGGCGGGACGCGCCGCGGCGCCCCGGTCCTGGTCACGACCCGTCCTGTCGGACCGATCGTGTCAGGCACCGGAGCGCCGCATGAGGATTATTCGCTTTTCGCCCGCCGGGTGGGCGCGGCGACCGCCGGAGGTCAGCCCCGCTCGCGCTGGTCGGCCGGGTCGGTCAGCAGGCTGGCCGGGGAGACCGGCTCCGGGGCCGGCAGGCCCTGCGGGGCGGTGCCGCCGGTGGCCTGCGCCTCGGCGACGCGTACCTCGTCGTGGATCTGCCGGGCGGCGGCGGCCGCCGCCTGCGCGGCCTCGGCGGCCTCGCGCTCCACGGCGCTCGCCCCGTCGGCGGCCTCCGGTGACGGCGCGTCGCCGACCATCTGGCTCAGCCCGCCCAGCGCGCCGCCCATCCCCTCCAGGGCCTTGGTCAGCTCGGCCGGGACGATCCAGACCTTGTTCGCCGTGCCGTTGGCGATCTGCGGGAGGGCCTGGAGGTATTGGTAGGCGAGCACCTTCTGGCTCGGGTTGGCCTGGTGGATCGCGTCGAAGACCGTGCGGATCGCCTTCGCCTGGCCCTCCGCCTGGAGGATGCGGGCCTGCCGGTCACCGTCGGCGCGCAGGACCGCCGCCTGCTTCTCGCCCTCGGCCGTGAGGATCTGCGACTGCTTGTGCCCCTCGGCGTTCAGGATCGCCGCCCGGCGGTCCCGCTCGGCGCGCATCTGCTTCTCCATCGAGTCGCGGATGCTCGGCGGCGGCTCGATCGCCTTGATCTCCACCCGGGTGACCTTGATGCCCCACCGGCCGGTCGTCTCGTCCAGCACGCCCGACAGGTGCCGGTTGATCTCCTCCCGGCTGGTCAGCGCCCGCTCCAGGTCCAGCGAGCCGATCACGTTACGCAGCGTGGTGACGGTGAGCTGCTCGATGGCCTGGAGGAAGTTCGAGATCTCGTACGTGGCCCGGACCGAGTCGACGACCTTGAAGTAGAGCACCGTGTCGATCGAGACCACCAGGTTGTCGGAGGTGATCACCGGCTGCGGCGGGAAGCTGACCACCTGCTCCCGCATGTCGACCTTGGTGCGCACGGCGTCGATGAACGGCACCAGCAGGTTCAGACCCGGGTTGAGGGTGCGCTTGTACCTGCCGAGCCGCTCCACCACGTCCTGGCGCTGCTGCGGCACGATCCGCACCGCCTTGATCAGGGTCACCATGGCGATCAACGCCACGGCGATCAACAGCACCGACACAAACTCCATACCCTTCACCCTCTCGCTTCGGGCAGCTCGCCCGAGGTGGAAACGTCGTCATCCCACACCAGGGCCGTCGCGCCCTGGACCTTGATCACCCGTACCCGCCGGCCGGGGGCGAAGCTCTGCGTCGCGTCGTACGACCGGGCGCTCCACAGCTCGCCGTCGATCTTGACGAGGCCCTGCTCGGTGTCGACCTGTTCGAGCACCAGCGCGGTGGAGCCCTCGATCGCCGCCAGGCCGATCGGCTCGACGCCGTCGGACGTGGAGCGGGCGTGCCGGCGGATCGCCGGCCGCGCCACGGCCACCGTGAGCGCGGACACCACCGCGAAGACCACAGCCTGCACGGCGGTCGGGGCGCCCAGGGCCGCCGCGCCCGCGGCGGCGAACGCGCCGACCGCGAACATGATCAGAAACAGCGTCGTCGTGAAGATCTCGGCGACCGCCAACACCACGCCCAGTACGACCCAGAACACCGCGTCCACCCCCCAAGGGTGACACGTCAAAGCACGCGCGGCCCCTCGGCAAGATCAGTAGGCTCGGCGGGACCACCCCCGCGAGGCCCCGGCGGAACCACCCCGAGAGCTGGAGGAACACGTGTCGCTGCCACCGGAGACCGCCCGCCGCGTCGACGCCCGGGTCGCCCGCGCCCAGTCCGAGGGGCGCGCCCCCTCGCTCGTGCTCGGCGTGGTGCGCGACGGCGAACTGGCCCACCTCGCCGCCGCCGGGGAGCGGCCCCGCCCCGACGCCGACCGGCAGTACCGGCTCGGCTCGATCACCAAGACCATGACCGCCGTGCTGATCATGCAGCAGCGCGACGCCGGCGCGCTCGCCCTCGACGACCCCCTGGAGCGGCACCTGCCGGGCACCGGCGTCGGCCGGCTCACCCTGCGCCAGCTCCTCGGCCACGCCAGCGGCCTGCAACGCGAGCCCGACGGGGCATGGTGGGAACGGGTCGACGTCGGCGACCTGGCGGCCGTGCTGGCCGGGGTGGACGGGCACAAGATCGCGTACCCGCCGCACCGGGTCTACCACTACTCCAACCTGGCGTACGGGCTGCTCGGCGGCGCGCTGGAGGCGGTCACCGGCACGCCCTGGCGCGACCTGCTGCGGCAGCGGCTGCTGGAGCCGCTGGGCATGACCCGCACCACCTACGACCCCGTCGAGCCGTTCGCCCGGGGGTACGTGGTGCACCCGTGGCACGACACGCTGCGCGAGGAGCCGCGCACCGACACCGGGGCGATGGCGCCGGCCGGGCAGCTCTGGTCCACCGTCACCGACCTCGGCCGCTGGGCGGCGTTCCTGGCCGACCCCGACCCGACGCTGCTGCACCCGGACACGCTGACCGAGATGTGCGCGACGGTGACGATGAGCGACCCGCAGGGCTGGACCAGCGGGCACGGCCTCGGGCTGGAGCTGTACCGGGTGGGCGAGCGGGTGCACGTCGGGCACGGCGGCTCCATGCCCGGCTACGTCGCCACGCTCGCCGTGCACCGGCCCGCCCGCACCGCCGTGGTCGGCTTCGCCAACTCGTACGGGCTGCGCGTCGGCCACCTCGGCGCGCTCGCCCGGGAGGTGCTCGGCACCGTGCTGGACGCGCTGCCCGAGCCCGTCGCGCCGTGGCTGCCGGCCGACGCCCCGCCCCCGGCCGACGTGGCGGAGCTGACCGGCCGCTGGTGGTGGATGGGCGGGGAGTTCGAGTTCCGCGCCGACCCGGCCACCGGTGACCTGTGGGCCAGCCCGCCGGAGAACGAGCCGGTGCTGCGGTTCACTCCGGACGGGCCGGACCGCTGGCGGGGCCGCTCGGGGGAGCAGGACGGCGAGCTGCTCACCGTGGTCCGCGACGACGCGGGCCGGCCGGTCGCCCTCGACGTGGCCACGTTCCTGCTCACCCGCACCCCCGACGAGGAGCCCTGACCCGGCGCACCGGCCCGGGCCCGCCCCGGCCGACGGGCGGGCTCAGGCCGAGGGGCCGGTGGCCCGGCCTCAGGCCGACGGTTCGGTGACGAAGTCGATCAGGCGTTCCATCGCGTTGATCAGCGGGGTCTCCACGTCGGCGAAGCTGTCCACCCGGGACAGGACGCGCCGCCACATCTCGGCCGGCGACGCCACCCCGAGGGCGGCGCAGACGCCCTCCTTCCACGGCCGCCCCGGCGGCACCACCGGCCACGCCGCGATGCCCAGCGCGGCCGGCTTCACCGCCTGCCACACGTCGACGTAGGGGTGCCCGGTGACCAGCACGTGCGCGGACGTCACCCGGGCCACGATCCGGCTCTCCTTGGAGCCGGGCACCAGGTGGTCGACGAGCACCCCGAGCCGCCGGGTGGGCCCCGGCCCGAAGTCGCGGACCCGCGACCCCAGGTCGTCGATGCCGTCCAGCGGCTCCACCACCACGCCCTCGATCCGCAGGTCGTCGCCCCAGATCCGCTCCACCAGGGCGGCGTCGTGCACGCCCTCGACCCAGATCCGGCTGGCCTTGGCGACCTGCGCCCGCACGCCGTCGACGGCGACCGAGCCCGACGCGGTGCGCCGCCGGGCGGCCGGCACCGGCGACCGGGCCGGGCGGCGCAGCGTCACCGGCTGCCCGTCGAGCAGGAACGCGGCCGGCAGCAGCGGGAAGTTGCGCCGCCGGCCGTGCCGGTCCTCCAGCACCACCGCGCCGGACTCGAAGCCGACCACCGCGCCGCAGAACCCGGAGTCCGCGTCCTCGACCACGAGGTCGGCCTCCGCGTCCACCTCGGGGACGACCCTGCGCCGCCGCCAGTCGCCCGCCAACACGTCCTCGCCGTAGCGCCCCACCATGCCCGCCACGCTAGCCCCCGCCGCGCCCGGCGGCGCGGCAGCCGCGCCGATCATGCAGCGGGGCGCGCCGACCATGGCGGTGGGCAGCGGAACCGGACGGACCCGACGGCGGCAGGACGGGTCGGGCGGTAGGGGGTAGGCGGGGCCAGCCGACGCCGGGCGAGCGGCAGTCGAGACACGGACGGTGCGCACCACGTACCCTCTCTTGCATGTCCTCCCCCGCAACGGGCGCGGTCAAGGTCGCGCCGCGCCGGTCGAGCCGGTTCGTTGCCTGGATACGCGCGTGGCGCGCCGGGCTCGTGCCGTACGACGAGGTCGCCGAGGAGATCGCCGGCGACGAGGAGCACCTCGTCGCCGACGCCCCCGGCACCTGGACCGACGTCCCGCTGCGCGACGCGCTGCCCACCCTGGCGAAGCTCTCGCCGGACGAGATCCGGCTGGTGCTGCCCGTGCCGGGCGACCCCCGGGGGCTGCCCGGGCCGGGCGAGTTCAGCGGCGCCGCGCTGCTCGCCGGCGAGGCGGTCGTCGCCGGGCCGATCGGGGTGATCCCGGAGGTCCGCACGCACACCTCCGGCTCGGGGATGACGTGGGAGACGGTGCTGTGGCGGTGCTATCCGCTGCCCGCCGACGCCCCCGCCGCCTCGCTCGGCTCGCCCGGCGCCGCCGAGGCCGAGGCCGAGCTGGCCACCGCGCTCGCCGAGACCACCGCCGCGCTGACCCGGCTCGACGTCGCCCAGTGGCGGCCCGAGCTGGCCGGGGCGCTGGAGGCGCTGCGCCGCCCCGACGGCACCACCGACCTGCCGCCGGGCTTCGACCCGCGGGCGCGCCGGCTGTTCGCCCGCGCCGCCGTGCTCGACCGGGTGCTGGCGCTGGCCGGGCACAGCGCGCCCGGCGGCGCGGTCAACAACCACGAGGCCCAGCAGCGCGACGCGGCGCTGCGCCCGCTCACCACCGCCTGCCGGCAGGCCCTCGTCGCCGCCTGCAACGCCCCGCTGCGCCCCTGACCGCCGGGCCCCCGGGTGGGGTCAGATCTCGTCCATCAGGTCCGCCACCGAGCCGACGATCCGCGACGGCCGGTACGGGTACCGCTCGGCCTCCGTGCGGGTGCTGATCCCGGTCAGCACGAGGATCGTCTCCAGCCCCGCCTCCAGGCCGCACAGGACGTCGGTGTCCATCCGGTCGCCGATCATCGCGGTCGACTCGGAGTGGGCGTTGATGGTGTTCAGCGCCGACCGCATCATCATCGGGTTCGGCTTGCCGACGAAGTACGGCTCGACCCCGGTCGCCTTCGAGATCATCGCCGCGACCGAGCCGGCCGCCGGCAGCGCCCCCTCCACCGACGGGCCGGTCACGTCCGGGTTGGTGCAGATGAACCGGGCCCCGTCGTTGATCAGGCGGACCGCCTTGGTGATCGCCTCGAAGCTGTACGTGCGGGTCTCGCCCAGCACCACGTAGTCCGGGGCGAAGTCGGTCAGCACGTACCCGACGGCGTGCAGGGCGGTGGTCAGCCCGGCCTCCCCGATCGCGTACGCGGTGCCGCCCGGCCGCTGGTCGGCGAGGAACTGGGCGGTGGCCAGCGCCGCCGTCCACAGCGCGTGCTCGGGCACCTCGAAGCCCATCCGGGTCAGCCGGGCCTGGAGGTCGCGCGGCGTGTAGATCGAGTTGTTGGTCAGGATCAGGAACGGCTTGCCGGAGGAGCGCAGCTTGTTGATGAACTCCGGCGCGCCGGGCACCGGCTGGCCCTCGTGCACCAGCACGCCGTCCATGTCTGTCAGCCAGCTCTGCACCGGCTTGCGTTCGTGCATCTCGTCGTCCCAGGGGGTGTGTCGGGTGGCGGGGCAGGACCGGGCGGACCCGGGGTCAGGGGCGGCGCGCCGGCACGCAGCACACCGTGGGGCAGGTGTCCCACAGCGGCAGCGCGCCGAGGCGGCGGCGCAGCCGCTCGCCGCCGGGCTCCGTGCGCTCGGCGACCAGCTCGCGCACCATCGCCACGAAGCGCGGGTCGGTGCCCGGGGTGCCGGCCCGGGCGAACTCCAGCCCGAGCCGCTTGGCGGTCTCCAGCGCCTCGGTGTCGAGGTCCCAGACCACCTCCAGGTGGTCCGAGACGAACCCGACCGGGCTCACCACCACGCCGGTCGTCCCGGCCTCGGCGAGGGCGGCGAGGTGGTCGTTGACGTCCGGCTCCAGCCACGGCACGTGCGGCGGGCCCGACCGGCTCTGCCACACCAGGTCGTACGGCAGGTCGGGCGCGGCGGACGCGTGCACCAGGCGGGCGGTCTCGGCGAGTTGCGCCTCGTACCGGCCGCCGTGCGGGCCGGCGTTCGCGGCCGCCGCGGTGGGGATCGAGTGGGCGGTGAACACCAGCCGGGTGGTGGCCCGCTTCGCCGGGTCGAGCTGGCCCAGCGCCGCGCGCACCGCGTCGGCGTGCGGCTCGACGAAGCCGGGATGGTCCCAGAACTGGCGCAGCTTCTCGATCACCGGGGCGTCGGGGCCGACGGCGGCCCGGGCGGCGGCGATGTCCTCCTGGTATTGCCGGCAGGACGAGTAGCCGCCGTACGCGCTGGTCACGAACGCCAGGGCCCGGGTGACGCCGTCGTCGCGCATCCGCGCCACGGTGTCGGCGAGCATCGGATCCCAGTTGCGGTTGCCCCAGTAGACGGGCAGGTCGACGCCGTGCGCGGCGAAGTCCGCCCGGATCGCCGCGAGCAGGTCCCGGCACTGCTGGTTGATCGGGGATACCCCGCCGAAGTGCAGGTAGTGCTCGGCGACCTCCGCCAGCCGCTCCGGGGGCACGCCCCGGCCCCGCGTCACGTTCTGGAGGAAGGGCAGCACGTCCTCGGGCCGCTCGGGGCCACCGAAGGAGACCAGCACCAACGCGTCGTACGCCATGGGCCCATTCTTCCCCGCGCCCGGCGACGGCCCGGCGACGGCCCCTGGTCCCGGCCCGGTCTCCGGCGTTAAGAAGGGACCCCTGCTATACCGAATGCGTTAACAGGGGGCCCTTCCTTGCGCCTCAGGCGGCGCCGAGGGCGTGGTAGCCGCCGTCGACGTGGACGATCTCGCCGGTGGTCGCCGGGAACCAGTCCGACAGCAGCGCCAGGCAGGCGCGCGCCGCCGGCGCCTGGTCGGTGAGGTCCCAGCCCAGCGGCGCCCGCTCGGACCAGGCGTCCTCGAACTGGACGAAGCCGGGGATCGACTTCGCGGCCATGGTGCGCAGCGGCCCGGCGGCGACCAGGTTGCTGCGGATGCCCTGCTTGCCCAGGTGCAGCGCCAGGTAGCGCGACGCCGACTCCAGCCCGGCCTTGGCCACGCCCATCCAGTCGTAGACCGGCCACGCCTTGGTGGCGTCGAAGGTGAGCCCGACCACCGCGCCGCCCGGGGACATCAGCGGCAGCGCCGCCATGGCCAGCGACTTGTAGGAGTACGTCGAGACGTGCAGGGCGGTGGCCACGTCCTCCCACGGCGCGTCGAGGAAGCCGCCGCCGAGGCAGCTCTGCGGCGCGAACCCGATCGAGTGCACCACCCCGTCGAGGCCGTCGACGTGCTCCCGGACCTTGTCGGCGAGGCCGGCGAGGTGCTCGGGGTTGGTCACGTCCAGCTCGATCACCGGGGCCGGCTCGGGCAGGCGCCGGGCGATCCGCTCGACCAGGGAGAGCCGGCCGAAGCCGGTGAGCACGACCTGCGCGCCGTTCTCCTGGGCGATCTTCGCCACGGAGAAGGCGATCGAGGCGTCGGTGATGACGCCGGTGACCAGCAGCCGCTTACCGGCCAGCAGTCCGGACATGTGCAAGTTCCTCCGTTGGGATTCGTGCGGTGGGCGCGGTGGCGGCGTCGCCGACCCGGGCGGGACCGGTCAGTGGCCCATCCCGAGGCCGCCGTCGACCGGGATCACGGCGCCGGTGACGTAGCCGGCGGCGTCCGAGGCCAGCCAGGTGACCACCGCGGCCACCTCGTCGGGCGCGGCGAGGCGGCCGGCCGGGATGGCCTTCACGTACTCCGCCCGGCGCTCCTCGGGCAGGGCGGCGGTCATGTCGGTGTCGATGAAGCCGGGCGCGACGACGTTGGCGGTGATGTTGCGCCCGCCCAGCTCCCGGGTGATCGAGCGGGCCACGCCGACCAGGCCGGCCTTGCTCGCCGCGTAGTTGACCTGCCCGGGGCCGCCGTAGAGGCCGACGACCGAGGAGATGAAGATCATGCGGCCCCACCGGGCGCGGAGCATCTTCTTGGACGCCCGGCTGGCGCAGCGGAACGCGCCGGTGAGGTTGGTGTCGAGGACCCGGGTGAACTGCTCCTCCGACATCCGCATGATCAGCGTGTCGTCGGTGATGCCGGCGTTGGCGACCAGCACCTCCACCGGGCCCAGCTCGGCCTCGACGGCGGTGAAGGCCGCGTCGACGGAGGCGGAGTCGGTCACGTCGCAGACGACGCCGAACAGCCCCTCGGGCGCGTCGCCGCTACGGTGGGTCACCGCCACCCGGTCACCCTGCTTGGCGAACGCCTGCGCGATGGCCAGGCCGATCCCCCGGTTGCCGCCGGTCACCAGCACGGTACGGGCCACGGGTCCCCCTCTTGCTCAGCTGATCCACGTCGGTCCGGAGCCTAGGCGTTACCGGCAGGTAAGCGCTAACGCACCCCCGCGCCACGCGGACCTGACGCAAGGAAGGGCCCCCTGTTAACGCTTTTCGAGGTAAAAGGTGCCCCGCTTAACAGCGGCGGGCCGGCGAGCGGCCGCAGCCCTTGCGGGGGAACGGATTAGGGGCCCCGCCGGCCGTACGGCCGAGTGCGGGCCGTGCCGTGGCCGGATGTACGATGATTCGCGTTCCCGGCCAGGCCGACCGCAGGAGGTGATCGCTGTGCGAGATAGCGATCCTCCCAGTCGTGGCCGGGCCGAACGTCAGCCCCGCTGAGCCACGACTCAGCAGGTGAGCTGACCCAGCTCCGCTCCTTCCGCACCGCCCGCCCCTCGGCCCTCGGCCGAAGGTGGCGACCGGGCAGCGCCGTCCGCCCAGGACGGGGAGGGGGCACCCCGGTCACGACTTCGTGTGCGCGCCCAGTCCTCCCTCACGGTCCACCACGCAACATGGACCGTCCAGTCGCCACCGGAGCCTTCCCATGAGCCGTTACGTCGCCCCGCTGGGCTTCACCCTCGCCGCCGTCTGGGTGGCCGTCGTCTTCGTGCTGGCCAGCGCCGGCCACTGACCGCGCCGGCACGGAGACCCCGCCCGGCGGCGGTGACCGCGCACGCAGGTCGCCGTCGAACCGGGCAGCCGCGCACCAGGCCACCGCGCACCAGGCCACCGCGTTCAGGGCCGCCCAGCACCGGCCGGCGGCCCCGGCGCGGCGGTCGCGTCAGGGCCGCCCGTGCGGACCGCCACGCCCGGCCTCAGATCAGCCGGGACGTCCAGAGCAGGCTGGTGGCGCCCGCGCACAGCGCCAGCAGCAGGGCCAGGCCCGCATACCACTGGGTGATCTCGCGCGGCTCGGTGCGGAACCCGATCGAGCTGCCCATGTCCTGATAGACCTGCTTCAGCTCGCTGACCGAGGCGGCCTCGTAGAAGTAGCCCTCGGTCGTCTCGGCGAGCTCGGCCAACGCCATCCGGTCCACCGGGACCCGCTGCAACTGGCCGCCGATGTCGACCTGCCCGTCGTCGGTGCCGAACGCGATGGTGGAGACCGGCACGTTGGCCGCCTGCGCGGCCGCGGCCGCCTCCTCCACCGACCGCCCCGAGGTGCGGAACCCGTCGGAGAGCAGCACGATCCGGGCCGGCGGGATGCCCGCCGCGCCGTCGGCCGGCACCGACCGGATCGCCTCCAGGCAGGTGAAGACCGCCTCGCCGGTGGCGGTCGCCTCGGCCAGCACCAGCCCGTCGATCGCGGCGGTCACCGCGTCCCGGTCCTTCGTGGGCGGCACCAGCACGTTCGCCGCCTTCGCGAACGAGACGAGACCCAGGTTGTAGGTCTGCGGCAGCTCGCCGACGAACTGCTTGGCCGCCTCCTGGGCGGCCTCCAGCCGGTTCGGCGCGACGTCGTCGGCCTGCATGGACAGCGACACGTCGATCGCCAGCATGACGGTGGCCCGCTCCAGCGGCTCCCGGGTGTCGATCGCCGGCCGGGCCAGCGCCGTGGCGAGCACCAGCAGGCAGAGCAGGAACGCCACCGCCGGCACGTGCCGCCGCCAGCCCAGCCCCTTCGGCGCGAGGGTGCGCAGCAGGTCCACGTTGGTGAACCGCATCGCGTACGCCCGGCGGCGGCGCTGCCGCCACACGTACAGCGCGGCGAGGGCGAGCGCCGGCAGCACGGCCAGCAGCCACCACGGTTGCAGAAAACGGATCATCGTGTCGTCCCCCGGGTGCGGGCGTGCCGCTGCGCGGCGACGAAGCGCACCATGTCGAGCAGCCAGTCGGTGTCGGTGCGGAGTCGCAGGTGGGCCGCGCCGGCCCCGCGCAGCTGCGCGGAGATCTCCGCCCGCTGGGCGGTCGCGGCGTCGGCGTACCGGCGGCGCAGCCGGGGGTCGGCGGTCTGCACCTCGT
Organism: Micromonospora carbonacea; assembly: GCF_014205165.1. Taxonomy (NCBI): domain Bacteria; kingdom Bacillati; phylum Actinomycetota; class Actinomycetes; order Micromonosporales; family Micromonosporaceae; genus Micromonospora; species Micromonospora carbonacea. Next base: position 1,839,965 of record NZ_JACHMZ010000001.1, on the reverse strand, counting down.
GCAGCTCGCCGGTCTCCGGGTCGACCACCGGCAGCACCCCCACGTCGGGCAGTTCCAGCTCGCGCGGGTCGACCACCTCGATCGCCAGCACGTCGTGCCGGACCCGCAGCTTACGCAGCGGACGCGCCCACTGCTGCGGCGGCGCGAGGAAGTCGGAGATCACCACTGCGACGCCGCGACGGCGGGGCGGCCGGTTCAGGGCGTCGACAAGCGCGCCCAGGTCGCTGCGCCCGGGGCTGATCTCGGTGCCGGCGATCGCCCGCAGCAGTCCCTGCGTCTCCCGACGCCCGCCCCGGGCCGGCAGCCGCACCAGCCGCCCCGGGCCGGGCGGGGGCGTCGCGCCGCGCCGGCGGCCGGCCGGGGCCTGCGGGTCGCCACCGCTGCCGACGACCGCCCCGATCCGGTTGCCGCCGCGCACGGTCAGGTGGGCCAGCGCGGCGGCGGCGGCCACCACGACGTCCCGCTTGAGCCACCGACCGGTGCCGAAGTCGAGGCTCGCCGAGAGGTCCACGGCGAGCCACGTCTCCAGCTCCCGGTCGGCCACCGTGCGCCGCACGTGCGGCATCGTCGTGCGGGCGGTCACCGGCCAGTCCATCCGGCGCACGTCGTCGCCGGGGCGGTACTCGCGCGACTCCCCCGCCTCGCTGCCGGGGCCGGGCAGCAGGCCGGCGTAGTCGCCCTGGAGCAGGCCGTCGAGCTTGCGGGTGACCAGCAGCTGGAGCCGGGACAGCACCGCCTCGCTGCGGGGCGCGGCGGCGGGCGAGATCGGGCTTCGCGTGCCCGGTGAGGGGTGGGGGTCGGCTGGGGTCACGGCCGCTGCCCGGGCCACCCGGCGGTGGCCGGCGGCGCGCCGCCCGGGGTGGCCTGCTGGCGCGGGGCCACCGACGGCAGCGGGATCGTCGACATCACCCGGTGCACGACGTGGTCGGCCGGCACGTCGTCGGCGAGCGCGTCGTAGCTGAGCACCAGCCGGTGCCGCAGGATGTCCGGCGCGATGTCCTGCACGTCCTGCGGCAGGGCGTAGTCGCGGCCGCGCAGCAGCGCCAGTGCCCGGGTCGCCCGGACCAGGCCGAGCGAGGCGCGGGGGCTGGCGCCGTACTGGATCAGTTGCGCGACGTCGGGCATGCCGTGCTCCGCGGGGGTACGCGTGGCCAGCACCAGCCGCACCGCGTAGTCGACAAGCGCGTTGTGCACGAAGACCTGGTCGGCCTTGCGTTGCAGGGCGATCAGGTCGGCGGTGTCGAAGACCCGCGCCGGCTCGGGCGGGGCCACGCCCATCCGGTAGACGATCTCCCGCTCCTCGGCGTCGGTCGGATAGCCGACGACGATCTTCATGAGGAAGCGGTCCCGCTGCGCCTCGGGCAGCGGGTAGACGCCCTCCTGCTCGATCGGGTTCTGCGTGGCCATCACGAGGAACGGGTCGGGCACCGGGTGGGTCTGGCCGCCGATCGACACCTGCCGCTCGCTCATGACCTCCAGCAGGGCGGACTGCACCTTCGCCGGGGCGCGGTTGATCTCGTCGGCGAGCAGGAAGTTGACGAAGACCGGCCCCAGCTCGACGTCGAACTTCTCGCTGGACTGCCGGTAGATCCGGGTGCCCATGATGTCGGCGGGGACCAGGTCCGGGGTGAACTGCACCCGGGCGAAGGACCCGCCGACCACCCGGGCGAGGGTCTCCACGGCCAGGGTCTTCGCCACCCCGGGGACCCCCTCCAGCAGGCAGTGCCCCCGGGCGAGCAGCGCGACGAACATCCGCTCGACCATCCGGTCCTGCCCGACGATCACCCGCTTGATCTCGAACAGCGCCTTCTCCAGCAGCGTCGCGTCCTGCGCGGGGGTGCTCGTCGGCGGCGCGGCGGACGGGGGCGGGGGCGGCGCGCTGCCGTTCGGCGTCGGGGCGTCGGGCGTGGTCGGCTGGGCCACCGGTCCTCCACAGCATTGTCGATCGTCGCGGCGTGGTGCGTGGTGCGTATCAAGACTCGCATGCCCGGCTGAGTGCCGAGGCGGGGAGAAGCCGATTTTCGCCACGCCGTCCCGGGGTTGGAGAATCGCCGGTCACGGGTTTACAGCAGGGGGTCCGGCGTGTGTACCATTCACCCCGTCGCCGGGCGGCTCCCCCCGTGGCCGCCCGGCGCTCAATCTCCCGCCCGGCGCTCCTAGACTGGCCCGGATGAGCCTCCCCCCTTCCACCGGCGACGCGCCGATCTGTTCGGCGCGCGGTTGCCGTGCCCCGGCGGAGTGGGCGTTGCGCTGGAACAATCCCCGCCTGCACACCGCCGACCGGCGCAAGACCTGGCTCGCCTGCGCCGACCACCGGGCCTCGCTCGGCGACTTCCTCGATGCGCGGGGCTTCCTCCGGGAGGTCGCGCCACTGGCCGGATCGCCTACGCTCGACGGGTGAGCGCGCGCAGCGGACGTCCCCGGTGACCGGCGAGCCCCCAGGCGGCCCCCCGCCGCACCCCTCCGGGCCCCCGCCCGGCCCGCCCCCGGCCGCGTACCCGGTCGGGCCACCCCCCACCGAGCCCTCGCCCGGCCCGCCCGCCGCGGCGGGTCACCCGGCCTTCGGGCCGCAGGCGGCACACCCGCCCGGGCCCCTGGAGCCGTGGCCGGCGACGGTGCGCTGGCAGTCGGTCTCCACCGACCTGATCTGGGTCGAGCTGCTGCGCCTGGCGGCGCTGCTCGGGGTGGCGCTGCTGGCGCTGGCGGTCGGCTGGGCGGTGAGCGGGCTCTGGCTGTTCGGGGCGGGGATCGGCGCGGTCGTGCTGGCCGGGGCGTGGCGGGTCGTCACGATCGTCCGGGCGGTGCACGCCTGGGGCTACGCCGAGCGGGAGAACGACCTGCTCGTCCGGCACGGGCTGCTGGTCCGCCGGTTGTCCATCGTGCCGTACTCGCGGATGCAGTTCGTCGACGTCAGCGCGGGGCCCCTGGAGCGGGCGTTCGACCTGGCGACGGTGCAGCTGCACACGGCCGCGGCGGCCAGCGACGCCCGCGTGCCGGGCCTGCGCCCGGCGGAGGCGGCCCGGCTGCGCGACCGGCTCACCGCCCTCGGCGAGGACCGCGCGGAGGGCCTGTGACCCGCCCCGGCCCCGAGCTGCCCCGCCCGGCCACCGACACGCCGCCGGCGCCCCACCCCGACGGCCCGGCCGCCGAGGTGCCGCCGGCGCCCCGCCCCGACCATCCGGCCGCCGGCCCGCCGCACGACCACCAGCCGACGCCCCCCGCGCCGCCGACGCCGCACGGCCACCCCGACGGCGGCGGCGCGGAGCCCCGGCGGCGGCTGCACCCGCTGAGCCCGGCCCTGCACGGGGCCAAGTCGCTGGTCGTGGTCATCGCGGGCCTGTCCTGGTCGACGCTGTCGCGGGTCGGCTTCGGCTGGTTCGCGGCGATGGCGACCGTGCTCGCCCTCGGCGCGACGGTGCTGGCGGTGGTGAGCTGGTACAACACCGGCTACCACGTGGTCGGCCGGGAGCTGCGCGTCTACGAGGGGCTGCTGTGGCGGCGCACCCGGGCCATTCCGCTGGAGCGGCTCCAGGCCGTCGAGGTGGTCCGCCCGCTGCTCGCCCAGCTCACCGGCCTCGCCGAGCTGCGGCTGGAGGTGGTCGGCGGCGGCAAGACCGAGGCGCCGCTGGCCTACCTGGGGGTGGCCGAGGCCGCCGCCCTGCGGCAGCGGCTGCTCGCGCTCGCCGGCCCCGCGCCGCACCCGGGGGCGGCCGCGCCGCAGCCGTCCGCCCCGGCCGGGCCGGCGGTCACGCCCGTGCCGCCGGGGCGCGCCCTGCACGCCGTGGCCAACCGGGACCTGCTGGTCAGCCAACTACTCACCCCGCAGGCGTTCCTGCTCCCCTTCGGCGTGGCCTTCGTCGTGGCGCAGTTCCTCTCCGAGGGCTCGTGGTCGTTCATCGCGGTGGCGAGCACGGTCACCGCGATGGCCGGCGTGCTGCTGCAACCGATCCGCCGGGTGCTCGACGACTGGAACTTCCGGCTGGCCCGCGACGAGGGCACCCTGCGGGTCCGCAACGGCCTGCTGGAGACCCGGGCGCAGACGGTGCCGCTCAACCGGGTGCAGACCGTCGGGGTGACCTGGCCGCTGCTCTGGCGGGCCAAGGGCTGGCTGCGGCTGCGCCTGGAGGTCGCCGGCTACTCCGGCGGCGAGGCCGACGACCGCAACCGGCCGGACCGGCTGCTGCCGGTGGGCGACCAGGACACGGGCGAACGGATCGTCGCGGAGGTGCTGCCGGGGGTGCGGCTGGGCGGGCTGGCGACCGGCCTCCCGCCGGCCCGGGCGCGGTGGCTGCGCCCGCTGGGCTGGCGCGCGGTCGGCGCGGGGCTCGACGAGCGGGTCTTCGCCGCCCGGTCCGGCCTGCTCACCCGGCAGCTCACCGTCGTGCCGTACGCCCGGATCCAGAGCGTGCGGGTGACCCAGGGCCCGGCGCAGCGGCGGCTGCGGTTGGCCACCGTGCACGCGGACACGGCCGGCGGCGCGGGCGCCGCCGCCCTCGACCGCGACCTCGACGAGGCGTGGTGGCTGGCGGCGGAGCTGACGGCCCGGGCGCACGCCGCCCACCGCGCCCGCTGAGCCGCAACGCGGCCGGGTCGGGTGCGGGGACGCGGCTCAGCGGGTCGCCGGCACCGCCGACGGGTCGGCGACCGGGTCGGCCGGCTCCGCGCCGCCCGGCCCGCCGTCGGCCGGCCCCGAGCCGGGGGTACGGCGGGACCGGCGCGCCGCCCACCAGCGCTCCCCCAGGCCGACGGCCAGGAAGGTCAGCCCCACGTACGCCCAGCCGACGAGCACGTCGATGACGTAGTGCTCGCCGGAGTAGACCAGGGTGAACGTCATCGCCAGCGGGTACGCCAGCAGCAGCGGCCACCAGCGGCGGCGGGCCGAGCGGAGGAAGAACACCACCACGAAGAGGGCGAACGCGGTGTGCAGCGACGGCATCGCGGCCACCGGGTTGGACGCGATCTGCCCGGCGTTGAGCAGGTTGCCGGCCCCGTGCATGCCGAACGCCTTCCAGCCCCGGGTGGAGATCCGGGCCACCTCGGTGAGCAGGCCGTTCTGCGCCGCCCACCAGGGCGGGGCCGCCGGGTAGAGGAAGTAGGTGACCAGCCCCGACGCGCACAGGAACCCCCAGCGGCGCATGAACGCCGCCCAGCGGTGCCGGTCGCGCATCCAGAGCACGGCGGCGGCGGCGAGCGCCACCACGAAGTGCGAGAAGTACACCCAGCTCGCCAGCACGTCCCACCAGCGCACCTCGGGACGGTAGAGGTGCTCCTGCAACCAGATCGTCGGCACCTGGCCGCCGGTGGCCCAGCCGAACATGAACCGGTCGGCGACGATCAGCTCCATCGCGTGCGGGGTGGCCCCGTTGTCGGCGAACCCCCGGGACAGGTTGTAGACGGCGAGCAGCAGCACCACGGGCACCCAGTCGCGGGCGAAGCGCAGGTGGCTGCGCCACGGGCGGCGGGAGTTCCAGGCGATGGTGGCCGCCCAGATCCACAGGAACGCGTACGCCGGGTCGGTGGGCAGGCCGATGACGAGCCAGCCGGCCACGAAGGCGACCGCCCAGGCCGCCATGGCGACCACGCGGCGACGACCGCCGTCGGAGGGCTCCGGTGGTCCGGTGGGGGCGGGGGGCTGGGGGTCAGTCACGACGGCCATCGCCGTCCAGGTTAGCGGCGGCGGCCTTCCCGCCGACGGCGGCCTCGCCGGTCGACGGCGGACCTCGCCCGATGCGCGGACGGCGGCCCCGCCCGCCGCCGAGACGACGCCCCCGACGGCTCGTGGCGCGGGCGGCGGTCCTCCCCGTGGCGCGGGCGACGGCCCCGCCCCGTGCGTGGCGGCGACCGGAACGGCGGACGCCGACCACCTAGGCTGTGGCCATGCAGGAGCAGTCGGAGCACTCCCTCGCGCCGGGCCGGTCCGCCCGCGTCGAGCTGACCGTCACCGACGCCGACACCGCGCTCGCCGCCGGCTCCGGTGACGTCGAGGTGCTGGGCACCCCCCGGGTGGTCGCGCTGGCCGAGGCGGCCACGGTCGCGGCGACCGCCGGGGCGCTGCCGCCCGGCGGCACGACGGTCGGGACGCGGGTCGAGCTGGACCACCTCGCCGCCACGCCGGTCGGGCGGACGGTGGTGGCGCAGGCGCGGCTCACGGACGTCGACGGGCGGCGGCTGGGCTTCGAGGTGACGGTCACCGACGACGCCGGCCGGGACGTGGCGCGGGGGCGGGTGGAGCGGGTGCTGGTCGACCGGCGGCGCTTCGTCGCGCGGGCCACCGGCGCGCCGGCCGGGGCGGGCACGCCGTGACGGCGCGGTTCGTCGAGGCCGCCGACCGGGTGTACGTGCTGCGCGAGCCGCTGCTCGACGTCAACGTCACGCTGGTCGTCGGCGACGACGCGGCGCTGGTGGTGGACACCCTCTCCACCGCCGGGCAGGCCGCCGAGCTGGTCGCCGCCGCCCGCGCGGTCACCCCGCACCCGTGGACGATCGTGAACACCCACCACCACTTCGACCACTGCTTCGGCAACGCCGTCGTCGCCGGTGACCCGGCCCGACCGGTCTACGCGCACGAGGCCGCCGCCGTGGCGCTGCGGGACCGCCCCGACGAGCTGCGCCGGGCCGCGTACGAGGAGATGCGCGCCGACCGGCCGGAGCTGGCCGCCGAGCTGGCCGGCACCCGGCTGCTGGCCCCGACCCACGTCGTGCGGGCGGAGACGGTGCTGGACGTGGGCGGCCGGCGGGTGGTGCTGCGCCACCCGGGCCACGGGCACACCGACGCCGACCTGGTGGTGCACGTGCCGGACGCGGACGTGCTGGTCGCCGGGGACCTCGTGGAGCAGAGCGGCCCGCCGGCCTTCGAGGAGTCGTATCCGTTGCAGTGGCCGGACGCGCTGGCCGAGGTGCTGCGGCTCACCACCCCGGGCACGGTGGTCGTGCCGGGGCACGGCGAGCTGGTCGACCCGGAGTTCGTCCGGGCCCAGCACGCGCAGCTTGCCGAGCTGTCCTGGCTGATCCGGGCCGGTCACACCGGCGGGGCCCCGCCGGAGCGGGTGGCCGCCGAGGCGCCCTTCGGTGCCCGCGCCGCCCTCACCGCCGCCCGCCGCGGCTACGCCGAACTGGACGGCACCGGCTGACGTTCCGCCCGCCGGCACGGGCCGCCCCGCGCCGGGTCAACCGGGGAAGCGGGTCAGGACCTCGGCGCGGGTGGGCATGGCGACCGCGCCGCCCGGCGACTCGCAGACCAGGCCGGCCACGCGCAGCGCGAACGCGACCCGGCGGTGCCAGTCGGCGGGGTCGGTGGGCTCCCCGTCGGCCAGCAACCCGGCGACGAGCGCGCCCATCACCGAGTCGCCCGCGCCCGTGGCGTCGACCGCGTGCACCTTCGGCGCGGGCACGCGTACCGGATCGGCGGTGGCGGCGGCGACCAGCGCGCCGTCCGCGCCGAGGGTGACCACGACGGTGGCCGCCCCCAGCTCCCGCAGGTACGCCGCGACCCCCTCGACCGGCTCGCCGGGATAGAGCAGCTCCGCGTCGGCGGCGCTGAGCTTGACGAGGTGGGCGGAGGCGGCGAACTCCGCGACCGTCCCGCGCAGGGCGGCCAGCGCGGCCGGGCCGTCGAGCAGCCGGGGCCGGACGTTCGGGTCGAACACCCGCAGCCCGCCCGCGACGGACCAGGCGCGGCGCGCGGCGGCGAGCACGCCGGGCGACAGCAGCACGATCGAGCCGCAGTAGAGCACGTCCGCTGCCCCGACCAGGTCCACGTCCAGGGCGTCGGCGGTGAGCAGCCCGTACGACGGCGGCTCGCCGTAGAAGCGGAAGTCCGGCTCCGCGCCGGAGTGGGTGGCCACCGCCAGGGCGGTCGCGGCGGGCAGGGTGACCGCGCCGGCCAGCCCGACGCCCGCGTCGGTCAGGAAGGCGCGGATCCGGTCGGCGAGCGCGTCGTCGCCGAGCGACCCGACGAACTGCACCGACCCGCCGAGGCGGGCCACCCCGACGGCGACGTTGAGCGGGCCGCCGCCGATCGCCTGCCGGAAGACGGGCTGCCCGTCGCACTCCCCGTCGAGCAGGTCGATCAGTGCCTCGCCGAGCACCACCGCGTATCCCATCGTGGCCCTTCCGTCGCCTCCGCTGTCGTACCCCGATCCTTTCCTACCTGGCGGCGACGCCGGCACCGAACCCCCACCTGGCAGGGCCACGGACCGGGCGGGACCCGGATATCATCGACAGTCAACTATTGCGGCGGTCGGCTTCGGCGTGGTGAGATGACGCTGCCGGTCGATGCGAGGGGCTGTCGCGTCCGCCGGCGCCGGGAGAGAGCCAGCGCGAGGGGCACACCGGTCCGCCGAGGCGGACCGTCGGTGACGCGCGCCGTCGGCCCACGGGCATGGGCGCGGCACCGCGATCGTGACATCCGCTCGTCCCAGCGGAACGGCCGGTGCGGTCGTTCCGCGAGTCAGGAGAACCCCGTGACCCGTTCCCGCACGGCCGCGCTGCTCATCGCGGCCGCAACCCTCGCCGCGGGTGCCGCCACCGTGGTGGCCAGCCCCGACCCGGCAGAAGCACACGGCGCGTCGATGACCCCCGGCGCCCGCACCTACCTGTGCTGGAAGGACGGCCTCGCCCCCACCGGTGAGATCAAGCCGAACAACCCGGCCTGCTCGGCCGCGGTCGCCCAGAACGGGGCCAACTCGCTGTACAACTGGTTCAGCGTGCTGCGCTCGGACGCCGGCGGCCGCACCGTCGGCTACATCCCCGACGGCAAGCTGTGCAGCGGCGGCAACACCGGCTTCAGCGGCTACGACGCCGCCCGCAGCGACTGGCCGCTGACCCACCTGACGGCCGGCGCCCGGTTCAACTTCACGTACAGCAACTGGGCCCACCACCCGGGCACCTTCTACTTCTACGTGACGAAGGACAGCTGGAGCCCGAACCGGCCCCTGGCCTGGAGCGACCTGGAGGAGCAGCCCTTCCTCACGGTGACCAACCCGCCGCAGAGCGGTGGGCCGGGCACCAACGACGGGCACTACTACTTCAGCGGCAACCTGCCCTCGGGCAAGAGCGGCCAGCACATCATCTACTCGCGCTGGGTCCGCTCGGACAGCCAGGAGAACTTCTTCGGCTGCTCGGACGTGACCTTCGACGGCGGCAACGGCCAGGTGACCGGCATCGGCCAGGGCGGCACCCCGAACCCGACCACCCCGGCGCCGACCACCCCCGCCCCCACCACGCCGGCTCCGACGACGCCGGCGCCCACCACCCCCGCCCCGACGACGCCGCCGGCCGGCGGTGACTGCATGGCGACCTACAAGGTGGTCAGCTCCTGGTCCGGCGGGTTCCAGGGCGAGGTGGCCGTCATGAACCACGGCTCGACGCCGTTCACCGGCTGGAAGGCGACCCTGACCTGGTCGACCGGCCAGACCATCAACAGCCTGTGGAACGGCACGTACACCACGTCGGGCTCGACGGTGACGGTCACCAACAGCCCCTACAACGGGACGGTCGCGCCGGAGGGGACCACCGCCTTCGGCTTCGTCGCCAGCGGCACGAGCTCGCTGCCGACGGTGAGCTGCTCCCGCGTGTGACCCCGCGCCCGCCCGTCGGCCGAGCCGGCGCGCGGTGAGCGGAAAGGGCCCCCGCCGCAAACGGCGGGGGCCCTTTGGCGTGCCGGCCCCCGGCCACCCCGCTCAGCGGGGCGCGGGGCCGCCGGGCTCAGCGGACCATGGAGCCGACGACCGGCTTCGTCAGCAGCGCCGACTGGTTGCGCTGGATGCCCGGGTCGAGCGTCTTGGCCACGAAGATCGCGTGCCAGATGCAGAAGATCAGCACCGTCCACACCTTGCGGGAGTGGTCGGCCTCCTCCCGCTTGTGCTCCTCCAGCAGCCGCATCGCGTACGACAGGTCGATCAGGTCGCCCGCGCCGGAGTTGGACAGCACCCAGCGGGCCCACTCGTACATCTCGCCGCGCAGCCAGACCCGCGTCGGGGTGGGGAAGCCCAGCTTCTTGCGGTTGACGATGGCCGGCGGCACGACGCCCTGGAGGGCCTGGCGCATGGCGTACTTGGTGGCGTCGGAGCGCGGCGGGAGCTTCAGGTCCACCGGGATGGTGGCCGCCACGTCGAACACCTCCTTGTCGAGGAACGGCACCCGGACCTCCAGCGAGTGCGCCATCGAGATCCGGTCGGCCTTGACCAGGATGTCGCCGCGCAGCCAGGTGTAGAGGTCGACGTACTGCATCTTGGTGACGTCGTCGAGCTCGGTGCACTCGGCGTAGATCGGGGCGGTGACGTCGGTGTAGCGCACCGAGGGGTCGTAGCGGCGCAGCAGGTGCTGCTTCTCCTCCTCGGTGAACATCCGGGCGTTGCCGTAGTAGCGCTGCTCGATCGGGGTGGTGCCGCGCTCCAGGAAGCTCTTGCCCTTGACCCCCTGCGGGATGGCCTTGGAGACCGCGCGCAGCCCCTTCTGCACCCCGCCGGGCAGGCCGTTGACCGTGCCGAGCGACAGCGGCTCGCGGTAGATGGTGTAGCCGCCGAAGAACTCGTCGGCACCCTCGCCGGAGAGGACCACGGTGACGTGCTCGGCGGCCTTCTTCGCCACGAAGTACAGCGGCACGAGCGCCGGATCTGCCACCGGGTCGTCGAGGTGCCAGACGATCTTCGGCAGCGCGCCGATCATGTCCTGCGGCCCGATCTTGGTCGGGATCGTGGTCACGTCGAGGTGCCGGGCCGAGTCCTGGGCGACGTCGATCTCCGAGTAGCCGGGGACGTCGTAGCCGACGGTGAAGGTGAGGATGTGCGGGTTGAACTCGCGGGCCAGGGCCACCACGGCGGTGGAGTCGATGCCGCTGGACAGGAAGGAGCCGACCGGCACGTCCGAGCGCATGTGCATCCGGACGCTCTCCCGCAGCGTCTCCCGGATCTGGTGGTAGAGCCGGGACTCGTCGCTGACCGGGGTGGGCCGGAACACCGGGCGGTACCACCGGCGCACGTCGATCCGGCCGCCCGGGGTCCAGGTGAGGTACTCCCCCGACCCGATCCGGCTGATCCCCTGGTGCAGGGTGCCGGGCTCCGGGACGTACTGGAGGGTCAGGTAGTGGCTGAGGTTGGCGGTGTCGATGCCGGCGTCCCCGGCGAACGCCGACTGGGCGAACGGCAGCAGCGCCTTCTTCTCGGAGGCGAGGTAGAGCCCGTCGACGGTCTCCAGGTAGTGCAGCGGCTTGATGCCGAAGTTGTCGCGCGCGCCGAACGCCCGGCGCTCCTGCCGGTCCCAGATGACGAAGGCGAACATGCCGCGCAGCCGGGTGAGCACCTGCTCGCCCCAGTAGTGGTAGCCGGCGACGATCACCTCGCCGTCGCCCGCGGTGGCGAACTGCGCGCCGAAGTTGCGCACCAGCTCCTCGCGCAGCTCGATGTAGTTGTAGATCTCGCCGTTGAAGGTCAGCAGGTAGCGCCCGCCCGCGTAGGGCAGCGGCTCGTGGCTGGACGCCACGTCGATGATCGCCAGGCGCTTGTGCGCGAAGACCCCGTCGGCGTACTGACCGCCCGCGTCGCCGACCACCTCGACCCCGGTCTCGTCCGGTCCGCGGTGGTGCAGGCATTCCAACGCCCCCGCGATGTGGTCGCGGTGGGCGGCGGCGTTGCCGTTAGCGCTGAAGAAGGCCAGAAGTCCGCACATGGTGGTCATCTTTCCACGCGGCGCGGGCGACCGTCGCGGGCACCGCAGGGTCTCCGCTCGCGCCTGCGCCGGGGTACCGTCTGGACCAGCGACGAGGCGGAGGGAGCGGATCATGAGCGAGGACCGGACGGACGGCCAGCCGGCGGACGGCACCGAGTCGCACGACCCGGATTTCCCGGAGGCGTTCCTGTCGTTCATGCGCCAGGGCTGGCGGGACACCACCCTGCCGGTCGGCCCCCGGGTGGAGGTGCCCAACCACGCCAAGCGGCGGGCCGCGCTCTCCGCGGCCTTCCCCGGCGAGACGCTGGTCATCCCCACCGGCGGGGAGAAGACGCGCGCCAACGACACCGAGTACCGGTTCCGGCCGGGCAGCGACTTCGCGTACCTGACCGGCGACCCCGACCCCGACAGCGTGCTCGTGCTGCGCCCGAACGGCTCGGGGCACGACGCCGTGCTCTACGTGCGGCCCCGCTCCTCGCGGGACAACGACGAGTTCTTCCGCAGCCGGCACGGCGAGCTGTGGGTGGGCCGGCGGCACACCCTCGCGGAGAAGTCGACCGAGCTGGGCCTGCCCACGGCCGACCTGGCCGAGCTGGACGCGGCGCTGGCCAACCTGGCCCCGGGGCGCACGCGGGTGCTGCGCGGCTTCGACGCCCGCGTCGACGCGGCCGTGCGCCCCTACGACGGGCCCCGCGAGGAGGGCCAGCCGGCCCGCGACCGGGAGCTGGCCATCGCGATCTCCGAGCTGAAGCTGGTCAAGGACGAGTGGGAGATCGCCCAGCTCCAGGACGCGATCGACGCCACCGTGCGGGGCTTCGAGGACGTGGCCCGGGTGCTGCCGGCCGACCGGGGCGTCTCGGAGCGGCTGCTGGAGGGCATCTTCGCGCTGCGGGCCCGGCACGACGGCAACGACGTCGGCTACGGCTCGATCGTCGGGGCCGGCGAGCACGCCACGATCCTGCACTGGGTGCACAACCACGGCACCACCCGGCCGGGCGAGCTGCTGCTGATGGACATGGGGGTGGAGAACCGCAACCTCTACACCGCCGACGTCACCCGGGTGCTGCCGGTCGGCGGCCGGTTCACCCCGCTGCAACGCCAGGTCTACGACATCGTGTACGCCTCGCAGCAGGCCGGCATCGACGCGGTCCGGCCGGGAGTGGCGTTCAAGGACGTGCACCGCACCTGCATGCGGGTGCTCGCCGAGGGGCTGCACGAGCTGGGCCTGCTGCCGGTGAGCGTGGACGAGGCGATGGACGAGAAGTCGACGGTCTACCGCCGCTGGACGCTGCACGGCTTCGGGCACATGCTCGGCATCGACGTGCACGACTGCTCGAACGCCCGTAAGGAGACGTACCGCGACGGCACCCTGGGCGAGGGCTACGTGCTCACCGTGGAGCCGGGGCTCTACTTCCAGCCCGAGGACGACCTGGTCCCGGAGGAGCTGCGCGGCATCGGCATCCGGATCGAGGACGACGTGCTGGTCACGGCGACCGGCGCGGTCAACCTGTCGGCGGGGCTGCCGCGCCGGGCCGACGAGGTGGAGACCTGGCTGGCCGAGCAGCGCGAGGCGGGCCCCCGCCTGCCCGGCTGATCCCGGTCCCGGCCCCGACGGGCCCCGCCGCGGGCGTGTGACGGTCCCGACCGTCGCCGCGCCCGGGGCGGGGCCCGTCGCCGTGTGGCGACCGGTCCGGCGGGTGCCGTTGATGCCCCTTTCGGGGCGGATGCGGGCTTTACTCGGATATGACCTCCTCGCGAGGAAACCTCTCATACGGTGGGCATCAGAACGCTGCAACCGATTTGTAGCTGGTCGCGCCCCTTCGCGCGGTGCGGCCCCTTCTGGTAGCAGGAAAGGGCGGAAGGCTCTGATGTCCCACGACGAAACGACTCCCGAAGGCGGGGTGCACACCGTCCCGCCGGCACCCGCGAAGAGGCGGCGGGCGCTCTGGGTCGCCACCGGCGTGGCCGGCTTGACCGGCGTCGTCGGCCTGGCGGCGCTCGGCGGGCTGGCCGCCCGCGACGACCCGTCGGACGACGCGCAGCGGCTGTCCGACCAGCACTCCGCGACGGCCCGGCAGAACGTCAGCGACGCCGGCCGGGCGCAGGACGAGGGCAGGAACGCCGACGAGGACGCCGAACGGCACGGCGGCCAGGATCCCGGCGGGGAGGACGAGTGGTCCGGGCAGGACGACTGGTCCGCCGGAGGCGGCCGGGCCGACGGCAAGGGCGAGGACCGCAGGGACGCCGAACAGGCGCGGGTGCAGGACGTGCCGTGCGACCCGGACCGGTTGATCGCGGCGATCACCCGGGCCAACGCCGACAACGGCGGCACCCTCAAGCTGGCCCGGGGCTGCACCTACACCCTGACCGTCAACAACGGCCCCGGCGGCAGCGGCCTGCCACCGATCACCCAGAACATCACCATCAAGGGCGAGGACTCCACCCTCGTCCGCGCCGCCAACGCGGCACCGTTCCGCTTCTTCGACGTCGTCTCCGGCGGCCACCTGCGCCTTGCCGACGTCACCCTCACCGGCGGCCAGGCACCCCAGGGCGGCGCGATCCGGGTCGCCTCCGGCGGCGCGGCCGACCTGGAGAAGGCGAAACTGGTCAACAACAACGCCATCGCCCTGATCGGCACCGGCGGCGCCGTCGACAACGCCGGCACCACCACCCTCGACCACACCACCGTCACCGACAACGCGGCCGTCCTGGCCGGCGGCGGCATCAACAACACCGGCCTGCTCAAGGTCAGCGACTCCAAGATCGCCGGCAACGCCGCCGGCGCGGCCGGCGGGGCGATCAACAACTTCACCGGCACCGTCGTGGTCCACAAGACCGCGATCACGGGCAACCGCTCCGTCGGCGCCGGCGGCGGCATCGCCAGCGAGGGCGGCATCGTGAACCTCGACGACACCGAGGTCACGGACAACACCACAGGCGTCACCGGCGGCGGCATCGGCGTGCTCAACAGCCAACTCACCCTGCGCCACAGCACCGTCGCCCGCAACGCCTCCGTCGGCGGAGGCGGCGGCATCGCCAACACCTCCGGCCTCCTGCTGTCCAGCACCGTCACCATCGAAGACAGCAAGATCGCCGAAAACCTCACCGACGGCATCGGCGGCGGCGGCATCCTCAACGTCGACCTCACCCCGGCAGGACCCGGCGGCACCGCCAGCCTCACCGTCCGCAACAGCGAAATCGTCAAGAACAAGGCCACCCTCGGCGGCGGCATCCGCAACATCAACGGCACCGTCGCCCTCACCAACGCCAAGATCGTCAACAACACCGCCCTCGCGCCCAACGGCGGCGGCGGCATCAACACCAACACCAACATCACCGCCGTCGACCCCACCACGGTCATCGTCGGCAACCGACCCAACAACTGCACCGGCACCGTCACCAACTGCTTCGGCTGAGACACATAGCGATCGGGCCCCTCCCGCCGTCCGGCGGGAGGGGCCCGACACCGTCGCCCGGCCCGCCGCCGCGCCGACCGATCCGGAGGGCGGTAGCGCCGCCACCGGGAGCCGCGTACCGAATGTGGGGTTTCTTCTGATAAGCGCCCGTAGTGAAGAAGACTCTCATACGGTGTTCTTCAGTAGCTACAACCGATTTGTAGCAAAGGGCGCCTCGCCGTAGCGGAGCGACCTTGTCTGATACGAAGAGAGGGCAGAGAACTCCGATGTCCAATTTCCTTCGGAAGAACCACGACGCCGCCGGGGAGACGACCTCCCGGACACGCGGCCGGAAGCTGTGGCTGGCCTCCGGCGTCGCCGGCCTGACCGGCGTGGTCAGTCTCGCCGGGGTCGGCTTCGCCACCAGCGCCGGCGCTGCCGGCATGGACCGGCTGACCGACCTGAAGTGGTCGACCGCCGAGCAGGTCGCCAAGGACGACGGCGGCTACGGTCGGGACGAGCGCGAGGGCCGCAAGGAGCGCGACGAGCGCGACGAGCGCGGTGGCCAACGGCCGGGCGAGGACGGCAAGGCCGAGGACGGCAAGGGCGAGGACTGGGGTCGGGTGCAGGAGGTGCCGTGCAACCCGGACCGGTTGATCGCGGCGATCACCCGGGCCAACGCCGACAACGGCGGCACCCTCAAGCTGGCCCGGGGCTGCACCTACACCCTGACCGTCAACAACGGCCCCGGCGGCAGCGGCCTGCCACCGATCAGCCAGAACATCACCATCAAGGGCGAGGACTCCACCCTCGTCCGCGCCGCCAACGCGGCACCGTTCCGCTTCTTCGACGTCGTCTCCGGCGGCCACCTGCGCCTGAGCGACCTGACCCTCACCGGCGGCAACGGCCTCACCGGCGGCGCCATCCTGGTCGAGCGCGGCGGCACCGCCGAGATCGCCAAGTCCAGGCTCGTCAACAACGACGCCCTGGCCGCCGGCGGCGCCATCGAGAACGAGGGCACCACCGTCCTCGACCACAGCGTCCTCACCAACAACACCGCGATCCTGGCCGGCGGCGCCATCAACAACACCGGCCTGCTCAAGGTCAGCGACTCCAAGATCGCCGGCAACGCCGCCGGCGCGGCCGGCGGGGCGATCAACAACTTCACCGGCACCGTCGTGGTCCACAAGACCGCGATCACGGGCAACCGCTCCGTCGGCGCCGGCGGCGGCATCGCCAGCGAGGGCGGCATCGTGAACCTCGACGACACCGAGGTCACGGACAACACCACAGGCGTCACCGGCGGCGGCATCGGCGTGCTCAACAGCCAACTCACCCTGCGCCACAGCACCGTCGCCCGCAACGCCTCCGTCGGCGGAGGCGGCGGCATCGCCAACACCTCCGGCCTCCTGCTGTCCAGCACCGTCACCATCGAAGACAGCAAGATCGCCGAAAACCTCACCGACGGCATCGGCGGCGGCGGCATCCTCAACGTCGACCTCACCCCGGCAGGACCCGGCGGCACCGCCAGCCTCACCGTCCGCAACAGCGAAATCGTCAAGAACAAGGCCACCCTCGGCGGCGGCATCCGCAACATCAACGGCACCGTCGCCCTCACCAACGCCAAGATCGTCAACAACACCGCCCTCGCGCCCAACGGCGGCGGCGGCATCAACACCAACACCAACATCACCGCCGTCGACCCCACCACGGTCATCGTCGGCAACCGACCCAACAACTGCACCGGCACCGTCACCAACTGCTTCGGCTGACGGACGACGCAACACAGCCGGCCCCCGCCACGGAAGTGGCGGGGGCCGGTCGCGTCCACCCGGGGTACGCCGGGCGGACGCCGACGGCGGTTACCGCTGCACGAAGACCGCCACGCTGCGCGCCGGCACCGTGAACGTCCCGCTGCCCCGGTCGAACGAGGCGGTGCGCAGCACCGGATCGGCCGAGGCCCGCAGCACCGGGTGCAGCGCCACGTCCGACCCGCGCAGCCCGGTCACGGTCTGCTGCGCCGCCTGCGGGGTCGCGTTGAACACGACGGTCACCGACCGCCACTGTCCGCCGAGCCCCCGGGCGTCGAGGGTCATGGTGAGCACGCCCGGCGTCTCGGTGACGCCGGACAGCGGGAACGCCACGCGCTTCTGCACCTGCTCGGCGGTGTCCAGCCCGAACACCGGCGACGACTCGCGCACCCGCAGCAGCTCCGCGTACCGGGCGTCGGCCAGGTCGATCGCCGCGCAGTCCGGCACCAGCTTCGCATCCGCCAGCAGCGGCTTCGCGTACGGCCACTTGTCCTGGTTGTCCTGCGCCGGGGGCAGGCCCGCGCCGAACCCGTTGCCCTGGGCGCAGTCCCAGCGGATCTGGTTGAACCAGTCGCCGGAGTTGTAGGAGTTGCGGTCCAGCGACTTCGACCGCAGCCGCTCCGAGCCGGCCGTCACGAACCCGGTCCCCTGCCCCAGCGCCACCGTACTCAGGGCGAGCACCTGCATCCGGGCCCGATCCGTCGCCGAGGTGGCCTGCGGCAGCTTGTACGCCAGCGCGTCGTACAGGATCTCGTTGTCGTGCGCGTCGACGTAGGTGACCGCCTCGCCGGGCGCGGCCGTGTAGCCGGCCGGCGAGCCGTTGTAGTCGACCTGGCCCCCGGTGACCTGCCTGCCCGACGAGTCGGTGAACCGGTAGCCGCGCAGGTTGCCGGTCAGCCCCACCTTGATCAGGTCGTGGGCGTGCAGCAGCCGGGCCTTCTGCTCGGCGGCCGTGCCGTTGACGGGGTCGCCGTTGGGGTCGGTGAACAGGCCGGAGGCGAAGCCCTGCACGCGCGGGTTGGCGTCGAACGGGCCGCCGCCGCGCACCGCGTCGCGCAGCCGGTCGTTGAAGGTGCCGACGCCGGTGCCGGCCATGTTGGCCTGGGTGGCCTGCGTGAACCGGGCGTCGTCGGCGACCTCGCCGAAGTTCCAGCCCTCGCCGTAGAGCAGGATCTTCTTCCCGTCGACGCCGTCGCGGGCGACGGTGAGCTGGTCCAGGGCGGCGCGCACGGCCAAGATGTTGGCCTTCGGGTGGTGGCCCATCAGGTCGAACCGGAAGCCGTCCACCTTGTACGCCTTGGCCCAGGTGACCAGTGAGTCGACCACGAGCTTGCCCATCATGGCGTGCTCGGGGGCGGTGTTGGCGCAGCACGTGGAGTTGGCGACCGCCCCGTCGTCGAGCAGCCGGTGGTAGTAGCCCGGCACC